>CANJJI010000040.1 GCA_947474545.1 Beijerinckiaceae bacterium | reverse complement strand
TAGCGTCTCGCGCAGAGGCATTTCGAGGCACTCGCCTGTTGGTGATTTGTCGTGGAAACACCATGCCAGGTTCGGACCCGGATGCCTCGATTTATTCCCTTTCAGGGCGAAAAATCAGCGCGCAATCGCGGTTTTGCAATTGGCTCTTCCTTGATCTGGGTTTTGCCCCGCAGGTTAGGGACGGGCGTATAGCCGTCCAGCCAGAGATATTCGAGTTTGTACTTGGCCATGTTGATGCGCCTCTAACTGCCGCTTTGCGCGGTCAGGGTTAAACTCACTTCAAGCGCCCATGCGGCCAAAGGGCTGCAGGACGTGCTACGGTTAAGCATCTCTCATGCCAGTTTGTTGAGACGGGGAATTTTTTGGCCATGCGGGGTAAGGCATCAACCCAGAATCCGATAGACGGCGCGTTTCAACTGCGCCAAACTCCCTGCAAACATAGTCCTGGGAGGGATCAATGGCCGTTCGCAGTTTTCTGGCGGGCTTGAGTTTTGCGCTTGTAGCGGGGGCTGCCGGTGCGCAGACCGCTGCAACCTACCCCAATCGCACGGTCACCATCGTCGTGCCCAGCACTGCGGGGGGCGGACTTGATTCTGTGGCGCGCATTATCGGCGAAGGCCTACGCAAGCATTTCGGCCAGCCCTTCGTGATTGAAAACAGGCCGGGCGCGGCGACGGCTTTGGGTGCGCAGGTTGTCTATCGCGCTGCGCCAGATGGTTATACGATCCTGGCCTCGCCTAATTCACCGCTGGTGTTTTTGCCGCTGCTCAAGAAGGATTTGAATTACGATGCGAGCAAATTCACGCCGCTGGCCATAACCGGAATCCAGCCCATGGTGCTGGCGGTGAAGCCGCAATTCCAAGGCAAGACCTACGCCGATTTTGCCGCCTATGCCAAGGCTAATCCGGGCAGGATGAATTATGGCTCACCTGGCGTGGGCAGCGGCAATCATCTGGCGAGCCTGTTGCTGCTGAAATCAGCGGGCCTGTCCGCCGTGCATGTTCCCTTCAACGCGCACAGCCTGGGCGTGCAGGCGATGCTGCGTGGTGATATCGATTTCTACCTCATTCCCATTGATGTGGTGCTGGAGCATTATCAGGCCAAGCAAATGAATATATTTGCCGTTGGCACAACACAGCGTTCGCGCGATCTGCCTGAAGTGCCAACGTTCCGCGAACTCGGATTGCCGAAGGAGGTGGTGCTGACGATCATCTACGCCATGGTCGCCCCACCCGGTACGCCGCCTGACATCGCGGCGAAACTCAACGAAGGGATCAACGCGGTGTTCAAGATGCCGGATGTACGCCAGCGCTTTGAGCAGATGCGCATTGATCCGACAGGCGGTACGCAGGAAGATCTTACGGCGCTTATCAAGAATGAACTGGCGGTGTGGGGACAAGTTGCAAAAGACAATGGCATGGAGCCGCAATAGAGCCGGCGGGGACACGTTTTTAAATTCGAGGGATCAATGAGACTGAGAGTATGGCTGACCGGTGCTGTGTTTATCGCGGCGGGTGTGCAAGCATTTGCGCAAGGCGCATCATATCCGTCCAAACCGGTCACGATCATCGTGCCGGGCGTTGCCGGTGGCGGGCTCGATACGACCGCACGTATTTTGGCCGAAGGGTTGCGCAAGCATTTCAACCAGACGTTTCTGGTGGAGAACCGGCCCGGCGCAGCGACCGCGCTTGGCGCCACGGTTGTCTATCGAGCGCCGCCGGATGGCTACATGCTGCTCCAATCGCCCAATTCGCCCTTGACGTTTTTGCCGGTGACGAAAAAGTCCTTGCCTTATGAAGCCACAAAGCTCACCCCAATCGCAATCACCGGCATTCAGCCCTTCGTGATGACGGTGAAGCCGCAATTTGCCGGCAATGATTTTGCTTCGTTTCTGGCCCACGCGCGCGCCAATCCGGGCAAGCTGAATTACGCATCGCCCGGCATCGGCAGCGCCAATCATCTGGCGACCCTGATGTTCCAGAAGGTCACCGGCACGGACATGGTGCATGTGCCGTTCAGCGGCGGCACGCAGGCGATTCAGGAAATGTTGCGCGGGGATATCGATTTCTACATGTTGCCGCAGGATGGCGTTTACGAGCTCTACCGTTCCGGCAAGCTGAAGATATTTGCAGTGGGCACGCCCGAGCGTTCCAAAGACCTGCCTGAGGTGCCGACGTTTCGCGAGCTGGGCTTGCCTAACGAAGTCAGACTGACCGTGCTATATGCGCTGCTCGGCCCGCCTGGCATGCCTGCCGATGTCGCTGCAAAGCTCAACGAGGGCGTCAATGCCGTCTTCAAAATGCCTGACGTGATCGAGCGCTACAGGCAATTGCGCATCGAGCCAACGGGAGGTAAAGCGGAGACCTTGCGCGATCTAATCCTCAGTGAACTTGCCGTATGGGGCAAGGTCGCCAAGGACAATGCGATCGAGGTGGATTAGAGGCGGCTTGGCGGCAGCGTCAGCAAAGGTTAGAGAAATCGGCAAGATAACCGCCAGAGTCCAATTGATGTCTTCAGAAAACTATCCCCGTTTCCTCATGGCTGCCGTCATGGGGTATCCGGTCATGCATTCGCGTTCGCCGATGCTGCACAATTACTGGTTCAAACGATATGCGACTGCGGGGACTTATGTGCCGCTGCTGATCGAGCCGGGCAAGCTTGGACCGGCGTTGCGAGCATTGCATCCGCTGGGCTTTTCGGGCTGCAATCTCACGATCCCGCACAAGCAGGACGCGATGATGATCGTCGATGAAGCCGACGAAGTGGCTAGAGCCATCGGCGCGATTTCCTGTGTCGTTGTGCGGCCCGATGGATCGCTGCTCGGCACGAACAATGATTGTTACGGTTATATCGAAAGCATTCTGGAAGCCGTGCCGGACTGGCGTGCCGACGCAGGGCCAATCACAGTCATCGGCGCGGGCGGTGGCGCCCGGGCGGTGATTTACGGACTTATTCAAAAAGGTGCGAAGGACATACGTCTTGTCAACCGCAACCGCGCGCGGGCTGAGGCGTTAGCCCTGCAGTTTGGCGGGCCGGTCAAAGTTGCCGGTTGGGACGACCGGAATGCTGCCCTTGCGGAATGTGTGATGCTCGTTAACACGACAAGCCAGGGCATGCAGGGCATGCCGGCGCTGGATCTTTCGCTCGATAGACTGCCAACAAATGCCTTAGTTTCTGACATTATTTATATCCCAAAGGAGACTCCGCTGCTGGCGGCCGCGCGCGCGCGCGGCAATCGGACGGTGAACGGGCTCGGCATGTTGTTGCATCAGGCCCGTCCGGCATGGCGAGCTTGGTTCGGACGCGAGGTCGAAGTCACCGCGGAATTACGGGCGATGATGGAAGCTTCTATTTAATTAAGTGCTATTTTGACGCTCTGAACAATACGCCCGTTGTGCGCATTGTCCGGCAGGTATTTGCGTCGGTGTTGCTTTGCACCGGCGCCGTTTTCGTATAGGTTTATTCGACATGCTGGCGCCAAATGCCCGGCGGGGAGGGTAAGGATGAAACTTTCTGCATTGCTGTATTCGAGTGCATTGGCGCTATGCCTCACGGGAGGCGCTTTTATTTTTACTGCGCAGGCGCAAACGCCAGCCGCTGTCGCTATTGATGCAGACGATATTGGCGGCGTTGTGCGCTCCGACAAGGGCGTCGAGGCCGGTGTCTGGGTGATTGCAGAGACAACCGATCTGCCGACGAAATTCGCCAAGATGGTGGTGACGGATGATCAGGGCCGGTACGTGCTGCCGGACCTGCCCAAGGCCAAATACAAGATCTGGGTGCGCGGTTATGGCCTCGTCGATTCGGCGAAGGTTGATTCCGAACCGGGGCAACAGCTCAATCTCTCCGCAGTGACGGCGCCGGACGACAAATCGGCGGCGAAATATTATCCGGCGATCTATTGGTATTCGATGATGGGTATTCCGGAAGCCAGTAAATTTGGCGGCTCTGGTGATATTCCCAAGGGCATTACCCTGGCCGATTGGCTGCAGCAGATGAAGAACATCGGCTGTGTGGGCTGTCATCAGCTTGGCAATGAAGCCACGCGCACTTTCCCCAAAAGCATTGGTCCCATTGCTTCACATGAAGAAGGCTGGATGCGCCGCATTTCTTCGGGCCAGTATGGCGAAGGCATGGTGAATCAGCTCGCGGGCCGTTTTGCGAGCCAGCCTCTGCAATATCTTGCCGACTGGACGCAGCGTGTCGAAAAGGGCGAGCTGCCCTTCGCCAAGCCGGAGCGTCCACAGGGCGTCGAGCGCAATGTTGTCGTGTCTTCTTGGGAATGGAGCAATGAGAAGAAGTATCTCCACGATCTCATCGCATCAGACCGGCGTTATCCGACTGTCAATGCGAATGGTCCTCTCTACGGATCGCCGGAATATTCGACCGACGAAATCCCGATTCTCGATCCGAAAACTCACAAGGTCACGTTCTATAAAATTCCGGTGCGTGAGGCGGACATGCCCGAATCCCTGGGGCCCGGCCATGCCGGTCAAAAGGAGCTGACGGCGCCTTCGCTCTATTGGGGCGAGGAAAAGCTCTGGGATACTAAAGCGAATAATCACAATTCCATGTTCGGCAGGGATGGTCGCGTATGGATGGCCTCCAGCATTCGCGGCATGGACAATCCGGCCTGGTGCAAGAAGGGTTCCGATCATCCTTCGGCCAAAGTGTTTCCGCTTGATCGTTCAGCTCGGCAGGTCAGTGTGCTCGATCCGAAGACGATGACGCACAAGTTCATCGATACCTGCTTTGGCACCCATCATGCCCAATTTGGCTATGATGCAAACGAAACGTTGTGGCTCAGCGGCACGGGGCCGGTGGTTGGCTGGATTAACACGAAGGTGTTTGACGAAACGGGCGATGCGCAAAAGGCGGTCGCTTGGTCGCCGTTTGTGCTCGACACCAACGGCAATGGCAAGCGCGACGATTTCGTGGAGCCGAACCAGCCGATTGATGCGGCCAAGGACAAACGCATTGTGCCGGGTTCCGGTCCCTATGCAGTGATGCCGCACCCCAAGGATGGGTCGGTCTGGTTCACTGTGGGCGTATTTGGCGGTTCGGCCGGCTTTGCGCGCTTCGATCCGGCGACGGGCCTGTCGGAACTCTTCACGATTCCGGCGCCTGCCTTTGGTATCCGCGGCGGCGATATCGATGGCAATGGGGTTGTCTGGGGGTCCGGATCAAGCGGGCATCTGATCAGCTTTGACCGGACCAAGTGCAAGGGGCCGCTAAATGGTCCCAAGGCAACGGGCGATCATTGTCCTGAAGGTTGGGCATTCTATCAATATCCCGGTCCGGGATTCAAAGGCATGGGCGAGAACAGCGCCGAATCCAGCTATTACACATGGGTGGATCAGCACAATGTCTCGGGCCTTGGCGCGAATACACCGATTTCTACCGCCAATCTCAACGACGGCTTTGCCGCTCTGGTGAATGGCAAGATGGTGTCGCTGCGCATTCCCTATCCCATGGGGTTCTACGCCAAGGGCTTTGATGGACGTATTGACGATCCCAATGCGGGCTGGAAGGGCCGGGGCCTGTGGAGTTCCAGCGGCGATCGCACGCCCTGGCTGATGGAAGGCGGCAAGGGCTCCAAGCCGCGCGCTGTGCAGATCCAGGTGCGGCCGGAGCCGCTGGCCAAGTAGTTTTGCCGTCTTGTGATTTAAACAAAACACGCATCCTTCAGGGTGCGTGTTTTTTCATGTGCGCCAGCGCACACCACTCCCCAATTCATTCTGCAAGAATAAGGTTATGATGAGGTAGTTTGCGCGCTAGGCGATTGCAGACGCCGGTTTCGTGCAGGTGATGGTGGATGTTTACGCGCAACGATCTGGACGCCGCTGTGGCAGCGGGCGTACTCGACCGACAGACTCTCGACCGGCTGCTGGGTTTTCTGGCTGGGCGAGCGCCAGCGCCATTGCCGGGTGCTGTTCACGCGCCGGCTGTTCGCTTTGATGTTTCACATCTGCTCTGGTATGCGGGCGCGCTCGTCATCATGGGGGCGATGGGGCTGTTTTCGACGACAGCTTTCAGCCTGATGGGTGGAAAGGCTCTGACGTTTACGGCGTCGGTTTACGCTGTTTCTTTTGTTTTTGCGGGTCATATCCTCTGGTATCGCCGTGATCTTCGCACGCCCGGCGGATTGCTGATTGCCTGCGCTGTCGCGATGGCGCCGCTGGCTGTATTCGGCATTCAGGATTGGGCGGGCTGGTGGATTGGCGATGTGAAGCCCGGCGCCTACAGGGATTATTATATCTGGATCAAAGGTGGCTGGGTTCCGATGGAAATTGCCACCGTGATCGCTGGGTTGATTGCGCTGTGGTTCTATCCGTTTCCCTTCATCGTCGCCGTTGTGTCGCTGGCCGTCTGGTTCTTCACGATGGATGTTGTCGATCTGATGGTTGATCGGGGGAGAGGTGGATATTCCGATTACTGGGCGTTGCGCCGCACGGTGACGCAATGGTTCGGTCTTGCGGTTATCGTTTTCGCCTGGGTTGTCGATCTTAAAAAACGTAGCGGCGACTTCGCCTTCTGGCTGCACCTTGTCGGGATTGTGACCTTCTGGGGCGCAGTGACGTCGCAATCGAGCAATAGCGAATTGGCCAAGGCGATCTATTGCGCGATGAATGTGGGCCTTGTGTTTCTTGCCGTGTTTCTTGCACGGCGCGTTTATGCTGTGTTCGGCACATTGGGAATCATGTTTTATCTTGGCCATCTGGCGGAAAAGGTTTTTAAGGATTCACTCTTGTTTCCCTTTGCTCTCTCGCTGATTGGCGTGGGCATCATTGGATTGGGGATCCTTTATTTCCGGAAACGGGCCGGGATACAGCGAGCGTTTGAGGCGGCCATTCCCGGCGCGCTGGCGCGCTTGCGTCCGGCCCATGCACGGGACATCGGGGCGGCTGCAATGTGAAGAAATCCCCGCTGGCTTTATTGCAGCTTCAATGTCGCTGCGATCTTGTTCATGAGATCGAATGTGCGTTGAGGTTTAACCAGCAGACCATCGGCGCCAAGTTCGCGCGCCGTCACAACGCAGCTGAAACCGCTGTCGCCCGTGAGAAAATAGAATTTGGGGCATTTGTTGCCCGCAGCGCGTTTGACTTGCCGGAGTAATTCGCCGCCGTTCATGGGCTGCATATGCCAATCGGAAAACACGATATCGAAGTGGCGCGTGCGAATGAGTTCGAACGCTTCGGAAGCAGATGTGACTGTTTCCACCTTCTGGTAGCCTAGCCTGTTCAAGATGGACTGGGTAACGGCGATCGAACTTTGCTGGTCGTCAACCAAAAGGATCGAGGCAGTCGGCGAATTGTTCATTTGGCTTCTCCCGGTTTTCAAACGATGGCTGCTTGCCGTTGCGGAAGACACACTTAATAGGGCTTAAGAATTTCAAATTTGTGCCTGGAAAGCATAGAGTTAATGTCGACTTCATATCGAGTTCGCCTCGACTTCGATTAAACTTGTTTAGAGTAAGTATGATGGGCCGTAGATTAACAGCGAAGATGCTCCAGCGCGGGGAAAATCGGGCTTGCCCACCCAAAAAAAGTTAGATACCTTAGTAAAATGCAATATAATGCAGTACAAATTCTGCACTATATTGCATCGAAGCGGGGATGTGTTATAGGGCTTGCGGTGACGGGAAAAGCCATAGAGGCTGCGATAAATCTGCAGGGTGGAGGGAAGCATGCGACGCAATAAAGGATTGGCGGCAATTGCCGCATTGGCTGGCGGGTTTGGCGTATTGTCTCAGGGCGCTGTTGCCCAACAGGGGCCGATCAAAATCGGCTATGTGACCACGACGTCCGGTCCCGAAGGCGTGATCGGCCGGGATATGGTGGACGGGTTCAAGCTGGCCATGAAGCATGGCGGCGGCAAGAGCGCTGGCCGTGAAATTCAGGTGATCTGGGGCGACGATCAGGTGAAGCCCGACGTGGGCCGCCAGGTTGTGGACAAGATGATCGAAAGCGACCGGGTTCATATTGTCTCTGGCATCATCTTTTCCAACATTCTGCTCGCGTCGGTGAAGCCGGTGCTGGATGCTGGCGCCTTCTATGTCAGCGCGAACGCAGGTCCTTCGCCGCTGGCGGGCAAGCAATGCCACCCGCATTTCTTTGGCGTCGCCTTCCAGAATGACAATAATTTTGAAGGCCTGGGACAACATGTTCGCGAGAAAGGCTTCAAGAAGGTCTATTTTCTCGCGCCGAATTATCCGGCAGGCAAGGATATGGCGGCCGGTTTCAAGCGCTATTACAAGGGCGATATGGCTGCTGAAGTTTTCACATCCTTTGGGCAGCTTGATTATTCCGCCGAGATTGCACAATTGCGCGCCGCCAAGCCTGATGCTGTCGTAATCTTTTATCCCGGCGGCATGGGCATCAATTTCGTCAAGCAATACGCGCAGGCCGGCATGATGAGCCAGATCCCGCTGTTCACCGGCGCGGGCACTGTCGACCAGACAACGCTGCCGGCTATTGGGGATGCGGCAATTGGCATGTTCACAGGGGCATTGTGGAGCGAGTTCCTCGACAATCCTGCCAATAAGAAGTTTGTTGCGGATTTCGAGGCTGATTATGGCCGGATTCCCTCTGGTTTTGCGTCGGCTTCTTATGACACGGGCCGCGCCATACAGGCCGCGCTTGACGCCATCGGTGGCAAGATCGAGGACAAGGCTGCATTCCAGAAGGCGATGGAAAACGTCAAGTTCGATGCGGTGCGCGGCAATTTCCGCTTCAATAAAAATCACTTCCCGGTGCAGGATTATTACCTCGTACAGATCGAGAAGGATGCGAAGGGCCGCAATGTCGCGGGCTTCCGTGGCACGATCCTGAAGGATCTGCAGGATGCCTACGGCGGCGACTGCAACATGGCGGCAGCCAAGTAAAATCACCTCATGTTAATCCGGTGCGCCGGGGGCTATTGGCTCCCGGCGTCCGATATGGATGAATTCCGCGATGAGCGTGAGCCTCTTCATCGAGCAATTGCTGAACGGCGTGCAGTTCGGCGTCATGCTGTTTCTGATTTCAGCAGGATTGACGCTCGTCTTCGGCATCATGAACCTGATCAATCTGGCGCATGGCTCGCTCTATATGATGGGCGCTTTTCTTGCCGCGGCTTTTGTGAAAATCACTGGTAATTATCTTGCGGCGCTGGCTCTGGCGCTGGCTCTGACAGCGCTGATCGGCTACGTGATGGAAAAGCTTGTGCTGCAGCGATTTTATCATCGCAGCCATCTCGATCAGGTGCTGGTGACATTCGGCCTGATCCTTGTTTTCAATGATATCGTGCGGTTGATCTGGGGTGTGGTTCCCGTGCAATTCAGACTGCCTGAACCTTTTTCCGGCTCCGTGCAGTTGATCGCGGATGTGCAATATCCAACATTCCGGCTTGTCATTCTGGCGGTTGGCCTACTCGTGGCGCTGGGCCTTTATGTGATTGTCGTGCACACGCGCATCGGCATGTGGATCCGCGCGGGCGCCTCCAACAGGCCGATGGCGTCGGCGCTGGGCGTTGATGTCGGCCTCGTGTTTTCAGCTGTTTTTGCAGCAGGTTCTGCATTGGCTGGCCTCGCTGGACTCATGGCCGGATCAATATCGTCGGTACAGGTCGGCATGGGCGAGCCGGTACTGATCCTGGCTCTGGTTGTAACCGTGATCGGTGGCATCGGCTCTATTCGCGGCGCGTTTATCGCGGCCTTGCTGATCGGTGTGGTCGATACGTTCGGGCGTGTGCTCTTGCCGCCGGCTTTGGGCAGCATGGTCATCTTCATGCTGATGGCGATCATTCTGGCCTGGCGTCCCAAAGGATTGTTCCCCGTCAATGCCTGAGAGCTCATCAAACTCCACATCCGTACTGACGGCATTGAAACAGGCTTGGCCTGCTGTGCTCGTGCTGATTTTGCTCGCGCTGGTGCCGACAATATCCCAGGTGATCGATAATCCCTTCATTATCCGTTTGTTCACGCGCGTGGTGATTTTCGCGATTGTCGCTGTGGCGCTGAATTTCGTGCTCGGTTTCGGCGCGCTGGTCAGCATGATGCATGCTGGCCTGTTCGGCATTGGCGCTTATGTGGTGGCGATCTTTGCCTTCCACGAATATGATTCTTCGCCGCTGTGGTTGATCCCGGGCACTGCCAATCTGGCTGTCACCATTCCGCTGGCGATCATTGTTACGGCTTTTGCTGCAGCGTTAACGGGCGCTGTGTCCTTGCGCACCAGCGGCGCATATTTCATCATGATCACGCTCGCGTTTAATCAGATGCTATATTATTTTTTCGTCGCATTGCAGAAATACGGCGGCGACGATGGGTTACAGATTCTTGCCAGCCTTGAGTTTGCAGGCGTTAACATATCGCGCCGGGTGACGTTTTATTATATCGCGCTGTGTGTGCTGGCGGTGACGCTGGTGCTGTTTTCGAGATTGATCAACAGCCGCTTCGGCGTGATTCTGCAGGCAACAGCCCAGAATGAGCGGCGCGTGATCGCGCTGGGTATTTCTCCGTTGCGTTACAAGCTTGCCGCCTTCGTCATTTCGGGCGCCGTCACGGGACTCGCCGGCGCGCTCTGGGCGACGGGGCAACAATTCGTCAGCCCTTCTGATCTGTCCTGGATACGCTCTGCCGATTTCGTCGTGATGGCGGTGCTGGGCGGCATGGCGCGCGTTTGGGGGCCCGTGCTGGGCGCTGTCGTCATTGTGCTATTGGAAGCGTTGCTGCCCAATTACACGCAATTCTGGCAATTGCCGTTTGGCGTGATCGTGATCCTGATCGTGGTCTATCTGCAGGGCGGTCTTGCCGATCTCTTCGGCCGCGCGCGGCAACCAGGTGGAGGAGGGCATTGATGGGCGCGCCTCTCCTCGAAGTGAAAACCTTGCAAAAACGCTTTGCAGGTATCGTTGCGACCAACGATCTTTCGCTGGACGTGAAAGCAGGCGAGACGCATGCGCTGATCGGCCCCAACGGCGCAGGCAAGACAACGCTCATCGCACAATTGCAGGGCGAGCTGACACCTGATGGTGGCACCATCCTGTTCAACGGCCGCGACATCACGCGCGAGCCCGCGCACCGGCGCGCGCACCTGGGCATTGCCCGTTCGTTTCAGATTACATCGGTGTTTCCGCAATTCACCGTGTTGGCGAATGTGGCGCTGGCGGTGCAGGCGCAGCAGGGTCACGGTTTCCGCTTTTTCCGCGCCGCGTGCGATGATCCCTCGCTCACGCGGCCGGCGCGCGAAGCCATCGATCAGATCGGCCTCAGTGATCGTGCGCATGTCTATGCAGAAGATCTTTCGCATGGCGAGCGGCGGCAGCTGGAGCTGGCGATGGCTCTGGCGATGAAGCCTGCCCTGTTACTTCTGGATGAACCGATGGCCGGCATGGGGCGCCAGGATGGCCAGCGCATGACCAGGATTCTGGAAGGCCTGAAAAAGAATTATGCCATCCTTCTGGTGGAGCATGACATGGACGCCGTATTTGCGCTGGCCGACCGGCTCACTGTGCTGGTCGCGGGCCGCGCGATCGCAACAGGATTGCCCGATGCCATCAGGAGTGATCCTGCGGTCAAGGCTGCCTATCTCGGGCACGGGAGCTAGATGATGCTGCTCGATGTGCGCAATCTCCAGGCTGGCTATGGGCACGCGAAAGTTTTGTTTGGCATCTCCTTCGACATCAATGAAGGGGAGGTGGTCACGCTGCTCGGCCGCAATGGCATGGGCAAGACGACGGCGATCCGCACTTTGTGCGGCCTCGTGAAAGCAACCAGCGGCGAGATAACCTTCGCCGGTCAGCGTAGCGAAAACATCGCGCCGCACACAATCGCACGGCTCGGCATGGGCCTGGTGCCGGAGGGGCGGCAGATTTTTCCCAATCTCAGCGTGCGTGAGAATCTCTTGATGGCCTTGATCGACCGCAGCTGGGGCGCCGAACGTTGGACATTCGAGCGGGTGATCGATTTCTTTCCGCGGCTGGGCGAACGGCGCAACAATGCGGGTACGCAATTGTCCGGTGGTGAACAGCAGATGCTCGCCATAGGCCGCGCGTTGATGACCAATCCGCGCCTGCTTGTGCTCGACGAAGCGACCGAGGGCCTTGCGCCTGTCATCCGCGAGGAAATCTGGACACGGCTTCTGGAGTTGAAAAAAACCGGCCTCTCGATTCTGGTCATCGACAAGGAACTCGAAGCCCTCTGCAAGCTCGCCGACCGCCACTACGTTCTGGAGAAAGGCGAAATCGCCTGGAGCGGCACAACAGCCCAATTGCAGGCCGACCCTGCGGTACAGGCGACTTTTCTGGGCATTTAGAATGGTGCCGGCTGCAGGAATCGAACCCGCGACCTACTGATTACAAATCAGTTGCTCTACCAACTGAGCTAAGCCGGCATTTGCGCCCCGGGCGCGCTCCAGAGGGCTGGTTCTGCTCTGGTGCATGCAGGGACATAATGCGGGGGGCTGGCGGGGACAAGCGAAAAGTGGCGGCTGCCGGTTTTCAATGGAAATTCCGGCCCCTGGGCATGGCGCGCACAGCCTCTCTCAGCAGGGCCGGGGCGGACGTTGCAGAGGTCTTTTGTGCGGGAAGCAGGGGCGTGGCATCAATTTTCGCTTTCTCGCGCTCATTGGGGTGCAGGACTTCGTCTGCGCGGGCGTAGCTGGAGATGGCCGGCCCCAGAGATGACAGGCGGCCTAGCAGTGGTGTGAGATCCTCAAGCTTTTCGGCGATGACATGGATGACGCCTTGTTCGTTCTGCATGCGGCCTGTCACCGCAATGAAGCGCGCGCCGATGACGAGGGGGCGCTGGGCTTCGAACACTTTTGGCCAGACGATGACATTGGCCGTACCGGTTTCATCTTCCAGAGTCATGAAAACGACGCCCTTGGCGGTGCCCGGCCGCTGGCGCACCAGCACAAGCCCGGCGATGGTGAGGCGGGGATTGGGAGACGCCCTTTTGGCCGCAGGTGGGCAGAGGATGCCGAGATCCCCACATCTCGCGATCTTCTTCTTATCCAGCTCGCCGCGCAAAAAGCTGACCGGGTGCGCCTTCAGCGACAGGGACATCTGCCGGTAGTCTTCCACCACATGTTCGCCGAGCGGCATGGGCGGAAGGCGGGCGTCGGGTTCGAGTTCGCGCAGGTTGATGTGGCGGAACAGGGCGAGATCGTCCTTGTCGCCGGAGCGGTTGAGACCGCGCACGGCCCAGAGCGCCTCTCGCCGGTCAAGACCGAGGGAGCGAAAGGCGTCTGCGACGGCGAGGCGTTCGATCACGGTGGGCGACAGGCCAGTGCGCAGCCAGAGATCGCGCACGGAATCATAGCCCCTGCCGCGCTTTTCCATGACGAGGCGCATGTCTTCCTCGCGTACGCCCTTGATGATGCGAAAGCCGAGGCGGAGAGGGAGGGACTGCCCCCTCTCCCCGCGCGCGGGGAGAGGGCTGGGGTGAGGGGCAGTGCAAGTCCCGGTCAGAGGGCGCTGCCCCTCATCCGGCGCTTCGCGCCACCTTCTCACCGCATGCGGGGAGAAGGAATTCCCCTCCAGCACACAATCCCAATCTGACGCATTCACATCCACTTCGCGTACTTCGACACCATGATCGCGTGCATCGCGGACGATCTGGGAGGGCGCGTAAAAGCCCATGGGTTGTGAATTGATGAGCGCCGCTGCGAAGATTTCGGGATAATAACATTTGAACCATGCGGAGGCATAAACCAGCAGCGCGAAAGACGCTGCGTGACTTTCGGGAAAGCCATAGGAGCCGAACCCTTCGATCTGCTTGAAGCAACGCGAGGCAAATTCGCGATCATAACCGCGCGCTGTCATGCCCTCGACCATCTTGTCATGAAACGTATGCAATGTGCCCACGCGCTTGAACGTCGCCATGGCGCGGCGCAATTTGTCGGCTTCCGATGGGGTGAAACCGGCTGCCACGATGGCGATTTTCATCGCCTGTTCCTGAAACAGCGGCACGCCCAGCGTCTTGCCCAGCACACCTTCCAGTTCTTTTGAAGGATAATGCACGGGCTCGAGCCCCTGGCGGCGGCGCAGATAGGGATGCACCATATCGCCCTGAATGGGGCCGGGGCGGACGATGGCGACCTCGATCACCAGATCGTAAAACTCCTTTGGCTTGAGGCGCGGCAGCATCGACATCTGTGCGCGGCTTTCGATCTGGAAGACGCCGATGGTATCGGCGCGCGAGATCATGTCGTAGACGGGCTTCTGCTCGGCGGGAATGGTGGCGAGGGTGAGTGCGCGGCCATAGTGCTGTTCCAGAAATTCAAACGAGCGGCGCAGGCAGGAGAGCATGCCTAGCGCCAGAATATCGATCTTTAATATGCCCAGCGCATCCAGATCATCCTTGTCCCATTCGACAGTCGTGCGGTTTTCCATTGCGGCATTGGCGAGCGGGACGACTTCGTCCAGCCGCGTATGCGTGATGACAAAGCCGCCCGTGTGTTGCGACAGATGGCGCGGAAAGCCTGATATGTCCTGCGCAAGTCCCAGGGCCATCGCGAGTTGAGGCTCTTTGATGTCGACGCCTACGCGCAGCGCTTCCTTATCCTCAACACCCTGGGAGCGGCGACCCCAGACTGTGCCTGACAATGCATCGAGTGTTGTTTCAGGAATGCCAAACACCTTGCCCATGTCGCGCAGGCAAGAGCGTGAGCGATAGGAAACGACTGTGGCGGTGAGCCCGGCGCGATGCCGGCCATAGCGATTATAGATATATTGCATGACTTCCTCGCGCCGCTCATGTTCGAAATCCACGTCGATATCGGGCGGCTCGCGGCGCTCCGCAGAGATGAAGCGCTCGAACAGAAGATCATGTTTTGATGGATCAACTTCGGTAATGCCCAGACAAAAACAGACGGCGGAATTGGCGGCGGAGCCGCGGCCCTGGCAGAGAATTTTTTGTGCTCGCGCGAAACGCACGATGTCGTGCACGGTGAGAAAATACGCGGCGTAATGGAGGCTTGCGATGAGATCGAGTTCGTAACACAGGGATTTTTCGACTTTGTCCGGCACCCCCTGCGGATACCGAAAGGCTGCGCCTTCATAGGTGAAATGTATGAGCGCCTCCTGTTCGCTGGCAAAGCCTTCGCGCAATTCCTGCGGATAATCGTAGCGCAATTGATCCAGCGAAAATTCGATGCCGGCGAGAAAGCGCTGTGTTTCCTTTATGGCATGAGGCGCTTCGGCAAACAGACGCGCCATTTCCTCTGGCGATTTCAGATGCCGTTCGGCATTTGCGCCGAGCAATTGCGCGCCCGCGTCATAAATCGTTACGCCTTCGCGGATGCAGGCCAGCGCATCGGCCAGGGGACGGCGTTCATGGCCGTGCATGATGACATCGTTGGTGGCGATCAGGGGCAAGCGTAGAGCGTGCGCCTGTTGCAGGCGCTGCGCATAGGTTTGCCGCATATGCGTATCGTAGATCAGGCGCGCCGCGAGCCAGACGCGGCCGGGGGCGAGAGCCGCGAGTGTTTTGATCACTTCATCCTGAGAATCATTCCCACCCTCATCCTGAGTAGCCCGGCGCAAGCCGGGCGTATCGAAGGATGCCGAGAGAACGCCCTTGCCGCCCATCCTTCGAGACGCCGCCTTTGGCGGCTCCTCAGGATGAGGGGTGCGTGTGGATAGGGGTTTTGTCGCATGATCAATTGAAGAATATTCCATCACGATAAACTGCAAGCCCTCGTGAAAATCCTTGAGGTCGCCGAAGAACAGTGTGCAATCGCCCTTTTTCGTGCGCAGGTTGCCGCGTGTGAGCAGACGGCACAGGCGGCCATAAGCGGCGCGGTCGCGCGGATAGGCGAGAATATCGGGCGTATCGTCAGCAAAGACGAGACGCGCGCCTGTGACGACGCGCAGACCCTTTGCCGCCGCATCATGCTCGCGTGCAAACACATGTGCGCGCACGACGCCGGCGAGCGAATTACGATCAGCAATGCCGAGACCTGTGAGACCCAGGGCCAACGCCTGCGCCACCATTTCTTCGGGATGGGAAGCGCCGCGCAGAAAGGAGAAATTGGTTGCCGCCGCCAATTCTGCATACATCTTATGTCTCATTGTTCCCGCGCAACGACGCGTTCGCGCGTTCGCGCTTTTTGAAGAAGATGAGCAGGTTCATTGTTTTCGCGTTCATCCGAACACCCCATGCATGAACCAGCGCGGACGCTGCGTTTCGCGCTCGTAGAGGCCCTCGCGATACAGCCAGAAGCGGCGCCCATTCGTATCCTCGACGCGAAAGTAATCGCGTGTCAGCGCCGTTTCCTGGCCCTTCCACCATTCCGGCGCGATGCGCTCGGGTCCTTCGAAGGCGGCGACTTCATGCATAGCGCGCCGCCAGCGGAATTTTAACGGCGGACCATCGGGCACAAGCGCGAGCGCTTCGACGGGTTCAGCTTTTTCAAACAGGCGGATGGGGCGATGCGGGGGGATTCCTTCTCCCCGCGTGCGGGGAGAAGGTGCCCCGGAGGGGCGGATGAGGGGCGGCGCTAATGCTGATAGGTCTGCGCTGTTCATTGAACGCATTCCCCGCAGGTTTGCACTGCCCCTCATCCGGCCTTCGGCCACCTTCTCCCCGCGTGCGGGGAGAAGGGCATGTTCGGGCACATGGCTGTCGCCCGGCACAAATTGCAGCACGCTGTGGGCGCCAAAGCGCGCGCGCATGCGGTCGAGAAAATCGGCAAGGCTGTCTTCGCTGTGCTGGTGCACGGCGGGCGCGGACATTTGCGTCTGTTGCTGCGGCAGCTTTTCGGCCTGCATGACTGCAAGGCGAATGAGATCGAAGCCATAACCCGCGTCCAGCGGGTCGTGTTCATTAGCCTGCGCCGCCGCCTCGATCTTTTCGCGGAAGAGGCGCGCCATGACGCTGGCGTCGCGCTGCGGGCGGCTGGTGGCGCAGTCCACATGCATGACTCTCCCATCGACACGGAAGAGCGCGGCCATCATCCGGCGCGCGCCTTCGCCATGGCGCGCCAGCATTTGCGCGAGATCACCAGCCAGCGCGGCGATGGTTTCCTCGATCCGTTCTCGCGCCACGATGCCGTCCACAAAGCGCCGTTCGGCGATATAGGCGGGGGCTTCAAAACGCGGCGTGATCGCGCTTCTGGTGCGGCCCATCATGGCGTCGAGCGTTGCGAACAGGGCCTTGCCGAAGCGCGCGGTGAGAGGTGCGCGCGGGCGCAGCCAGATATCGCCGATGCGTTTCAGCCCGCTTTGGGAGAGCGCGATGGCGACGCTGTCTTCCAGCCGCAGGGCCTGGACAGGCAGATGTGTCACGGCGCGGGCGATGGCGCGCTCATCGGCCTCCGCAAAAATAATGCGCCGCGCAGGCGCGTTTTCGCCAAAACGGGCAAGGGCATTGGCGGCCTCTGGCGTGGGCGCAATCGCCGCGCGGGCGGGAAAGCCGCGCCGCGTCAGCTCGTCTTCCAGATGGGCCAGCATGGCGGCCTCGCCTCCGAAGAGATGGGAGACGCCGGATATATCCAGAATCACGCCATCGGGCGCATCCAGAGCCGCGAGCGGCGTGAACCGGCGGCACCAGTCTGCGATAGCGGGGAGGGGCAGGGCGCCGCTTTCACGCGGCTGCAAAAAGATCGAAAGGTAACGCGGCACTGGCGAACGCCTCTTGTGTGAAACTCTGTAAGCCCATTGCGTAATCAGCATCGGGCCGCACACCCGGCAGGCTGCCCGGCGCGCCGCGATGACGCAGCCGCCAGACGGGAGGCCCCGGCAACGGACGGGCGAGGCCGAGACCGGCGGGCGCAGCCCGCGCGGCGATTTCAAACCGCATGGGCGAGGGCGACAGGAAGGGCGCGCGCGAAGGCGGGCGCAGCAGAATGGCGCGTGCATCATGAGTGCGGGCGGCAAGAGTTATCCGCCGTACGAGCGCGGGCAGATCCTCGCCCGCCAGCGCGGCTGGTTCACAGATGATGGCGGCGAAGACGCCCGATTTCACGGCTTCTTCCATGGCGCGCCAGAGATCGAGCTTGCCGCTCATGCGCATCAGCACAAAGTCACGGATATGCAGGCCATAGGCGGTCAGGCCAGGGGCATAGGGCAGGCCCTGTTCGCGCAGGGCGAAATCCCCGGCAATCCAGAGCAGGGGGCCGCGCCGCGCCTGCACATGTGCGCCTGCCAGCATGAGCGCAAACCCCGCCGCCGCGCCCATATCGCCCGCTTCCGCAGGGGCGATTTCGTAAAACGCATGATGACGCGGCGCCGTGCGCTCCAGTTCCGGGCCTTTGGCGCCGGTTTCAATGCGCGCGATTTTCGCACGCAAAAAGGATAGTGCTTCCGCTCTGCCGGGTGACGGCATCGGTCTGCTCCATGAGCTGGTTTGGGTGGGTATCGTTCTCTTTATGTTCTATAAAACGGCGGAATGAAGGAAGAGTCAAGAAATCAGTTTGTGAAAATCAGACTTGCCGCGTCCGCAGTAGCCAGCAAGGTTTTTTGCGCGCAAAAATGCGCCGCCTGCCAGCGTGCTCCTGCCGGGGCAGGGACGCCAGATTTGATGCGTGCAACATTACCATCTGTCGAGGCAGCAGGATCGGGGTGATTGCGCTCTCGAATTGTGCTATGATTTAGCTATGAACAAGCAGGATGTCCTTGACCGGTTACGGGCGAACGAGAGCGCCTTGCGCAAGCGCGGGGTGGTTCATGCCGCCTTGTTTGGTTCCATATCCCGTGACGCGCAGCACGCGGATAGTGATATCGACATCCTTGTTGATCTCGATCCGGCGATTGTTGTGACAATGTTCGACTACGCTGGTGTGAAGGATTACGTGGGCAGCTTGTTTCAAGGGCCGGTTGATGTGATCGACAGGGAAGCCTTGAAGCCGCGCTTCCGGCCCCGCGTTATGGCCGATTCTATCCATGCTTTCTGATACAAACCGCGATGCGCTTGAAGATATCCGGGACAACATTGCGCGCGTGAAACGGTTTGTAGATGGAATCGATCTGGCTGCTTTCCTGCGAGACGACAAGACTTTTTTCGCTGCCACGCGGTGCCTTGAAATCATTTCTGAGGCTTCACGGCGTCTTTCGCCGGACTTCAAGCAACGCTTTCCTGAAATTCCATGGAAGGATGTGGCTGGGTCAGGCAGTATCTATCGCCACAATTATGAGAACGTGCTTGAACATCGGGTATGGGACACAATCCATAATGCACTGCCACTTCTAGGCGCCGTTGTAGATGCTGCTTTGAAAGAGTGATTTACGTTTGCGCCAGCGGAGTGCCTGAATGGTCCGCACGGCTAAAAGTTCCACCCTACTCACACCAGCGTCCTGCCCTCCTTCAACTTCCCGATCTTCTCCGCGCCGTAGCCGAGGATGTCCCCCAGAACATGCGCTTCGTCCTGTCCGAATACAGGGGCCGGGCGGGTGAACTGGGCTGGTGTTGCGGACAGCACATAACGGCTGCCTTCGACCTGTGTTTCTCCCATCGTGGGGTGAGCCAATGTCTTGATGTGGCCGCGATGGGCGAGCTGGCGGTCTTCGCAGAAATCACGGCTGGCGGAGACGACATGGGCGGCTATGCCCTGGGCTTGCAGTGTTTCCTCAACTTGCCGCGGGGTATGTTCCAACGTCCATGCGGCGATGATGTCATCCAGCGCCTGTTCGTTCGTGTGGCGCGCGCCAAGCGTCGCAAAGCGCGGATCATCTGCGAGCGCGGGCTGGCCGATAGCGGCAGCGAGTTTGCGCCAGGCGGCTTCGTCCTGCGCGGCGATGGCCGCCCAGGTGCTGCGGCGTTCGCCGTCCTTCTTGCAGGGATAGCAATTGTGCGGAGCCATGGCGGGATCGTAATTGCCGTTGGCCCGCGCGATATGTCCCGTCTCGAAAAAATCCAGCAGCGCGGGCGCGAGAAACTGCAGGCCACATTCGGCTTGCGCCACATCAATGTGACAGCCCTCGCCTGTGGTGCGCCGTTCATGTAGCGCTGAGAGCAGAGTGATCAGGGCAAAGCGCGGGCCGATATAATCGGTATAAGGGCCGAAAGGACCAATCGGCGGCTTGCCGGGCCAGCCCACGAGCGCCTGTGTGCCGGCCATCGCGCTGCCGAGATTGCCAAAGCCTGCCAGCTCCGCATAGGGGCCGGTCTGTCCCATCAGGGTCGATGAAATCATGACGATGCCGGGATTGATCTTTTTCAGATCTTCATAGCCGAGGCCCCATTTGGCCATTGTGCCGTGCGAATATGACTCAACGATCACATCGGCCCATCTGGCGAGATCGCGCAGAACGGCACGGCCATCTTCCTGACCAAGATCGAGCGTTATGCCGAGCTTGCCGGTGTTGCAATTCTGGTAGCAGCCTGAGCGATCGGAACCGCGCTCGCTATCCTTGAACGGCGAAAGTACGCGCGCAGCATCAATGCGTACTGAAGATTCCACGCGCACGACTGTCGCGCCATATTCAGCCAGTGTGCGGCCGACGAGGGGGCCGGCGACAACCCAGGAGAGATCGACGACCTTGAGGCCTTCGAAAGGGTGGATGGATTTTGCGGCGGCAAGTGCCGTGGATGACTTGGGCGCAGGCGCTGCGGCGAGGATTTCCGCTGTTTGCTGACCAATGCGCGGCGCGGCGCGCAGGGGCGGCGGCGGTTCCAGGGTGGTGCGCGCAGGCCAGTTGATGCGCACGGGCGCATCTTTTTCCACGCCCGTCTGAAACACCTTGCGCGCGTTATAATGCGGACTGCTGGCAAGATCAGGAATATCGGAGCGTGCGGCAATGAGGATCTTGCGTTTCACCGAGGCGGCGATGAGTTCTCTGCGCGTGTATTTGCTGAGGAATTCGCCGACCATCGCGCGGGCGCGGTTCATGTCTTCCGGTTGCAGGCGACCGGCCATGAATTCCTGTGGCAGCTTCACCCAGTCCCATCTGGCGATGTCGTCGGGGCAAGCGGCTTCTTCCTTCATCCATTTGAAGAGATTGTTGGTGAATTTGCCTGTCGCTCCGCCCATGGCGAGATGCAGTTCGACCATGCCGTCTTTCACCTGCCAGTATTTGCGGCGTCCGGTTGCCGAGCCAGAGCCGGAGAGGTCGAGCTTTTCAGGCTCCTTGCCATCGCTCGATTGCGGTTCAAGCGTGAAGGCATGATCGCCCACCGCTTCGGCCAGCACGATAGAGAGTGTGGCTTGTGCGACGGAGGTCTGCACGGCGATTTCGACGTGTTGCCCTTGCCCCGAGTGAAGCCGCGCGAAATGCGCGATCAGCGCGCCTACGGCCGCATCAGAGGAGGCATGGAGATAAGCCTGCGGCACGCTCATTCTGACGGGCGGCTTGTCGCCATCGCGCGCGCCATATAGTGCGCCGCCGGCTGCCCACATAATGAGATCGGTATCGGCATAGCCTGATTTCGGACCGGTTTCGCCGAAAGGTTTGATGGAGACGTAGATGAGGCGCGGATTGATCTTGCGTAGATCCTCATAACCGCAGCCGAGTTGCGCCATGACGCCTGCCGGTGCGGATTCGATCAGGAAATCGGCGCTTTCTGCGAGACGGAACAGCAGAGCGCGCCCTTCGGCGTGATGGAGATCACAGGTAATGCTGCGTTTGCCCGAGGCATAGGCCTCCCAGAAGAATGATTGGCCCTGCGGCCCACGCGGCGCCTGCTCCCGCGCAGGCGAGCCAGATGGCGGCTCGATCTGGATGACATCGGCGCCCATGTGCGCGAGGCAATGGCCGGCCAGGAGGCCGCGATGGTCCGTGAGATCGAGAACGCGCAAGGATTTGAGATAAGCGGGCATGTTTCCTCGGGTGTTGTGATTTTCCAAGGAATGCCAGAAGGGGGGCGTTGCGACAAGGCAATGTTCAAACAAAAAACCCCGCGATCGCTCGCGGGGTTAGTTATCGGGAAGGTGAAACTTCTGACTTACTTGGTTTCGACCGAGTAGATGTCGCGGTTCTTGGTTTCCGGCACGAAGAGCATGCCGATCACGAAGGTGCCGAGAGCGATGACCACCGGGTACCAAAGACCGAAGTAGATATCGCCGGTTGCTGCCACCATCGCGAAGGATGTCGGGGGCAGGAAGCCGCCGAACCAGCCGTTGCCGATGTGGTAGGGCAGGGACATGGCGGTGTAGCGAATGCGGGTGGGGAAGAATTCCACCAGCGCTGCTGCGATGGGGCCATAAACGGCGGTCACGTAGAGCACGAGGATTGTCAGGATCCCGATCAGCGTCCAGGCCTGACCCGTGGTCGGGATCACGCCGTTCAGCTTGATGATCGAGGGATCGCCGGCCTTGGGATAGCCCGCATCCGCTGCAGCTGCGGTGAAGGTGGTGATGTTGGCAGGAATGGCTGCCGCAATCGGGAAGTCCTTGCCGTTGAACGAGACCTTCGGAGCCGCGCCTGTGGGAGCCGCCTTGAACTCGTACTTGATGGCCGAGCGGGCCATGGCGACACGCGCCACGTCGCAAGGTTCAGTGAAGGTGCGGATGCCGACCGGGTCGAACACCGAGCCGCACTTGGCAGGATCAGCAACGACTTCGACCTTGACCGTGTTGATCGCCTTGTCGAGGCCGGGATTGGCGACCTTGGTCAATGCCTGGAACAGCGGGAAGAAGGTGAGGGCAGCGATAAGGCAGCCACCCAGAATGACGGGCTTGCGGCCGATCTTGTCCGACAGCGAGCCGAAGAAGATAAAGCCGCCGGTGCCGAGGATCAGCGACCAGGCGATGAGCACGTTGGCGGTGAACAGGTCAACCTTCAGAATGCTTTGCAGGAAGAACAGCGCGTAGAACTGGCCCGTGTACCAGACGACAGCCTGACCCGCGACCATACCGAGCAGCGCGATGATGACCATCTTGGCATTTTTCCACTGGCCGAAGGCTTCTGACAGCGGCGCCTTGGACTGGGTGCCTTCTTCCTTCATCTTCTGGAAGGCGGGCGATTCCGACATCTGCAAGCGAATCCAGACCGAAATAGCGAGCAGGAAGACGGACAGAAGGAAGGGGATGCGCCAGCCGGCAATCGGCCAGCCTTCGCCAGTCGTGAAGCCTGCTTCGCCCATGTACAGGCGCAGCGACAGGATGACAACGAGCGAGAGCAGCAGGCCGAGGGTCGCTGTGGTCTGAATCCACGACGTATAGAAGCCGCGGCGTCCGACAGGGGCGTGTTCTGCGACGTAAACGGCAGCACCGCCATATTCACCGCCAAGGGCAAGGCCCTGCAACATGCGCAGGAGGATGAGCACCACAGGGGCAATCCAGCCGATCTGTGCATAGGAAGGCAGCAGGCCGACCAGGAAGGTCGAGAGGCCCATGATCAGGATGGTGATCAGAAACGTGTATTTGCGGCCGACAAGATCGCCGATGCGGCCGAAGAACAATGCGCCGAACGGGCGGACAAGGAAGCCGGCGGCGAAGGCGAGCAGCGCAAACACGTTGCGTGTGGTCGGGTCAAACGCCGAGAAGAATTGCGCGCCGATGATGACGGCAAGCGATCCGTAGAGATAGAAATCATACCATTCGAAAACGGTGCCCAGAGAAGAGGCGAGAATCACCTTCTTCTCGGCCGCCGTCATCGGGCGGGGTGTTTGCGTCGCGCCGGACGCGGTGGTTGTAGCGCTCATTGATTATGCCTCCATCCTGTTTTCATCCGACCGGATGACGTCCCCCTGCGCAGCATGTGTGCTGCAAGACATCAGCATGTTTCTTGTTCCGGTCGCCCCGGCGGCAGGCGGATGTCCTTGGTGGAGTCCTGTCCGTCGCCCTGCGGCTGGATAAAGCGGGGTTTCGAGGCCGCGTCGAGAGGCGGCATATGAAACCTTCGTCTATCACGGCGTGGATCGAGACTTATTGCATCGCAATATCTGATGCGCGAGCGGGTGGGAACACATGAGCCAACCAATGGCGCTGTTCGATTCGAAGCATTGACGAGTTTACAAAATGCCCTGTGATTCAATGAAAACGTTAACGTTTTATTAATCCGCTGACAACTGGCCGGTCCGGTGTATGTCAATGGACTGGCTATGGTGCATTGCAAACCAGTCGGTAGAACATTATGCCCTGCTTCGCCTAAAGTATCAGTCTGTCTGCATTGCAAATCCTGGCTCCTGCCAGGGTATTTATGGTTAACGCCCGGCTTGTTTTTTGCCGCGCGGCGCCCGGTTGAAGCTGGCAACCGGCAAGAGCATGCGCGGCAGGCAGGTGCGCGTATTAGGGTTAACCATCCCTTAATCTTTTTGGTTCTCGCAGCGCGGTGTTGTGCCATAGTGTTGTGTGAGGAGGCCGCCTCGTAGTTGGAGTTCAACATGTCACCTGCAACAGGCGGGAGACGGGCGGTTCAAACCCTTCTTTCCCATACAATTTTTGCCGCAAACGGTTTCAGCCGGTTCTGTCTGGCGGCGCTGGTGCTCGGCGCCGGCACGTCCGGTGTGCCCTTGCAGGCTCAGGCCAGGGGTGGCGCAGGTGGTGGGGGAGGTGGCGGCCACATGGTGCCGGCCGCTGCGCGTCCAGCTTTCGCGCGGCCGTTGCATGTGTCTGCTCCTGTGGTGGCGCCCGTGGTTCAAAGGCCCGCCGTCCATCCGGCTGGTCAGGCCCGGAATTTTCACCAGGGCCTGAACCGCAGCGTTCATGGGCCGCGGTTTCACAATGTTCACCACGCTCAAAATCTTCACGGTGGCCATCAAAACCCGCATCCGGCTTTCGGCGGCGGGACTTTTGTGCCGCAGGCGACATGGCCGCAGCAACACTTCAAGCGGCGAGCCGGGCTCGGCGGCGTTTACGCGCCATCGATCATCTACGCGCCGCAAGCCGCTGCGGGATATGAACCGCCGTTGCAGGCGGCCTATGCCGAGCCGCCGCTGGAACAGCCCTATTATGGCGCCGGTTACGGGCAGGGATATCATCAGCCTTGCGCTGCGCCGCTGATTATCAATATCGGCGCTGGCGCACAATCGGGCGCACAGAACGGAGTCCGTGTGATTCACGCCCAGCAGAGCGCATGCGGGACCGCTGAAGTTGTGACCTATACCGGACCGCGCGTCCTGGAGGCGGGTCCCGCGGCGGCTCCGGTTGCCCGCCGCGGACACCGTCATGGACGGCAATCCGTCAAGGGGTTCAAGGTGGTGCGCGCCCGCGATTGAGCGCATCTTTCAAACTCATCAAAAACAAGCCGCCCGGACCATCGCCCGGGCGGTTTTTTGCGTCATGAGAGCCGCAGGCGGGCAATGGTCAGCGCCACGGCGCAGGCGTTGGAGACGTTCAGGCTCTTGATTGCGCCGGGCATATCCAGGCGCGCCAGTACATCGCAGTTTTCTCTCGAGAGACGCCGCAAGCCCTTGCCCTCGGCGCCAAGCACCAGCGCTAGTGGACGGGACAACACAGTGTTCTCCAGGGATTCCGGGCCTTCTGAATCTAATCCGACCCGCAGATAGTTCATACGGCCGAGTTCCTCGAGGGCGCGCGCCAGATTGACTACGCTGGCAATAGGCACATGTTCCAGCCCGCCAGATGCGCTCTTGGCCAGAACCCCAGCCATGGCCGGGGAATGACGCTCGGTTGTAACGATAGCATCAACACCGAAAGCAGCCGCCGTGCGCAAGATGGCGCCGACATTATGCGGATCGGTGACCTGATCGAGAACGAGGACGAGGCCCGTTTCCGGCAGTTCAGACAGATCGATCGGCTCCAGCGGGCGCGCTTCGGCCAAAACGCCCTGATGTACGGAATCGGGCGGCAGGCGCCGTGTGAGATCGTCCGCTTCAATTATCTCCGGGACAATTTCGCGCGCCGCGATCTCCGGAGCCAGACGTTCGGCAGCGGCGGCGGTGGCAAAGAGCTTGACTATGACGCGCCGTCTGGAACGCAGCGCCTCGCGCACGGAATGGTAGCCCCAGATCAAGGGACGGTCTGGATCAGCCGATTGCCCGCCGGCATTGCCACCCCGGCGCGCCCCATCCGGCTTGCCTGGGAAGCGCCGGCCGTCGTCCCGGCGGCCGCCTTCGCGCCACGGCGCTGGCGAATCGCCATCCCTGGCGCCATGGGAAGGGCGATTCT
Organism: Beijerinckiaceae bacterium; assembly: GCA_947474545.1. Classification (GTDB taxonomy): domain Bacteria; phylum Pseudomonadota; class Alphaproteobacteria; order Rhizobiales; family Beijerinckiaceae; genus Terripilifer. The sequence continues at coordinate 4,746 of CANJJI010000040.1, read as the reverse complement.
TGTCGCGAAAAGGCTTTTTGGTCACTTCGTACTCCGGAGAAGCGGCGCGTAAGCCGCAAGTTAGAATTTTTCGAGTGTGAATTCTTATTGACAGGGCCGCCCGGCTTTTCCATAAGCACCGGCGGAAGAGCCCCGTCACGCAGGCGGGGTTTTTTCATCGCCAAAGCAATGAGACGTATGTCATGTACGGCCTGATGGCTTCTGGTTAGCGTATATTCGCAGGAGATGCACGTCTTCCAGCAAATGTGCGTCCGGGCGATCAATACTCCGGGGGAGTGTCCCGAGTGGCAAAGGGGGCGGACTGTAAATCCGCTGGCTATGCCTTCGTAGGTTCGAGTCCTACCTCCCCCACCACTAACTTACTGCTTTTACCTTATTTTCATGAAAGAATAGAACCCGCCGCCCCTTCCGCCGGTTAGGGTTGGAGTTTTCGCGTATTCGATCTCTAGGTGGGGATTTTGGTGCAGAATCGGGGCAGATTCGCCGCCTGTCTCTGCGGCGAATTTTTGCGTTTCCGCGGTTTGGCATTGAGCGTAGTCAGAGACTGGTTCGCAAAGGGTTGGAGACGGGTTCGCACGCTAGACGCTCGCGCCGTTGCTTGCATCAAGTGCAATTCTGCTCCGACTTTGGCCGCGCGGCGGAGACCCAAAAATGCTGGCTCAAATACGCGATGATTGGAGTTTGCGGCGATCTACTCGATGAAATTCTAATGCTGTCCAAGTGGAACGTTGAACAGGCCCATGTCACCTTGATCGTGAATCCCGACTTAATGGACTAGAGCGGCGGCCTGGTCAGTCCGAGGGCAAGCCACTGGTCGTCAAAGAGCGGCGGGAGATCAAACATGCGACTGACGCCATAGCCGCGCGGCAGCACACCTGCGATGGCTGCCTTGATGAGGCGTGGATCTAGGAATGCCAAAGACAATGTCATGCGCACGGCGCGCTGGGACTTTTGCTCGCGGGCTGCGATGGCAGCGAAATCGGTTCCCTCGGCAATGATTTCAGCAAGCCAGTTGCGCGCTGTTGCCATACTGCGCAGCAAGCGCATGCGTTCGTCTCCCTCCATGGGCCGAAGCGAATGTACAAAGTCCGCTGGCTGAAGAAGCTCCTTGTGTCGTGTCGTCAAAGGCTTGGACCAAGGGATTATGATCGTTTCGGGGGCACTGTCTGCATCGTCGAGATTGACAGCCGTCGTGATGTCGAGGCGATCGGGATGGACGACGACACGTTCAATTTGTGCGAAGTAGCGCCCCTCTAAGACCGCGCAAGTCGCCTGTTCCAGCGCTTCAGCGGGCACACGATGGACTAAGTCAGCATCCCGCGGACGCGACTGCATCGCGGATGTGGAGATGTAATAGCGATAGCGGATACCGCTCTTGACCGCATAGCCCGGCGACATTCGTTCACTGGCGGCATTGAATAATTTTCCGGCAAGGGGCGATTGCGAATCTGCCCGGTCGGACAGGGCATAGCGCCTTTGCGCGGCTAGCTTGGTCTGCACTTCATCAAAAATCATAGAATTGATTATTGCGGCATGCTCACCTGGCCAGTGCTTGTCCTTGTGCCTGATTTCGCCGAGGTACAGACGATTGCGCAGAATGTGGGAGATTGGACCGTTGGTGAAGTGGATACTTCCAATTGTGCGTCCAGTCGAGAGCTGGCGGGGTCTCGTTTTGATTTTACGGTTTGCGAGGTCTTGTTGGACCGATCGAACCGAGCCACGCTGCAGATAGAGATCGAAGATCAGCCGAACATTGGCGGCTTCCTCCTCGACAACCAATAGTTTGCGGTTCTCAACCCGGTAGCCGTAAGGAACGGCCCCGCCCATCCAGATACCCTTCTTTTTCGAGGCGGCAATTTTGTCGCGGATGCGCTCGCCCGTGACCTCCCGCTCGAATTGGGCGAAGGACAGCAGCACATTCAATGTCAGTCGTCCCATGCTGTTCGTGGTATTGAAAGCTTGGGTGACGGATACGAAGGAGACGCCTTGAGCGTCGAAGAGCTCGACCAGTTTAGCGAAATCGGCAAGCGAACGTGTGAGGCGGTCGACCTTGTAAACGACTACAATGTCGATCCTTCGCCGTCGGACCTGTTCGATGAGGCTTTGCAGGGCGGGGCGATCGAGCGAGCCGCCGGAGAAGCCACCGTCATCGAAGCGCTCGCGCAGTAGCCGCCACCCTTCATGAGTCTGGCTTTTGATGTATGCTTCGGCGGCTTCGCGCTGGGCGTCGAGTGAATTGAACTCCTGTTCGAGGCCGGCGTCGCTGGAAACACGTGTATAGACCGCGCAGCGCAGGACTTTGGTGCTCATGGGGTCGTTTCTGCGTTCTGCGGAGAGCAGGTGTCAGCCGACGCAGCCTCAGTTGCCGAGTGGTTGTTTCTATTTCCGATTTTCAGTTGAGCCGAGTTTTTAGAAATGTGCCTATCCAGACCAAAAAATCGCGGTCCGTTCCATTTGACGCCGGTAATGGCGCGCGCGACTGCAGACAGGCTGCCAAACGTTTGGCCGTTCCAGCCAAAGCCATTTGCAAGAACAGCGACGCGATGCAGAACGCCTGCATGCTCGCGTACAAGCACCATGCCGGACCGCAGTTGGTTTCCCCTTGGGGCAGTAAGCGCGGTACCGCCTTTTGCTTGTCCTAATGTTGCACGAAGCATCGCAAGGGCATTTTTATCCAGGTCGCCTTTCACTGCCACCTGCTGGTGCCAGACGAGAATGCGGATCATCAGCGACCGCGACAGGTTGCGTGGCGCCGACGTTCGCATCAACGTGCGCCAACGCTTGCGAAGCAGGTTGATATCGAGACTCTCCAGCTCTGTGATCAGAGAGGCCGACCCGTTCCCTGGGCGAGCGTTGGCATCTTGAAGCACTTCAGTCGAATTGATAGAAGCATGCTGCGCGTTGGTGTCCCAAACCGCAGCCTTGTTCGAAGCAGAAGACTGGCGCATTCCGTCATCCTGCCTTCGATGTCTGTTTGACGATGCGATAGGTGGAAACGGTCGCGCCATCGGGCCGCTGCCGCTCGATACTATATCCTTCCTTGCGCAAGCCAGTCAGGACGGCGCGTGTGGTGTGCGGGAGCCAACTCGTTGCTGCAACAAGTTCTTCGATGGTTGCGCCGGAGCTTGCGGACAACATGCCGATCACCCGGGAGCGCTTCGAACCAGGTGCGGAAATACCGGTCCCGGCATCTGGCTGTTTTTGTGAGGCCGCTTCCCTGCGCCGCACGTCGACAGTGCGGGGGCCTTCATCTTCCAGACCAATGGCCTCGCGTCCGGCTTTCAGGATGACTAGGCTGAGAGGACGATCTTCATCATCCTGCCGCCAGACCGGCATGTCGGGCTTACCGCGAATTTCGCGCATTAGCTTCTTCGCGACCAGCGCTGCCGCCAGTTTGCGTGCAGCTGGCTTTGGCAGCCCGCGGGGAAGCTGTGCCGCCCCGTCATCGCGCTGCGCGGCTTTTGAGAGAACTATCAATTGTGTATCGGTGAGCTTTGTCATCTCTGTCTCCATGTCTTCGACAGCAAGCGCTATCACCGACATGACCCCGCAACGGCCCATCGGCCTGCAGGGTGAGCGTGAGGGCTCGTCCAACCTCGTCACGGAACAAGCAATGCTCACTTTTCGAGGCAAATCCACCAATTCTTGATTTCTGTGAGTCGGGTTGTGCTGAACTGCACATGTTCAATATGTCAATGGCGGAGCTCTTTCCGGGCCGCAGCACTCTAGGCTTCAGAGAATTCGGGATGGCCTTCATCGCTGAAGGTCACGAGGCACCGGTCGAAGGCTGCATCTCATAGTGCTTAAAGCAGCAGGCTAATGTGTACGTCCAGCCGTTCGGGGTAGATCGTGCAATCTTTCCATGGAATGATATGTGAAGTAGGTAACAGTGTGGTATCAGTGCCCCCGTCAATGGGCATCGGTCTTGCCAATAATTTGCCAGTCGCGCCGGTAAAGCTTCCTGGCCGATGCGTTGGACGACAAGGCGCTCAACTTCTGTGGCCTTCGGCAGGTCCTTTGTTCTGAATTGAAACTCTTCCAGTGGCGCATCGGGCAAGTTGGCTGCCAATCGATAAACTCGCGCCACCACCGTGTAAAATTCGCCAGGATAATCGAATATGTAGCGCGTAGTTCTGGGGCCAGGCAACTCTTTGGTCGGCAAACCAAGTTCCGCGATGCGCAGGCCGCAATCCAATGGCACTGTCGAACGTCCGCATAGCAACTTGTTCGACGAACATTTCCGCGTCGAAGGCCGCCGCACATGGTTCGAGAGCATTCCCGAAATGCAGACTGCGCTCGACCAATACCTCCATGGTTACAACAAGCGCCGGCCGCATCAGGACCGGAGCTTGAATGGCAGAACCCCGGCAAAGACCTTCATCGATGGCCTGCCAAAATCCAGAACCAACAAAGGGGGTGACAAGACTGAAACATAGCCCTTAAATCAGGCCGCCTGATAGCCCGCTCTCAAAGCGGCGACTGTCGGGTGATTGCGGTATCTGTACAAAGAGCCGAAAAACAGTCGAGCAAACAGGCGGAATACGGTGCATCGAACGGTAAATGAGGCATGCAACATGAATCATATTTTTTCACCCAACGGGTGCCGTCGCGAAGGTGGTTGGAATAGGCTAACGCGATCTCCAGCTTCATGAAGTTATCCGATCATGCGGCGAGGTCAATGGGTTGATCCGATGGCTTGTCGGCGAGGGTCTTCCAGCCATCGACTTTGCGCATCGTGATCTGCCC
>CANJJI010000039.1 GCA_947474545.1 Beijerinckiaceae bacterium | reverse complement strand
CGTCCGCAATCACGGAAAATGGGCCATGCAAGGCCAGAACGGTATGGCGAACGCCCGGAAACAGCGCTATCCGGCAAAATCAGCCCCAAGCTGGCGAATCCCCCGAAGAGTTTTGCAAGAGGCTCTTGTGACATTTCTTATTCCCGTCAGTGCAATCCTGCTTGGGGTGTTTGTCCTGCACGAAGAATTGGCGTTTCGCCATCTGGCGGGAATGGCACTCATTGGCCTCGGTCTTGCCTGCATTGATGGCCGGCTCATCAACTGGCTGCGCATGGTTCCACCTTCTCTGCCAGCATGATAAACGGGTCTAAGACCAAGCTTTCCTTTCAGCTTGCACTGAAGCGCAGGACGCGCAAAAAGCATCGACCATTCAACACCGGGGGCCCGCATCGGCCGCAGGAGAAGTCATGAAAAAATCCGTTTATGCATTCGCAACACTGTCCTCTCTCCTGTTCGTTGCAGGCGCGTCGGCCCAGGACAAAGTCACCTTTGCCACCAACTGGCTCGCCGAAGCCGAACATGGCGGGCATTATCAGGCGGTGGCGGATGGCACTTATCTGAAATACGGCCTCGATGTGACAATCCGGCCGGGCGGTCCGCAGCTTAATAACCGCCTGCAACTGATAAGCGGGCGCGTTGAGTTTTATATGAACGCGAACCTTGTGCCGTCCTTTACCGCCATCGAACAGAGAGTGCCGGTGAAGGCTGTAGCGGCCATGTTCCAGAAGGATCCGTTCATTTTCATGTCGCATCCGGGTGAGGGGTTCGACAAATGGGAAGACCTGAAAAACGCCACGGCCTTTGTCGGCAATGAAGCGCTGGCTTCGATCTTTCAGTGGCTGAAACAGGAATATGGATTTCGCGAAGAGCGCGTGAAACCCTATACGTTCAATCCCGCGCCTTTTATCGCGGACAAGAAGTCGATCCAGCAGGGTTATGCGACATCCGAACCTTTTGAAGTCGAGCGTCAGGGCAAGTTCAAGCCGAATGTATTCCTGGCTGCCGATTATGGTTTTGACACTTATTCGACACTGATCGAGACACGTAACGACATCATCGCCAAGCGCCCCGATCTTGTGCAGCGCTTTGTCGATGCCTCTATCATCGGCTGGTATAATTATATCTATGGCGACAATCGCGCAGCCAATGAGCTCATCAAGAAAAGCAATCCGGAAATGACCGATGCGCAGATCGCGTTTTCGATTGCCAAGCTGAAAGAGCATGGAATCGTCGATTCCGGGGAGTCGCTGTCCCATGGTATTGGCGCGATGAGCGATGCGCGTATGAAGAGCTTTTTCGACAAGATGGCAAAAGCGGGCGTGGTCAAAGCCGATATCGACTTTAAACAGGCCTATACCCTGCAATTCGTGAACAAGCGGGTCGGCATGGACCTGAGGCCGAAATAGAGTGGCTGCGCCTGTCGTCACGCTGCACGATATCCGCAAATCGTTCACCAACGGTACACTGGCGCTTGACCGGCTCAATCTCAATGTGGGCGAGGGAGAGTTCCTGACATTTCTGGGCCCCTCCGGCTGTGGCAAATCCACGGCCTTGCGGCTGATTGCCGGATTGATCGAACCTACCTCCGGGGCCGTCGATTGGCGTGACGGCGCACGCCCAGAAGTTGGCTTTGTGTTTCAGGAACCCACCTTGATGCCGTGGGCGAATGTGTTTGACAATGTATTCCTGCCTTTACGCCTCCGCGGCGTGCCAAAATCGAATGCTCGCGGGCAGATTGAAGAGGCGCTCTCACTCGTGGGATTGAAGGATTTCGCGAATGCCTATCCGCGCGAATTGTCCGGTGGCATGAAAATGCGTGTCTCCATCGCAAGGGCTCTGGTGCTGAAACCGGGATTGCTCCTGCTGGATGAGCCATTTGCCGCTCTTGATGAAATCACGCGGCTGAAACTCAATGACGATGTGCTCCGCATCAAGGCGGAACTTGGTACGACTGTGATTTTCGTTACGCATTCGGTCTATGAGAGTGTCTATCTTTCCTCACGCGTGGTGGTTTTTGCTGCGCGGCCCGGACGCATCATTGCGGCGCTCGATATAAATGCTCCGATGCCGCGCACCGAATGTCTTCGCCTGTCGCAAGACTATGCGGATCAGTGCCGGCAAGCCTCTGCTGCGCTCCAACGCGCGATTGAGCTGGGTGGCGATGCAATTGGAGCGCATCGATGAGCGAGAACCGCGCGATGCTCACCACCGCCGAAAGGCTTCCCACCTACGGCCTGCCGGTGCTGGTCTTTGCACTGGCGATTGCTGCCTGGGAGGCTTTGGTCCGTATCAATGATATTCCGCCCTACATCCTGCCCGCGCCAAGCCTTGTGGGGCAAACCATCTTCACTGACTGGGGCGTTCTATCAGCATCACTGTGGATCACGCTTAAAATTACGTTTTCCGCCATCCTGATGGCGATTGCCGGTGGCGGCGCTTTGGCTATCCTGTTTGCGCAATCCAAATGGATCGAGCGGTCATTCTTTCCTTTTGCAGTTATCCTGCAGGTCACCCCGATCATCGCAATTGCGCCGTTGCTGCTGGTTTATCTCGAGCCCAACACGGCGGTGTTAGCCTGTGCCTTTATTGTGGCGTTTTTCCCCATACTGTCGAATACGGCGCTGGGCCTTGCCTCGGCGGATCACAATCTGCTCGATCTCTTTCAGCTTTATGGCGCTTCGCGCTGGCAACAATTGGTTTATCTGCGGCTGCCTTCGGCGTTGCCCTACTTTTTGGGCGGCGCGCGCATTGGTGGCGGGCTGGCGCTGATCGGCGCGATTGCCGCCGAACTTGCAGCTGGCACAGCGGGCCAGGCGACCGGACTTGCGTTTCGCATTGTCGAAGCCGGTTACCGCCTCAATATTCCCCGCATGTTCGCGGCGCTGGTGCTGATCTCACTGGCGGGTATAGTTATCTTTCTGTTTTTTTCTGCCCTGTCCTGGGCGCTTCTGAACCGCTGGCACGAATCGGCCCGGGGGCGGGAGGGATAGGTACATATTGCGCACAGAGGCGAGTCATGGTCCAAGGGCGCATGATTATCGGCCGAGGAGATCGCCATGACGCACACGATCCTTTCCATGCTCACGCGCAACACCGGGCCGCTGGCGCTGGCGGCGGGGCTGGTTTTAACCGCGCCCGGCTTGGCGCAGACCAAATTTCCCAATGCGCCCATGAAGCTCGTCGTGCCCTTTGGTCCAGGCGGGGTGGCGGATACGTCCTCGCGTCTTGTCATGGAAAAGATGGGCGAAAAGCTGGGCCAGCGCATCATTATCGAAAATGTACCGGGGGCTGGTGGCATACAGGCGGCGCGGAACGTTCTTGGCGCACCCGCCGATGGCCACACCCTGGCGCTGATGACGAACGGCACAGCGATCAGCGTGGCCTTGTTCAAGCAATTGCCTTTTGATCCGGTTGGACAGTTCGAGCCGATTTCGGCGCTTGGCTTTTTCGAGTTCATTCTCTTTACAGGCGGAGATTCGCCCTACAAGACCCTTGGCGATGTCCTGAAAACTTCCAAAAGCAAGCCGGGCGCTCTCAATATCGGCACCATCGTTGCGGGAAGCACGCAGCATCTGACAGCCGAGCTGTTCAGGTCCTCGGCGAACATCGACATCAAGCATGTACCGTTCAAGACGACCCCGGATCTGTTGCTCTCCACGATGCGCAATGACGTTGAGCTGATGGTGGAGGCATTGGCGCCAATCAAATCCAATCTGGAAGATGGTAAAATCCGCGCGCTCGCCGTTTCCAGCCCAACACGCTCCAAGGCTCTGCCAAATGTTCCGACTGTCGCGGAAGCGGGCGTACCGGGCTTTGATGTAGTGTCCTGGAATGCGGTCTATGTGAAAGCTGGTACGCCGCCGGAGATCGTGAAAATTCTGAACAATGCCATGCGCGAGTCCCTGGCTGACAAGGAACTCAGCGCCAAGCTGCTGGCCCTGGGTATTGACGGGCAGGCGACCTCGCCGGCCGAGATCAACCAGCGCATGAAAGACGATATCGTGAAATGGACGGCAGTTATTGAGAAAGCCGGTATCGAAAAGCGATAATGGGACAAAGTAATCCTGGATCGCCCAGGGGGCGTCCGGGCTGACTTTAATGCAGGAAAGAAAATGTCAGATATTCACGTCCTTATGCCTGTGCCGCTGCCGCGTCTCATTGTTGAGACGCTGGGGGCGAATTTCAGGTTGCACAAGCTGTGGCTTGCTCCCGATCAGGACGCGATGGTCAACGCGGTCGCAAGCGATGTGCGCGCGATTGCGACGGGCGTGAATATCCTTGCGGAGGGCATCCATTTTCCTGTCGATGCCGCATTCATGGCCCGGCTGCCGAAGCTGGAAATCGTCGCCAATCTGGGCGTGGGATACGACAATATCGACGCCAAATGGGCAGCTGCGCATAACATCGCTATCACGAATACGCCTGACGTGTTGACTGAAGAGACCGCTGATACAGCGTTTGGCTTGTTGCTGAACGCTGTGCGCCAGTTTTCCGCAGCTGAACGTTATCTGCGTGCGGGCAAATGGCAGGAGCGCGCCTTTCCGCTCACAGCATCGTTGCGCGGGCGCAAGCTGGGGATCATCGGCCTCGGACGCATTGGCAAGGCGATAGCGCGGCGGGCAGAAGGGTTTGGACTTGAGATCGCCTATCACAGCCGCCGCAAGGCAGATGGCGTGCCCTATCAATATGTCCCGTCACTTATGGGACTTGCGGAAGCCTGTGATATTCTCATGGTCGTGGTCCCCGGCGGACCCGAAACAAAAAACATGATCAATGCTGAAGTGCTGAAGGCGCTGGGGCCCGATGGCATCCTCATCAATATCGCCCGAGGGACTGTGGTGGATGAGGCTGCGCTCGCCGATGCCTTGCGTAACAAGACAATCCTGACCGCCGGGCTCGACGTTTTTGCCAATGAACCGAACGTGCCAGCGGAGCTGATCGCTATGGATCATGTGGTGCTCTTGCCTCATGTCGGCTCCGGGTCGCATGTCACGCGAGATGCGATGGGACAACTTGTCATCGACAATCTTCTGGCATGGCGTGACGGCAGGCCTTTGTTGACGCCGGTGAGTTAGTAAATATTTGCGATGCATGCATAATTTTTGCGAAGTCACAATTCGCTTCTTGCAAAGCGATCGCGGGCTGGGAACCGGATTCCAACTTTTACTTCAAACGCTCTAAGTCACCTCATAATGCCTATTGGCTAGTTGCGCAGAAACAGACAAAATGAAACAACAACGGTGGGCTGTGATTTGGAGCCCGGCATTCATCATGTTGTTCGTCCAGGGCAGGGAGGTCGCAAAGATGAAACCCGAATTTGAGTTTTCTGCATTCGGTCATGCAGGAATCCTCGCAGCACTTATCATTGTCGGCAGTCTGGCCACCTCGGGTGCTCAGGCGCAGCGACGGCCTGCAGCTCAAGAGCCCGTTGGTAATGCCTCGGCGGGCCGGTATGCTTTGCTACGCGAGGAAAACAAGGATTCCGGCTGTCTGGTCAACCTCTTGCCCGGGGGGAGGGCTCAGCTTGGTCCCGGCTGCAAGGATCAGGGCATTGCCGTGTTCGATCCGGTTGGCTGGAGCACTGGGCGTAATTCCATCATCTTGCGGGCGCGCAAAGGTCATCGCGTTGACTTTGTCCATAAGCCCGATGGTACATGGCTGCGCGAGCCGCCGGACAAGCGCCCGCTCGCCCTGCGCAAATACTGAGCACCGGGAATTACGATCCGCCGACGCCGTTGAGCTGGGCCAGCGCCGTGATTTGACGGCCGCTGGCGTCGAAATTGTCAGGCGACAACCAGGCTTCAAGTGTTTCGCGCCGCTGCGGCCATTCGCGATCGAGCAGCGAATACCAGGCCGTGTCGCGATTGTGGCCCTTGACGATCATATGCTGGCGGAAGACGCCTTCGAAGGTGAAGCCGTAGCGCAAGGCGGCATGGCGCGAACCGGCATTGCGATCATTGCACTTCCATTCCAGGCGGCGAAAGCCGAGATCCTCGATCGCGTGACGAGCCATTAGATAGATAACTTCAGTCCCAGCCCGGGAACGGCGCAGGCGATTGCTGTAAAGCACATTGCCGATCTCGACGACACGATTGGGGAGGTCGGCCCGCATCAAAGATGCGATGCCTGATGGCTTGCCAACTTCCTTGTCAATGCAGGCAAAATAATTTGCCGCTGGAATAGCGCGCTTGGCCTTTATCAAGGCGCGCATCTCTTCGACGGTGCGGGTCGGCTCGTCTGCCGTATATCGGAGGAGGAATTCCTGATCGTCATCGCCGAGCGAGGCGAGCAAATCTTCCGCCTGGCTCTCATCCAGCGGGTGCAGGTCGACATAGCGGCCTTCGAGAATGACAGGTGCGGGCGCGCGAACGGTGCGCTCCGTTACGGGCTGCCCGATGTCGGTAAATACGGTCCGGCCAATGGGTTTTGTCATGGGAAAGCATGTTGAGGCCAGAGGCGGGTTCCGTCAATGCCCGCAATTATATTAGATGCGTTGCATGTCATTCTGCCGCAAGCGGCATTGACGGCGGTTTCGTATTTGCGGGAACGGCCATCGCAGCCGGCATGGCCGCGACGGGAACCGGGAGGCTTTCGTCGCCATCACCCGTTGGGCCAAGGATTTTCGAGAAGAGACGGGAAGATAAACGGCCCAGGTCATCCATCATGGTGAAAAAGGCTGGAACGAACACGAGCGACAACAAGGTTGAAACGACAAGCCCGCCGATCACACCGATCGCCATGGGTGCGCGGAATTCGCCGCCATCTCCCACACCCATTGCCGGGGGCACCATGCCGGCGACCATCGCGATTGTGGTCATTACAATGGGACGCGCCCGTTTGCGGCCTGCGTCAACGATAGCCTCAAGCCGGTCCATGCCTTGCGCCAGGCGTTCGATGGCGAAATCTACGAGCATAATGGCGTTCTTGGTGACAATGCCGATCAGCATCAATATGCCGATGACCACCGGCATGGAGACCGGCTTATCGGTGATATAGAGCGCGAAGATCACGCCGCCGATGGACAGGGGCAAGGACAGAAGAATCGTGATCGGCTGAAGCAAGCTGGCGAACAACAGCACCAGCACCGCCAGAACCATCATCAGACCAGCGCCCATCGCCTGTGCGAAACTCGAAAACACTTCCCCCATGACTTCTGCGTCGCCGGATTCCTTCAATGTCACGCCCTTGGGAAGATTTTTCGCAGCGGGCAAAGCATAGATCATCTCAAGCGCCTCACCCAAAGCATCTGTGCCCGTAAGATCTGCTTCAAGCGCGATACGCCGTACGCGATCATACCGGCTGATGCTGGTGGGGCCCTGGCCGAAGGTGATCTTCGCAACCGACGTCAGCGGCACTGATCCGCCAGTCTTGGTAATCACCCGGACGTTCTGCAGGATCTCCATGTTCTCGCGCGCGGATGTCTGCAGGCGCACACGGATCGGGATAAGGCGGTCGCCAGCGTTGTATTTGGCGAGGTTGGCGTCGATATCGCCAATCGTGGCAATACGGATCGCATCGGCGATAGCTTCTGTGGTCACGCCCAGTTCGGCGGCACGATCACCATCGGGATCGACCCGGATCTCAGGTCTATCAAGTGCGGCAGTCGAAACGACATTGGAGATAACGGGGACGCGTTTCATCTGGCCGGCGACTTCTGCAGCGCCGCGTTCCACTGCGACATTGTCCAGGCCAGAAACCACCAGAGACAAACCACGCTGGCCATTTTCGTTCAGGAACCAGAAGCGGATATCGGCGATCTTGCGCAGATCCACGTTGATCTCGCGCTGCATGTCCGTCTGGGTTTTCGCTCGTTTCGATTTATGCACCAGGGTGACAACAACCTGGGCAATTCGCACTTCCGGCGCGCCGAGGCCCACTTTGCCGCCGTCGATAAAGACGCTGGCGACTTCCGGCTTGGCGCGCAGCAAGCGCGAGACTTCGTCTGTCACCCGCATGGTGTCTTCCAGCCGCGCGCCTGGCGCAAGCTCAAGTCCGAGCAGAAGCCGCGCTTCATCTGCGCGAGGCACAAAGCCCTTGGGCAAAAAGCCGGCGGCATAAATGGAGACAGCAAAGATGCCTACCCCGGCTAGCATTGTGATGAATCTGTGCCGCACTGACCAGGTTACGAGCTTCACATAATTGCGCATGATCGCGCTTTCGCGTTCGATCTTCTCCGGATGAGCGCGCAGGAAATAGGCCGCGAGAAGCGGTGTTATCAAACGCGCAACCAGCAGCGAAAAGAACACGGCTATGGCGACTGTCAGGCCGAATTGCTTGAAATACTGCCCGGCGATACCACCCATAAAACTCACGGGCGCGAAGACGGCCATGATTGTCAGCGAGATCGCGATCACGGCCAGGCCAATTTCATCGGCAGCTTCCAGCGCCGCACGCCAGGGCGTTTTGCCCATGTGCATGTGCCGGACGATATTTTCGATTTCGACGATGGCGTCATCGACCAACACGCCTGTCGCCAGCGTTATGCCAAGCAGACTGACAAGATTGAGCGAAAACCCCATCATGTGGATCGCCCAGAACGTGGGCAGGATCGAAAGCGGAAGGGCAATAGAGGTAATCAAAGTTGCACGCCAGTCGCGCAGGAAGATGAAGACGACGAGGATGGAGAGCAGGGCACCCTCTACCAGTGTCTCCATAGCTGATTCATAATTGCCGACAGTGTAATCGACGTTGGAGTCAATCTTGTTGATCGCAACGTTTGGATGTTCCTTGCGAATGTCGTCCAGCTTCTGATCCAGCGCCTTGGCGACGACAGCATCGCTGGCGCCGACAGCGCGTGTGACGCCGAAGCCGACCACAGGACGGCCGTTGTAACGCGCATAGCGGCGCTGCTCGGCTGCTGTATCGTTGATCTTCGCTATGTCAGACAGCCTGACCTGCCGTCCGCCGGGCAGGGTGATCTTGGTCGCTGCAAGTTCATCGATGGTGCGGGCGCCAGCCAGGGTGCGAATGGATTGCTCGCGGCCGGCGATCTCGCCACGTCCGCCAGCAAGATCAATATTGGTTGCGCGTAACTGGCGGTTGACGTCGCCGGCAGTGATGCCTTGCGCGAGCAGCCTGTCGGTATCGAGTTCGACAAGGATTTCACGGTCGACACCGCCAATGCGTGGCACAGAGCTGACGCCCTTGATGCCCTGCAACCGGCGGGCAACCACGTCATCAACAAACCACGACACTTCCTCCAGCGTTTTGTCATTGGAGGATACTGCATATGTGACAATCGGCAGGCCGACGATATCGAGCCGCGAAACGACCGGCTCTTCAATGCCACGCGGCAGGTCTGCCCGCACTTTGGCGATGGCATCCTTCACATCGTTGAGCGCGCGGTCCGTATTGACCTCAATACGAAACTCAACCGTCGTCTGGGACAGGCCGTCGGAGACCGCCGATATAATGTGCTTGATGCCGGTGACGCTAGAGACTGCGTCTTCGATCTTTTTCGTGATCTGGGATTCAAGTTCAGAGGGCGCAGCGCCGGGTTGGCGGACGATGATCTGGACGATGGGTATGTCAACGTTCGGAAAGCGCGTGATCGGTAGCTGGGAGAACGAAAACACGCCGAGCAGTGTCAGCACGACGAACAGAACGATCGACGGTATGGGGTTGCGGATAGACCAGGCGGAAATATTCATCAGCGCTGTTCCTTTGCCGTCACCGGGGTCACGGCGTCGCCATCACGCAGGAACGGGCCAGCGCGCACGACGATCGTTTCACCTGCTTCAATTCCGCTGAGAATCTCCGCCCGGCCGCCAGTGACGAGGCCAACTTGAACTGCCCGGGTTTTCACTGCGCTATTGGCGACTGTCTGCAGGCTGGTTTTGCCGTCGTCGTAAATAATCGCGCTTGAAGGTACGGTGACCGACATTGAGCGGCGCAATTCTATGGAGGCGCGCGCGAACGAGCCAATACGCGCCTTACTTTCGTTCTGCAGCGCAATTCTGACCCGGCCCAGGCGGGACGTACGGTCGACTTCAGGCGAAAGCAGGCGAATTTTGCCGCTGATCTTTGATCCATCAGCAAGAGTGATCTCAGCGCCCTGACCTTCCTTCAGCTCGAGCAGGCGTTGTTCAGGTACTTCCGCGTCGAGTTCGATTTCGCCGTCCTCAATAATGCGGAACATGGGCTCGCCCACTGCGCTTGCGACAGCGCCGATCTTCGCGGTGCGGCGGGATATTATTCCGGCGGCAGGCGTGCGCACTTCTGATCGTCCGATGCGAACCATCAGTTCTGAACGCTGGGCCTGAAGGTTTTTCTTGTCGGCTTGTGTTGCGATCAGGGCATCCTTTGCGGCCTGCAATTGCGCCTGCGCGGTGCGAGCCGCAGAAATTTTCTGGTCGGCGGCGGCCTGGGTGGTGTTGCCGCTTTTCAATAGCGTCTGTGCGCGCTGCAGGTCCTGGCTCGTGAGTGTTGCGTTGGCCTGGGTGAGGCTGATCTGGCTTTGTGCCTGTGCGATAGCAGCGTCGGACTTCGCGATAGCCGCATCCGACTGGGCCAATTGCGCATCAAGCTGATCCCGCGAAAGCTTGGCAAGCACCTGTCCCTTGGCAACCTTGTCACCTTCATCGGCAAACAAAGCGATGATGCGCAGGCCCTCGATTTCCGGTCCGATCAGAATCTCCATGCGGGGCACTAGTGTGCCCGTGACCGTGACGGCTTCCACGACTTCACTGCGAACAGCTGACGTCACAGTTACAGTTGCGGCTACGGGCGGAGTTGCAGCCTTGGTTTCGCTGGCGCGGGCATGGGCGGCCAGCAAGGCGACGGCGAGCGCAGTGGCCAGCGGCAAAACGGAGCGTTTTGGAGTTTGAAATAGTTTCAGCATTATACGGCCTCCGCTGCCGTTCGGTCATTTGATGTTGCAACGGCCGGTTGAGCCATGACGGGATGGATTAATCCTGCGAGCATTGTCAGTATGGTCTGGCCGGTAGCAGCCGCATCAAATTGGGGATCGACGGCCCGGCGCAGGAAAAGTCCGTCGGCGATCACCATCATTGCTGCAACGATGTCAGGAATCGGGAGCACCGGCGCGATCCGGCCTTCACGGCTTGCTCCCTCCAATAGCGTGACCAATTCCTCTGAGACGTGTTGCTCGCAATTGTGATGTGTCGCGCTGATAGCGGAATTGCGAGTCGCTTCGGCACTTATTTCAAGCCACAAAATGGATTTGTAGGCGGGCCTCGACAATATGCATTCCTGCATCACCTGGCCCAGCGCCAATGCAAAGTCCTGCGGTTGGCGCAGCTTTTCGAACGCTTCGAGAACCTCTTCGCGCGAACGGGTCGAAATGCCCTCGATCAGCGCTTCCTTGGAATCGAAGTAGATGTAAACAGCGCCAGCGCTGACGCCCGCTTCCCGGCAGATGTCCTGCATGGTCGTCCGGTGAAATCCTGTCCGGGCGAAACAGATTTCCGCCGCGTCCAGAATCCGGGTCCTGCGCATCTCCTGCTGGCTCTCGGTAAGTTTTGGCATACCTTCTCCATACTGCGGCGCAGCAATAAAAAACGAATGATCATTCATTTTATGAGTTTGGCGATTCTGTCAAGGCTGGCCCAGCGCTTCTGCCCACCTCAAAGTTAAGTAATTATTGATTTACACGACTGAATTTACTCAAATATGTCTGGCCCGATCCTGCCGCGTAAAGTTTTGTAAAATCCGGTCGATTGCGTAGTGGACACTCAAGGTCTATCGGGGACACAGCGTGGATTTCCCAGACAGCGGGCAGGCACATGACACTGATCCTTTCCAATGCGGACGTCGAGCAGCTGCTCACCATGCCCGATTGCATCGCGGCATTGGAGGAGGCCTATGTGGATCTTGCGGATGGCCGAGGGGTGACGCGGACGCGGTCCGATACAATCACGCCGACGAACCGTGACGACGCCCTCTACAGCCTGAAATCCATGGACGGTGTTGTTCCGGCGCTTGGCGTCGGCGCAGTTCGCATCAATTCCGACATCCTGACCTGGCCCAAAATCGGCAACAATTCCAGGCGGGTGAAAGTGCCTGCTGCACCGGGTAACCGCTATACGGGTCTGGTTCTGTTGTTTTCCACCGAAACGGGTGAGCCGCTGGCCATCTTTCCTGATGGGGTGATGCAGCGCATCCGTGTCGGCGCAACCAACGGGCTCGGCATCAAATATATGGCGCGTGAAAACGCCAAAAGCATCGGAATTCTCGGCTCGGGATGGCAGGCGGGAACCCAGCTGATGGCCGCCTGCGCAGTGCGTAAAATAGAGAGCATACGTTGCTTCAGCCCCAACAAAGAGAACCGCGAGAAATTTTCTGCGGAGATGAGCGAAATACTCGGCATCGAAGTGGTGCCTGTGGCGCAGACGGAGGATGCAATCGCCGGGGCTGATATCGTGATGTGTTCGACCAATACTGTGGATGCGGTGTTCTTCGAGCGCTGGCTGGAGCCGGGCATGCATCTAAGCTCAATCAAGCGCCCGGAAGTCGAGCCCGCCGCCATCCTGCGCGCCGACCGCGTGGTGGTTCATACTCATGACGGCAAGCCTCTTCACACTGTGTCAAAGGGGCTGGAATTGCCGGAAGATCAGGAAAACAGGGGTTGGCAGGTTGCGTCCGAGATTGATTTCAAAAAGCTGCCGACGCTTCCCGAAGTGATTGCGGGCCGGGTCGCTGGCCGTTCATCCGACACTGAGATGACGTGTTTTCTCAACAATCTCGGCCTCGGTTATCAATTCGCGGCGGCGGGCGCGGTGGTCTACAAGCGCGCGAAAGAACAGGGCTTGGGCCATGATCTGCCGACGGACTGGTTTACGGAGGATGTGCATCCGTGAGGGGGCGAGCGCGACACCCTGAACGCCCACGCAGCAGATCTTGCGCGGTTAGGTGTCGCGTTGCCAAACCCGTGCGAGAAGCGTTGACTTAGCCCTCTTTCCCCAAAGTCTTGGCGTCTTCAAACACACTCACTGAAGGGGCCTTGCCTTCGAAGCCGAATTCGTTCCAGCGTCCGGCGACCTGATTGTACATGTCTTCGGATAGCTTGGTCCGCTTCGAGAATGTCTTGATATAGCGATAATCCATGCAGGCGTTGATCAGAGCCTTTGAGCCCCAGGGGCGGGATTCCGGCGGGTTGAGCGAGGGATCGAGGAAGGTGCTCCAGGTCTCGCGCAGGATGTCGATGGAATGGGCGGGTCTTGAACGGGTCGCCATCGCCCAGAGCACCTGGCCGATATTGGTGGGATCAATGTCGTCGTCGACCACGATGACATATTTGCCGAAATAGGCGCCTGCGACGCATTGGGCGGCGAGCGCCATCACCTGCGGCGCATGCCCGGCATACATCTGTTTCACTGAGACAACCGTCATGCCCCAGCCGGCCGCCTCGGGAATGGACCAGACGCCCTGAATGCCCGGCACGCCCATTTTCTCAAGATCTGCCCAGATGGCCGCCGAACGCAGCGCGGCCCAGAACAGGCCCGCTTCGTTGGCGGGACTATCGGCCATCAGCGCGCAGGTGAGTGTGGGATTGTTGCGGAAGCGAACGCGCTCGACGCGCATATAGGGCGTTGCACCACTGGGGCGTCCGTAATAGCCGGTGAATTCGCCGAATGGGCCTTCTGCGAAAGTCTCATCGGGGTAGAGAAAACCTTCAAGGATGATCTCGGCGCCCGCTGGCAGCGGCAGGCCTGTCAGATCGCTGGTGAACACCTCGATCGGCGCGCCGGCGATGCCGCCATAATATTCGTATTCGCTTTCTGTCTTGGGAAAGCTTGTGGCGGCGACCATGAACAACAGGGGATCAATACCGTAGGCGGCGGCGATGGGCATGGGTTTGCCCATCTTCCACCATTTGTCACGGTCGAGTCCGCCATCCTTGCCGGGCGATGTATAAACGCCGATTTCGCGCGGGCCTTTCACCATCATGCGATAGGTGCCGATGTTGACGCGCCCGGTCTCCGGATCTTTCGTAATCACGGCATCGCCGGTGCCCAGATAGAGTCCGCCATCGAGCGGCCACATGCGCTGCGCCGGAAACTTCCGGATGTCGATTTCATCGCCGTTCCAGATGTTCTGGCTGGAAATGGCTGACGCAGCAGCGACCTCTTTCGGGGCCATTTTCTTGCCCATTTTCTTTTGAAGCGCACGTACGGCGTCGAGTGGATGCTCGACCATGTCTTCCCCGATCATTAGGCAGAAGCGGGAGAGATTGCAGCCGATCATGTTGTAGAGAAGTTTCTGGCCAGGATGCCCCTTCACATTTTCGAAGAGGAGGGCGGGGCTTTTCGTTGCACCGACGAGGTAAGTGAGCGTCGAGGCTTCAAGGTCGCAATCCACTTCGGCAGTGATACGCTTGAGTTCGCCCATGGCTTCAGCCTTTTCGAGCCAGGTGTCGAGATCGCTGGAATTGGCGCCGCGCCGTCCCTGCGGTCCAGCTGGAGCGGCCGTGACGCGCGCGTCGCTCGCTCCCACCTTGATGCTCATGTCGTCGCTCATATGCGTCCTCCGAATTTTCCGTTTCTGTTGGGCGCGGAGATTGCTGTCTGGCCCTGCAGGCGTCAACCCGGCAACTTTGACACGGTGTCTGCATCTGGTTTGCGCTGTCATCATCGTCTATGATCGGTACAAAGCAGAGGCTGCGCCGGGCAGCCATAGGTAATGCATCCGGAAAGGGCGGGAGACAGGCATGAAGCGCACGATCATAAAAAGCATCTTTTTTGCAGCGGCAGCCGTCTGTGCTCTGAGCGTTGCTGTCCCTGCGTTTGCTCAGAAGGCCAAGAATACGCTGCGTATCGGCGTCGCCCAGCCGATCTCTGTGATTGATGCGATCTTCGATCCGCAGCCGCAGGCCAACCTGATGGACCGGGTGATTTACGACAGTCTGGTCGCCTATGATTCCGACAAGCGGCAGGTGGTGCCAAGTCTTGCCGAATCCTGGACGCAGGTCGATCCGCTCACTGTTGAGTTTCGCTTGCGCAAGGACGTGAAATTCCACGACGGCCAGCCCTTTGACGCTGACGATGTGGTCTATACAGTGAATTTTGTGATCGATCCCAATGTTCGTTTCCGTTTCAAGGAAACGCGCTATGGCCAGATCACCGGCATCGAGAAAATCGACCAGTACACGGTCCGCATCAAGACAAAAGAGCCCCACGCGCCGTTCATGTCGCGGGTCGTGCCACAAATACCGATCCTGCCTTCGAAGGCGCATGCCAAATCGCCTGATAAATCGCAATTCGGCCGGGCGCCGATCGGCACCGGGCCCTACAAGGCTGTCATGGTCGACTCGACCAAGGGCGTCATCCTTCAGCGCAATGCCGAGTTCAAGCACGGCGGGCCAGGTCAGGAGGCCGGCAAGATCGAGCGCATTGTTGTCATTCCAATGCCTGATGAGCAGACCCGGACGGCGCAACTGATGGTTGGCGATCTCGACCTGATCTATGATGTGCCAACTGACATCGCCGATCAGTTGAAAGCCAATCCAGCCATCGAAATCTCCGTGCGTCCTTCAATATCCTTTGTCTATATTGCTCTGGACGCCGCCAATCGGTCGGGGTTTAACCACTTCAAGGACAAGCGCGTTCGCGAAGCCGTTCTGCGCGGCATAGACCGGGCGGCTCTCACCAAAGCGCTTCAGCCGCCGGAAATTGCGGCCATGCCCTTGCAGAATTCCATGTGCCATCCCTGGCATCTGGGCTGCGCGGTTTCCAATGAGCCGCCGTCATTCAATCCTGATCTGGCGAAGAAACTGCTCGCAGAGGCGGGTTTCCCCAACGGTTTTAACCTGACGATCACGACCTGGGGCGCAGCGCGCTACGCGGCTGAGGCTGCGGCGGGCCAATTGCGGCGCATTGGCGTGAACGTAACTCTGGAAACGCTCACCGTGGCAGCTTTCGTGAAGAAGCGCGCTGCTGGCGAACTTCCTGCCTACATGGTGCTGTGGGACAATGGCGGCGGTGTCGCCGACGTCGATTCTACGGCAGGATTCTTCTATGAGCCCGGTGATCGCAATTATAATGCGGACGCAGAGCTGGCAAAATTGCTTGAAGAGGGCGGACGGGAACTCGATCCGGTCAAACGTGAGGCTATTTACCGCCGCATGTTCGATAAAGTGAATGACGAACGCTATTCCATGCCCGTGATGCCGCTGGCGTCCGTGCTCGCTCACAGCAAGGATTTGAAAATCCCTGTGTCCGGCACGAAAAAGCCTGAGGGCTTCATGTTCAATCTGCTGGATTGGAAGTGACGATTCCCGCACGCCCGGTGGAAGGCCCTGATGTCGCATAGGCGACACAGGGTTCATTTGCTTGCATCGTTGAGCCGATCTGCTCTGGACCCGGCCGGGCTTTCAGATTAACTTTTTGTCAACGAATGGGCGGCGTGCGCCCGTTGGGTGGGCGTTCTGGCGATGTTGCTGAATGATTTAAATGGACGGTTTCTGACAACCCGGCGCGTGGGCCTGGTTGTGACCGCCATGCTGGCTGCCGGTTTGGCCGGGTGTGTGGATACCTTGCCCCAAACGCAGGGGAATCTCGTGCCGGCGCAGAGTTCTTCGCGCCTTGCATCCCGCCCCGGTGTGAGCCCGGCAGGCGCCACGGTGGCATTCGTCAATCTTGGTGGAGCTCCCGCTCAGGTGGGTGCCCGGTTTGCCGTATCCATGTCGCAGGCCCTCGGCACCCGGAATATCTCGTCGGATGAAGCGGCCAAGGCGAATTATCTGATCCGTGGCGATATGACCGCCTATGCGACAGATGCAGGCATTGCAGTTGCTTATGTCTGGGATGTCTACGATTCCCGCCGCCGCCGGATGCAACGCGTTGAAGACGAGATTGTCATCAAAGGCAATGCGGCGGATCCCTGGAGCCTCGTAGACGAGAAGACGCTCGCCACCATAGCGGGCCGCAGCGCGGATGAAATTGCTGCTTTTCTGACTCATACGCCTGAAGCCATCGCGGCCGCGGCGCAAAGGGCCTCCGGAACGGGCGCACTTGCCTATGCGCCGTTGCGCTGAAAGTCAGTTATCCCAATAAGTGTCGCTGCATTGTCGCATATGGGCAATAACGGTGAATGATTCACTTTGAGCGCCCGGGCGATATTGTTCCGGCCCGTGTGGCTTGCTAAGAGCGGGCCGGCGATGGCTGCAGCACAGGGGTGAGCGGTGAAAATTCTGGCGGGAAACTCCAATCTTGCGCTCACCGAGGGGATCGCAGCCTATCTCAAGCTGCCGCTGACAAAATGTTCGGTCCGCCGTTTTGCTGACATGGAGATTTTTGTCGAAATTCAGGAAAATGTGCGCGGCGAGGATACGTTCATCATCCAGTCGACGTCGTTTCCTGCCAACGATCACCTCATGGAATTGCTGATCATGACTGACGCTCTGCGGCGCGCTTCAGCCAAACGCATCACGGCGGTGCTGCCCTATTTCGGCTACGCCCGGCAGGATCGCAAGACTGGATCACGGACACCGATTTCCGCGAAACTTGTTTCCAACTTGATTACCGAAGCTGGCGCCGACCGCGTTCTGACGGTCGATCTCCACTCGGGCCAGATTCAGGGCTTTTTTGATGTGCCGGTGGACAATCTTTTTGCCGCACCCGTCATGACGCGCGACATCAAGGAACATCTCGATTTGTCCAATGTGTGCGTTGTGTCGCCTGACGTTGGTGGCGTGGTGCGCGCGCGTGCTATTGCAAAGCGCATCGACGCTCCACTGGCCATCGTCGACAAGCGCCGCGAGCGCGCGGGCGAGTCGGAGGTGATGAACATCATTGGCGATGTGGATGGCAAAAGCTGCATTCTTGTCGACGATATCGTGGATTCCGGTGGCACGCTCTGCAACGCGGCTGAAGCTTTGCTAGGGCGGGGCGCGAAAGACGTTTATGCCTACATTACACACGGTGTTTTGTCGGGTGGCGCTGTCGCACGTATTTCGGCATCGAAGATCAAACAACTTGTTGTCACCGATACGATTGAGCCGACGGCAGCGGTGCGCGTGGCAAAAAATATCCGCGTGATCTCAGTCAGCGAATTGCTCGGTGAGGCTGTGCGCCGCACGGCGCAGGAAGAAAGTGTATCGAGCCTGTTCGATTGATAGACTCAGTTTTTTATCTGACGCAATTGCTAGGACAGCTACAAAAAATATGACCCCCGGCGCCGTCAGGCGACAACGGGGGTCTGATGTTTCCAGATCACCGCATCCTGCGGGGACAATCTCCATTTGTTTGGGATATCACCATCGCCTCTCGTGACCACAGAAGCCACATTCGGTTAGATGACTGGATTTGAATGAAAGGGCATGTTGAAGAATGTCGCGATCACTCTTCAAACTGCGGGTGCTTCTTGTGGCAACACGTTGCGACTTAACGAAGCTTCAGTTCTGCTTAGGTGGAGTCATTCCCGTAAACCTCATGCGCTGCTTTAGTCAGAACGAGGTTGCATCCAAGACTCTGCCTGACACAAAGTTTCCAAGGGCTTCGTATCAATCCCGTCCCTTCGTTGCTGCTGCGCTGCAAGGGAAGAACGAGTGCATTAATGAGATGATCTCGCAACATTGAGTCGCTGTCAATGTAAATTCTCCCGAAGTTGCGAAATAATTGCGGCGTGTTGTTGAATAGTGAATCATGCGTTTACGAGTCAGGCAGTCTGTCACTTCAAACAGTCATGCAAGCCAGATGAAAACATCTGGCCTGCGCTGTCTGCCGGCTCATTTTAAATCGAGACCTGTGTTCCCAGTTCAACCGAGCGATCAGTCGGGATGTGGAAGAATTCCACGGCCCTGGCTGAGGTTGAACTCAGGAATATATAAAGCCTGTCCTGCCATCGCGGCATTGCAGTGCGTTGCCCAATTTTCAACAACCGGCGAGACAGGAAAAACGAAGTCGACATGATATCGAATTTCCACGGAAGTTTTCGGCAGGTTGCAAGTACGCGAGCGACGTTGGGCGTTTCGTAGAAACCAAAATCAAGCCGGACGCGAAGAAAGCCTCCAGGCAATTCCTCGATATGTACTTGTTGATCAGGTGGAACGCGCGGGATGTCCAGTGAATTGACTGTAAGTATGACGTTGCGTTGATGCAGTACTTTGTAGTGTTTCAACGAATGAAGCAAGGCTGTGGGTGCATATAGCGCATCTCCTGTCAGAAAGATCGCAGTACCCTCCACGCGGGGACGATCCTTGCGGATCAGGCTCTCGATTAAAGTGGAGAGGGGCACTTCCGCCCGTCGCGTTTTTTCGAACAACACGGCTGAGCCACGCCGCCAGGTGATCATGATCACCATGATGACAAAACCAATGGCGATCGGGATATAACCGCCATCGTGAATCTTCATCGAATTGGACGCGAGGAAAATCGCATCGATGGTGAGGAGTGGTGCGATGACAGCACTGGCCGAAAGCAGGCTCCAGTTCCACAATCTGCGCATCACGATAAAGGCCATGATGGCTGTCACAACCATCGTGCCGCTGACTGCGATACCATAAGCGGATGCAAGGCCGCTTGATGAACGAAAGATCAGAACCAGCGCAAGCACGCCAATCAGGATGAGCATATTGATGCGCGGCATATATATCTGGCCTGACTGCGCTTCTGATGTGTGGCGGATCGCCATGCGCGGCAGCAGGCCGAGCTGGATCGCCTGACGGGTGAGCGAGTACGCGCCGGTGATGACAGCCTGGCTTGCGATAATCGTTGCCACACCTGCCAACACGATCATCGGCACAAGCGCCCAGGTGGGAGCCATGAGATAAAACGGGTTCTCAATGGCCGCAGGGTTATCGATCAGCAATGCACCCTGCCCAAAGTAATTCACGACGAGGGCCGGGAAAACGAGACATACCCACGCGAGCTGGATCGGCTTGCGGCCGAAGTGACCGAGGTCTGCGTAAAGCGCTTCTGCGCCTGTGACGGCCAGAAATACTGCGCCGAGAACTGTAAACCCGATCATCCCGTTGGTTGCCAGAAAGCTCGCGGCGTAGACCGGATTGATGGCCCAGAGAATTCCAGGCGCTTTCGCGATATTGATCAAGCCAAGGATAAACAGGACCGAAAACCAGATCAGCATGGCCGGTCCGAAATAGGCGCCGACTTTCGCTGTCCCCCGGCTTTGCACGGCAAAGAGCCCGAGAATGATGACAATCGTGACGGGGACAACGAAGGGCTCGGTGGCGGGGGCTGCCAGTTTCAGACCTTCGATCGCGGAGAGAACTGAGATAGCAGGCGTCAGCATCGCGTCGCCGAAAAACAAGGCCGCGCCGATCATGCCAAGGGCTACGACAAGCGGGGTTTGTTTGCCAACGGCATTTTGCGCAAGCGCCATCAAGGTGAGAGTGCCGCCCTCGCCGTTATTATCGGCGCGCAGCAACAGGACCACATATTTCATGGTCACCACGATGATGAGTGTCCAGAGGATCAGCGAAACGACGCCCATTACAGCTGCAGCTGTGACGCCCTGCGCGCCTGTCGCTGCGGTCACAGATTCCTTGAGCGCGTAGAGCGGGCTCGTGCCGATATCGCCGTAAACGACGCCTATGGAGCCGATGGTGAGTGTCCAGAAGTTTGAGTGGGGATGTCCGGATTCAATTGCATTTGAGTTTGCGGCGGGACGCGATGACGCGGCCGCCATGTCGGTACTGGCCATTTAGGCCTCCATTGTGCACTGCAATACGCAGTGGGCGGGGCTTATACTCCTTTTCTGATCGGGCAGGCATGCGAAATTTGGTGGCCAGCTGTTTCAAATCTTCATAATGGCTGCGCAGGCGCCGGCCGGAAGGCCAAAATCTACGCCACGCATTTGGACGTTACCGGCGGAAATGCGGCTATCCGTTGCAATCGAATCTGCCCACTTCAGCTGGCTTGTTAAACAAGCCCGAGCCGCCACGCTGCATAACGAGCTGGTCAATATCAGCATGAGAACGTGAAAGCAGCGGATTTGATAGTTTTAGGCGACGGCAGCGACAGCTTCGTTGCCGCCGACTTCCTCTAAAAGAGTGGCGGGCAGGCCCCAGATCACCCTGTCTGGACCAAATTGGACATCTACCCGTTCGGCTGCCGGAGTAAGGCCTGAAAGCACTCTGTACTGGCAAAGCACGACGCCTTCCGCGTCCGGTGGGAGCCTGTAATGGTCGAGAGCAGGTGCGGATGGCTTCACGCGCACATGTTGTCCATTTCTCATAACAGCCTCCGTACCCGCGCTTACTATGACAGACCAGCGTCGGGCTGATGAATGTTGCATTGCAATAGATTAACGCTGCGATGCAAGATGGCAAGCCTAAAAATGCACCAGCGCTTGGGAATGCCGATGCTTTTGCGTTCAAAAGCCGGGCTGTTGAGCAGTCCTGATGCTCAGCTCCCGGTTGGACAAGCAGACAAAGGGCGGTCCATACTTTGCGCCACAAAGATTTTATGGAGGCACGCCGTATGGATCAGAGCGCTTCTTCTGCCGTCAGCCGCCAGCGCGAACAGAATGATCGCCTGACTCTTGTCGGGCCAGGTACGCCGATGGGCAAATACATGCGCTGCTTCTGGCACCCCATCGCTGCGTCCATCGAACTGAAGAAAGACGCTGATCTGCCGGTTCTTCCCGTCAAGCTGCTCGGCGAACGGCTGGCCTTGTTCCGTTCAGACGATGGCAGTCTCGGTCTCGTTGCGGAAAGATGTCCCCATCGCGGCGCAGCGCTTTCCTACGGCATGGTGGAAGACGATGGCATCCGCTGTCCCTATCACGCATGGAAGTTCAATAAATCCGGGCAGTGTGTCGATCAGCCCGCTGAAATCGCCGGCAGCAAGATGAAGGATCGCATCAAGATCGCCGCCTATCCCGTGCAGGAAATGGGTGGGCTGATCTGGGCCTATCTCGGTCCGCTACCGGCGCCTCTTCTGCCGCGCTATGAATTTGTTGTACGCGAGGATTACGACCATGACGTCGGCATCAGCCGCATGCCGTGCAATTGGCTTCAGGTAGCCGAAAACACGATGGATCCGGTGCACATCGAATTTCTGCACATGATGTACACCAATTATGTCCGCAAGCGGAAAGGTCTTCCAACAATTCCGCTGCGCAAGCACAAGAAACTGGCTTACGATGTTTTCGAATATGGCATCGTCAAGAAACGCCTGTGGGAAGGCGACGACGAGGACTCGCCGGAATGGACTGTCGGCCATCCGCAGATTTTTCCGGGCACAGCCATGGTGAGTTACCCCGAGGGATGGGTGCAGTTTCAAATCCGTGTGCCCGTCGATGACACCAATACAACGCTCTACTGGTACAATTGCCGTCCACGCCCCCAAGGGCAAGCACCACAGGCAGAGGTTCCATTATGGGAAAATCCGTGGGCCAACGAACAGGGCAAATACATGCCCGAACAATTGAACGCGCAGGACATGATGGTGATGATTTCGCAAGGCGATATCACTGATCATACCCTGGAAAATCTGACCGATAGCGACAAAGGCGTTATTCTCTATCGCCGCACGTTGCTGCGTGAAATCGAGCGCGTTGAGAACGGCGAAGATCCGCTTGGCGTGGTGCGCGACCCGGTCAAGAATACGCCGTGGATTGATCTGCCGATCGAAAAGGAAGTCTCGTTCGGGTTTCAGGGCGTGCAGGCCTCAGCCGCCTATGATTTCCCTGACGTCGAGAAATCCGGTACAAGCGTTCACGAACCGGCGAAGTGACGGGCTGACGCCCATGTTCATTGCGGGCTCCCAATGTCATCCCGGCCGAGCGAAGCGAGAGCCGGGATCGTCTGGGAACGCACACAATCAAAACACATCACGGTCCCGCATAAATGCTTCGCATTTTGCGGGATGACCCTTGTGAGTCCAAAATTGCCGTTCACTTATCGCGCCCATGTGGTAAGTTCGCTTACAATTCACAGGAGGAAAACATGTCGAAATTTGTCGTCAACACGCATGGGCGTCTTCAGGAATGGATCGCCGATTCCAAAGGCTATTTTACTGATGAAGGTCTTGACTATGAATTGACGCAGCATTCGCTTCTGACCAAGGAGGCGGAGGAAAAATTCAAGGCCGATACGGCCAAAGCCGCAAACTCCGTTCCGGACAATTTGAACGGGGCTTATCAGACCTATGAAAAGGGCCGCGACGCCTCCATCAGCTGTGCCTGTCACTGGACGGTCAATATGGCGGCCTCCAACAGCCATGGAAAATTGTGGGGAGAGGCTTATTCAGTTTCGCCCTGCGGGATTTTCGTGCCGGAATCCTCATCCATTCGCAAGCCGGAACAGCTGGCAGGCGTGAACGTTCATGTGGGCTATCAGTCAGGCAGCCATTACACGACCATTCAGGCGCTCGAGCCGTTCATGAAGTTTGACGAGATCAAGCTGAAGTTCGGCGGCGGACCCGCCGATCGTGTGGATCAGTTGCTGAGTGGGCTTGCCCCGGCGGCAACGGTGTTCGGCATGCAATATTACATCATGGAACAATTGGGCTTCCGCAAGATCCTGGACAGCACGTTCATGATCGCTTCGCTGATTCCGCCGGGTGTGGATGTTGAAGATGTGCGCAAATATTTCCGCGCCCTCAAACGCGCACAGGCCGACATCGACCGGATGCATCAGGCCTATACGCATTTCTATTCCAACGAATTGCCGCCGCGTCACGCCAAGCTGGTTGACGTCAGGCGCTTTGGGCCTGGTGAACGCATTGTCTTCGAGCCTTACAATCGCGACATGTATGAGACGACGCGTCATTGGGTTGAAGAGCGCCATATCTTCCCACCGGAAAAAGTGGGCGCTGGCGCCTATGAGCAAGCGGTGGCTTGCGCGGTTTAATGTGAAAACGTTAAATCGTTTCAGGCTAGGTCATTAATGATTTTCGGCGCTTTTAACGTAAACATGCGATAAGAAGGAATCGGAAGGACGATGCTCCGGTTCCTTTATTTTTTGAGCAAATAATTGCATCATGATTTCCAGTGACCACAATATCGCGGCGGATCAAGAAGCCGCTCCAACCGGTGACGGTTCTGACTCTGCGGCGGGCAGGGCGCGGGCGGGCCAATTGCTGCGGCGTGCGTTTCATCTGGTGCGCGAGAAGTCAGCGATCCGATTAAAAGCCCTCGACGTGACGATGCGCCAGTCTGCGGCGCTGCAATCGCTGGCGCGCCTCGGGGAGCTTTCGCAGGCTGAGTTAGGCGAAGCCATAGGCATGGAGCCCGCGAATGTTCATGGGCTTGTCGACCGCCTCAAAAAGAAGGGCCTCATCAACGCGACGCGTGATCCGTTGAATTCCAAACGCATGCGCGTGCGCCTGACGGCTTCTGGCAAGGCAATGATTCCGCCACTGCAGGACGTGTCTCAGCAAGCCGAGACAGATGTTTTGAGCTGTCTGACGCCTGAGGAAGGCCAATTGTTTATAGAATTATTGCGCAAAATTCTCGCATGCGCCGGTAAATCCTGATCGAAAATCGGGTGCGGCGCGGAGTTCATTCCAAGCGTCCGGGGCGTGGACTTGTCATACCAGGCGGCACAATGACTGACACGTCAATCATTGCGTTTCCCGCGCTTCAGCCTTCAGCGCAGGCACCCGTTCGTGTTTGCCAACCTGTGGAAATCAGGACTTGCGCAAGTTGGTATCACACGGTGTTTCCACTTTCAGTGCTAACGCATTAGTCTTCCGAGCAACAGGAGGCGATCATGCGGAAAATGTTCGGGTTCATCCGCGCCAGCATTATGCTGGCTGGCGCGACGCTGCTTGCGTACGGTTCTGCCAGTGCTGGCGATAGAGTTATCGTGGCGACTGTCGGCAATGCTTCGGATGCGGCACTGTATATTGCGAAAGACCGGGGGTATTTCGCAAAAGAAAATCTCGACATCGAATACACGCCAATCGACTCGCTCAGCCGGATGATCGCGCCCCTTGGGCAGGGCGCGCTGGATGTGGGCAGCGGTACGGCGGTGGCCGGACTTTATAACGCCATTGAGCGAGGCATCGGCTTGCGCATTGTCGCGGACCGCTCCCGCATGGAAAAAGGCTATCGCTTCCAGTCGCTCGTGGTGCGCAAGGCGTTGATCGACAGTGGGCGCGTGAAGACGTTGGCCGATCTCAAGGGGCTGCGCGTGGCGCTGTTATCAAACGCCGGTTCGCCTGCCTCGGCGCTCAACGAGGCGGCGAAAAAAGGCGGAATAACCTTCGATGATATCGAAAAGGTCATACTCATTTTTCCCCAGCAGGTGCCCGCTTTCGCGAACGGGGCCATCGACGCCTCGATTCTGGTCGAGCCATTTACGACCCTGGTGACGGAAAATGGCTCTGCCGCCGTCTTTTCCACGACCGAGGACTTTGTGCCATCCGACCAGATTGGAATGACTATTTTCAGCGAAAAATTCGCGAAGGAAAAACGGGATCTCGGCCTGCGTTTCATCCGCGCCTATGTGCGCGCGGCACGAGACTATAATGATGCGATCAAAGACGGGCGCTTCGGCGACGGCCCCAAAGGCGCCGCCCTGGTCAAAATCATGGCGGACAATTTGAAACTGAAAGAAGAGCAGGTTCGAAAAGTCTGGCCCGCCGCCATAGATCCGGACGCTCGCCCACATCTGCCCAGCCTGCAGCGCTCCCTCGCCTTCTTCAAGGAACATGGCTTTGTGAAAGATGCGGCGCTGCAGGTGGAGAATGTGCTGGATATGAGTTTTGTCGAGGCAGCGGTGAAGGATCTGGGACCTTACGTGAATGCCGGGGATTGATTACATCCTGCCGGGCCGGGCATCCAAGCTTGGGTATAAACGGGGTGCGGCCCACGTCCGGGAAACGCCAATCCAAAAAGTGAAATCAAACTGAAATTCCTTTCCCATTCCGGCACGTTGCTTAACTCCACATTTACCCTGTTGCGCCAAGTTGGCCTTCGCAGAACCGGGGGCAAGTACGGCCCTCGCCGCGTATCGAGGTCAAATGAATCCGCTTGTCCTGATTGCAGACGATGATCCAGTCCAGCGCCGCTTACTTGATGCGATGGTCCGCCGCTTTGGTTATGACGTGGAAACGGTGGATGGTGGCGAAGCAGCGCTCTCCCGGATGGAAGCGTCGGACAAGCCGGCAGTCGGCATCCTCATTCTCGACCTTGTCATGCCCGATCTCGATGGTATGGGCGTTCTTGGCCGGATGAAGGATCGCGGTGTCAATGTGCCCGTCATCGTGCAGACGGCACATGGCTCCATTGAAGCGGTTATCTCTGCGATGCGCGCAGGCGCGGGCGACTTTGTCGTCAAGCCGGTCGGGGCAGAACGGCTGCAGATTTCAATCAAGAATGTCTTGCGGACCGATGTGCTGGAAAGCGAAGTCCGGCGTATGTCGCGCAAGGCTTCGGGGACGATGGGCTTCAAGGATCTGGCGACCCGCTCGCCGGAAATGGAGCGCATTATCCGCCTTGGCGAACGGGCTGCAAAATCAACGATTCCCGTGCTTCTGGAAGGGGAATCCGGCGTCGGCAAGGAACTGATTGCACGGGCGATCCAGGGCGGTTCGGACCGCAAGGGCAAGCCGTTTGTCACAGTGAACTGCGGCGCATTGCCGGAAAATCTCGTTGAATCCATCCTGTTCGGGCATGAAAAGGGCTCTTTCACCGGCGCGACGGAAAAGCATGCGGGCAAGTTTCTGGAGGCCAATGGCGGCACGCTGTTCCTCGATGAAGTGGGTGAGCTGCCGCTCGATACGCAGGTCAAGCTGCTGAGGGCCTTGCAGGAAGGCGAAATTGATCCGGTCGGCGGCAAGCGTTCCGTCAAGGTTGATGTCAGGCTGATTTCGGCGACCAACCAGAACCTGATCGAGCTCGTGCGCAAGGGCGCATTCCGCGAAGACCTCTATTACCGCTTGAACGTCTTCCCGATTTCCATTCCGCCGCTCCGCTCGCGCCGTGACGACATCGCCGATCTCGCCCGCCGTTTTGTGGCCCGCTTTGCCGCCGAGGAAGGGCGCAAGCTCCGCGGTCTCACCGCCGAAGCACTGAGCATGCTCGCCCGCTATGATTGGCCGGGCAACGTCCGCCAACTCGAAAACACCATTTTCCGCGCTGTTGTGCTGGCCGATGGCGACGAACTCACGGTGGCCGAATTCCCGCAAATCGCCGCCCAGGTCGAAGGTTTCGATGTTCGCGTTCCCGCCGCCCCTGCCATGACGCCGCTGGCCAACCAGCCCGTGCAGCGCGAGATCGTCAGAGTCGAGATCCGCGATCCCAATGTCCTGAAGCTGCTTGACGATTCCGGCCATGTGCGCCGCCTCGATCACCTTGAGGCTGAAACCATCAAGTTTGCACTGGCCCATTATCGATCACAGATGTCGGAAATGGCGCGGCGTCTCGGCATCGGCCGCTCGACGCTTTACCGCAAGATGAAGGATTACGGCTTTGAAGAAGGCGATGACTCCATGGCCAGCGGCATGACAGGCTTTGCCGCAGTGTCATCCAGCTCGGCATCTGACGCCGCTTGATCCCAGCGGTTGATGGAACAGTGGTATCTGGTTTTTGTCCGCAAGCGCATAAAATCAGGATGTTATAAAGCCTTGCCGGTCACGAAGGCGGTAATGTTCGCTAACTGGCTGAATCTGTGGCGGCTACGCCACAGACCTTGGGGAAATCGCGCAGCCAGCCAATTGAGGGCGGCTTCGCGATTGCGCTTGGGCCTGAAAAGCTTTTGATTGCCAAGAGTTCGAACGAGCGGTTCGTGCGTTTGCGCACGGATTTTTCCCGTGCGTGCGTGATAGCTGGCGCGTTGAGTTCCCGGCAAGATCAGAGGTCGTTATGCAGCTGCGTGGTTTCCGCACTTTATCGCTCGCCTGCAGCGTTTCTGCTTTCGCATTACTCGGCCCTTCGGGCGGCGCGAGTGCGCAGGAGCGTTCTTCTGCGGTTCCGCCCGTTTCGGTAGAAATTCAGCTTCCGCCAGATGATGTGTTCATCCAGCCGCAAGGCCAGCAATCCCGCAAAGCCGAAGCGCCGCGCGCGGTGGAAGTGCCGGTCGAGCCGCCAGCCTCCGTTCAAGTTGCTGCGCCTGTTCCTGTTGAGCGGGCGAGCCCTGCGACCGAACCTGCTGCGCCCGTGCAGTCTTCCGTGAATGAAGCCCCGGTATTGTCTGCCGCCGCCCAGGTATTGAAATCTCGTTTCAGCGCCGCCGACGCGCAGCCAATGCCTCGCGACGTTGCCGGCCGTGCAGCTCGCGAAGACCAGAAGGCGCTGGCTGATTATTACGCCGCCCGCAATTATGAGCCGGTCTGGCGGGCCGGAAGCTCGTGGTCGCCGAGTGCGGCCAGCGCAATCACCCGTTTGCAGAAAGCCGGTGAAGATGCATTGGATTCCCCCGCCTTGCGCATACCCGCGCTTGCCAGCGGTGACGACAAGGCGATGGCCGAGGCCGATCTTGCGCTGTCGCAAGCTGTTGTCACCTATGGCCGATATGCCAGCGGCGGGCGCATCAAGCCGAGTTCGCTGTCTGGCCTGATTACGGCCAAGCCGGAAGTGGCGTCCACGGCAGTTATTTTGGACAAGGTGGCCCAGGCCGGTGGCAATGCGGGCGATATATTGCATGGCTTCAACCCGCCACATCCCGGCTATCGCGCGCTGCGGGCCAAACTGGCTGAAATTCGCGGTGCGAAGCCTGCCGTTGCCGAAGCGCCTTCGGTAGCAATCGCGCCGGGGCCTGTGTTGCGTGTCGGCATGAGCGACCAGCGCGTGCCGCTGATCCGTGCGCGGTTCGGATTGACGCCGAACGAGCCGAATGTCGATCCACTGGTCTACGATACCAAGGTCGCGGGGGCGGTTGCATCTTTCCAGCGCAGCAAGGGGATGCGGGCCGACGGTTCATTGACCCCGCAGACTGTCATGGCGCTCTCTTCGGCGGGCAATTCCGTCAATTCCGGAACCAAGCCGCTCGAAGCAGAGATCGTTTCCAATATGGAGCGCTGGCGCTGGCTGCCGCGGGACCTTGGTGAAATGCACTTGATGGTCAACGTGCCCGAATTCATGGTGCGTGTGGTGAAAGATGGGCGGCGCATTCACGAAACACGGGTCATCACCGGCGCTGCCAAGACACCTTCGCCGATTTTTTCGGACAAAATGCAGCATCTGATCGTAAACCCCTATTGGCATGTCCCGCCATCCATCGTGAAGGAAATGGGTGGGCCGCAGGCGTTTTCGAGCAAATATGAAGTGCGCCAGACGAAATATGGTGTCTCGGTGCGCCAGCCGCCGGGACCGACGAACGCACTGGGCTATATCAAGTTCATGTTCCCCAACGATCATGCCGTGTATCTGCATGACACGCCCGCGCGGCATCTGTTCAATGCGTCCATGCGCGCCATGAGCCATGGCTGCATCCGGGTGTTCGAGCCGTTCAAACTGGCGGAAGTTGTGATGAGTACAGCGCCCGGCTGGAGCGAAAAGCGCCTCAAGGGCATGATCGGTTCTGGCGAACGGATGATTCCGTTGCCTCAGCATCTGCCAATCCATATCGCCTATTTCACCACGTTTGTGGATGAAAATGGTCAATTGCAGCAGCGCCCGGATGTTTACGGACATTCAGCCCGCGTGCGCAATGCGTTGGGGATCAAGGGATAATCTGCCGGTTTTGGGCAATTCAATCAGGCCGCATTCCCAAGGGAATGTGGCCTTTTTCGTTGTTGCGAGGGCCGGCTTGGTCAGAAATTCGGTCACTTGTGATCTCCGCCTTTCAATTTCGCCTGGGAGTTACCATCTCTGCATCCGGCGAAAGCTGACTGCACCGCTTTGCAAAACTTTACGCAGCTCACCTGACGTTCCCACTTGAAAATCGGGCGATGTAAATGTAATTTACATTCACGCCGGGCCTGAAAAGGCGGGCGTCACACCGGAGAAAACCATGTCCCAGTCCACCACCTACGAATATGGCCCGGGCAACGGCCAGGAATATGAACGACGCCGGCACAGGTCCCGCTGGCGGCCGCTCGAAGTGTTTGCGGTCGTTCTCGGCTTCATCGTGTTCTGGCCACTCGGGCTGGGGCTTTTGATGTGGAAGCTTTGGCGTTCCAAGAACGGCCAGTCGGCCGATATTGTGCAAGCTGCTCGCGATCTGGAGGATAAGGTGATGCATTCATGGCCTGAGAAAGCACGCCGCTGGGGCTGTTCCCGCCGGCAAGAGGCAACCAACTGGAGCAACGCAAGCTGGGGCTTTACCAGCAATGTGCGCTCTACCGGTAACGCCGCTTTCGATGAATGGCGCGATGGCGAGCTGGCGCGCCTGGAAGAAGAGCGCCGCAAGCTTGAAGCCGCAGGGAAGGAATTTTCCGATCACATCGAAAGCCTGCGCCGGGCCAAGGACCGTGAGGAATTCGAAGCCTTCATGCGTTCGCGGAATTCAGGCAAGCCGAACGCTTGAGGCATGGCGTTGAGTCTGGCCCCACTTCTCAACGCGTCCCCAGCGATTCAGCTCCACACGGCGGCAGCATGTGTTGCCGCCGTGTCTGGCGTTTACGTGATGCTGCGCGCCAAGGGCACAGCCTCACACAGAGCCAGCGGATATGCTTTTTCGATTGCGATGCTTTTGACTGCCATTACGTCGTTTGGCATCACGAGCCTCTCACCGGGGCATTATAGCTGGATACATATCCTCTCAGCGATCACGCTGGTGTCGATTCCATTGGCGATCTACTACCGGCGTACAGGCAATATCCGCAAACACGCAGCGAATATGATCGGCCCTTTTGCGGGGTTGATCATCGCGGGCGCATTCACGTTTGCGCCGGGGCGAATCATGTATCAGGTCATATTCGGCCCTTGAGTTATTTTGGGTCGAGTGCTTTTTCGGGCGCTTCAAGTTCGTATTGTGCCGCATGGCGTGAAGACGCATCGTAACCAAGTTTGCGTCCGAGCGCCGTGTTAAAATTGTAATTTATATTGCCATGACAGGCGGCAAAATAACTCACGTAGGAGCCAGTCAGAAATCCGGTAAAGCCGTCCTTGCTGGCTGGCGTGAGTGTGTGCTGCAACCATTTTCCGTCTTCATCGGGAAATATGAACGAGGGCGATTTCAACGAGCACACGACAAACTCTTCACGTTTTTGTCCGCCAGTGCGCCCGACCTGCTGCCGCGCACGTGAATTGCTTTCGTCATAATTCCGGCTCATTTAAATTTCGAGTGGGTTACAGAGCCTGGGGTTTGATTTGGGCGAAGTCGAGTTTTCCGGCGATTAGGAACAGAACGGTGCGCATTGTTGCGAAACGCTTGTAGCCGCGGGCCTTGCGCTTGGCGGCCTGGAAGAGGCCGT
>CANJJI010000038.1 GCA_947474545.1 Beijerinckiaceae bacterium | reverse complement strand
GAGCACCATCCGCACAGCGCGTTCGCCCACTTCAGTTGAATACTTGTTTGCAGTCTTGCTCATAGTGGCTCCACCTTCTCAGGAGTTGGAGCCTCCGGCAATCCCGCGGCGGTTCAGTTTTCTTCTTTGGCAACAAACGGAAGCGCCGGTCTAACCATGTGCGGCTCCGTAAGCGCTAAACTTCCCTTTGTCTGTCAGTATTTATACTTGACTTCACGCAGCAAAATCCCGGCAAGACAGCGTAGCCAACGGCGCGCCTTTACTGCCGCAGATCACTCAAGGACCGGACACAGCGCCAAGTGATCACGCAACCATGGCCACCCGCATACATGCCAACCACCAGCGGCACACAACAGGTTCCGGACCGGTCCAATCTTGATGTCTGATTCTATCCCCAACACCGGTTCTGTGTAGCACCATTCCAAGCCAGACCGCAATTCCCGTTGAACTTATTCAAGTCAAATCAAACGGTAACAGTGACAGTGGGGCGGCGGCCCACAGTGCCAGCGCCGGAAAATCTGGGTAGCCTTAATAGCTTTGGGTTCATTTGCTTTTTGAGCGAATAATCACCGCAAAAGTGGGACTTACCCCCCTTCCAGTCGGTGCCGGCAGCACGGTGTTTGGACGGCTTCCGATATTTGACGGAGATTCAGCCTGCTGATAGTTGCGTATCTTCAAGGTCAAAGCGATCCTGATTCTGCGGCAAGCGCGGCCCCTTGCCGCAGCACTGTCAAACGGATTTGATATGTCGACAAGTGGCTCCCGCCGCGCCAATGACGAATGCCGGGTGCGGAAAATCATAAGCTTACCTGGCGTCTACCGGCTATCCCCGGCGGCGCGTCCATGAGCGAGACAGTGTCACTCGATACAATTCGAGCTGGTTCAAGCGAACGCTCTTTCCCCTGTGACATATTACCGGAGTGTCAATCCGGAATTGCGTTCTTTTGTGCTGCTTTTTATGGACGCAATGACGTCATCCACCTTTTCAATCACGGCGTTCAGGATCTCTGGCTCAATGACATGGACGAGGAAAAGCTGGCGGTCATGGGCGAGGTTTTCGGCGTAGAGGCGCAGCTTCTGCCGGGAGATTCCTTCACGATTGCCAAGAACCTTCGCGAAAAAGGCGGCTCGTTCGATCTGGTGCTGTGTGATCCATTCACAAATTTGATGAAGCGCACACTCGTCGACGAATACGAAAACTTCGCCGGAATTGCCTGCAAATGGTTTGTGACGGGGGCCTCGGGAGCCATGTTTGCCGAGCTTGGGATTGAGCCAACTGCACCTGCTCTCACAGATTGGCTACGCCGCCAGGGCCACGATGATGCCCTCGTCGATAGACTTGTAATGCGGAACTCCGATTACCAGAACGGCGTGTATTGGGTTGTTTTGAAACGGCCTGAAACGCTTCAGGAACGTTCCGGATGACTGAACGGCAGGATTATCTCAAGGCTTTTGGTCTCGACGATATCGAACATGTCCCTGTCGCCGAAATCGAGTACGGGGTATCCGATAGCTGCAAGGAATATTGCCAGATCTGGGCGCGCCGAACGCCTGACAGCCTGATCGAATATTTTTCGTTCCAGCCCTTAACGCAAGGCTGGGATTTGCGTTACGTTCCCATGTTGATCGATATTGCCGATTATGAAAATTATTCGCAATTTGAATCCTATATCAAGAAATTTTCCGGTGGAGAACGGCTGCGCATGGCCAGGCGCGCCAGCGCAAAGGGGTATGTGGTAAAGACATTCCACTGGAACCTCTTCATTCCCGATATCCATTCGATCAATGTCTCGACAAATATTCGCTCGGGCGGAGAAATGCGCGGCTCGTATCTGCGAACAGTTGAAGAGATGGGTGGTCCGCCCAAAACCTACCTGAACCCGCCTGCAGCTGTCTGCCGTGACTATTGGCAGCATTGTTTCGGGGTGTTTGCGCCCGAACCCGGCTATAAACAGGGTGAAGTCGTCACCAATGAGCGGCTGCTAGCCTATTTCAGTCCGCGCCGGCTGGGCGATTTTGTGATCTACTCGATGCTGCTTGGCCATGATGCGCATCTTGGCGAAGGTATTATGGACCTTGGTCATCAGCACATCATGCGCTGGATCATCGAGCGCAAAGACCCTGAACTTCAGGGCCTGAGGTATGTCATGTACGGCGGGATGGAAAACGGGACCGGCGGCCTTTTTCAATGGAAACGCCGGTCCGGATTCAAGCCTTACCGGGTATATTGCCACGAAGTACCCTGCAAAGTCAGGGATTGATCGGCTCCGGTGCGAAGCAGGCGGAGGTTCCACTCAGGGCCGGGCTGCCCACCAACAGGGATGGATCAGCATGACCAGCCGGATATCATCAATTCCCGCTGCGGCCGCCTGGATCGTGTCATAGTGTTCCGGCGCAGTGACATTGAAATTGACATGCTTTGCGGCCTTGGAGTGGATGCTCAGGGCCGAACCGGTGTCGCTGACATCCATATTCCGGGGGAGGAAATAAGCCTCATAGGCCAGCCCGACGTCCTTCATTGAAAAACCGTGCGTTTTTCCTGTCCATCTGCCCTTCTTGACCTTGCGTCCGGATTCCCTGCCACCGGAAACGCATTCAGTGAAAATTTCGTAATTGGTTGCCTCAATTTCACGGACGAATGTGCTGCCATGGGACGCGGTCCCGGCCACAGGTATTCCCGCCTCCTGAAACGCCGCCATTTCTTCGCGGACAAGATCGATAATCGGCCGCTTTGTCAGAAACGAAAGTTGAAAGAAGTCATTATGTATGGCGACTTCATGGCCCATGGCCACCAGTTCGCGGCACCGGCTGAAAAAATCGGGCTTGTGCACGATCCGTCCCTTGATGATCGAGCCGTAATAATTTTCCTGGGCATCGTAATCGCCGGGGTGAAGCATGAAATAGGTCGCTTTAACGCCCATGTCCGCTTCGATTGCGCCCAGCATCATTGCATTGTCGAGGGAATGATCGACATCGTGCCGGACGAGCACAATATTACGCTGCTGCGGATCGTTCGCGTAATCCTTGAACAGAACCGGCTTGAGTCCCATGCCGGTACGCGCAAGTTCAATCAGTTTACGAAAACTCTCAACGGACGTCCGGCAGCTCATAAAAGCGTCGCTGGCAACCAGTTTAATTGCATCCATATTGGGTTTCCAACGGCCTTGTTTTTGATCAGAGGTTACCGGCGGGCCGGAAGTTTGATACCTTGCAACACGAACGGTCCATTTACCCTAACAATTCAAATTTGAGAAATCGGCTGTTTTCCGTCTCAACTTAAAGCGGAACGAAAGAGTTAAAGTGCTTAAACGATGTTGTAATTTGGTCACTCAAAAGAGGATTGCCGTCGCACGCCCTGGCAGCGAAGCTGATGCCATTGCCGGAAGCACGGAAATCGGGTACACGAATCTTCACATGGCGACAGACGATAATCTACTGAACAGACGCACTTTTCTGGCGACAACCGCAGCGTTCGGTCTAGCCGGATGCTCGTCGTTGCCCACCGGCGCGCCTACAAGCAGTGAATTACTCGCCAACAGCGAGAATCCCGCCTCGCAGGTCAATTATCAGATTTTTGACCTCACCGAGGATGTGGTGCGGGTTGCCGGGGCGCCGGTCAATGACACGTTCACCGGCCGGTTTGCGGGACGTGGCAGCCCAAGCTCGGCCGTTGTGGGCGCTGGCGATATCCTCTCGGTATCCATTTTCGAGTCTGCGCTGGGCGGCCTGTTCACCGCTCCAGAGACGTCCCTGGGCTCCGGCTCCAAAAGCGTTGTTCTCCCGCAGATTGTCGTCGATTCTGCTGGCTACATCCGCATTCCCTTTGCCGAGAGCATCCGGGCCGCAGGCCGTACGCCCCGTGAAATAGAAAAAGCTATCGAGGCGCGCCTTAAGGGCAAAGCCATCGATCCTCAGGTTATCGTCACGCTCGGCACGAACCGTAGTTCGCTCGTGACTGTGTCGGGCGATGTCCGCGCCCCGAGCCGTTTTCCCATCGGAATTGCGAACGAGCGGCTGCTCGACGTGATATCTCAGGCTGGAGGTTCGTCCTCGCCGCCGCACGAAACTCTGGTTAAAGTCGTCCGTGGCGATCATTCTGCTACCGTCAACCTCAAGACAATTTTCGACAATCCCCGCGAAAATATTTACGTACGCCCTGGCGACACAATTTTGCTGCAGAAGTCGCCGCGGCTGATCATCGTGCTGGGCGCTGCATCGCGGAATGCGGAACTGCGTTTTGATACCGACCGGATGACCCTAGCCACCGCTATGGGGCAAGCTGGCGGGCTTATGGATTCACGTGCCGATCCCACTGGCGTGTTCGTTTTCCGCTATGAGAGGCAGGATATTATCCGCCGGCTGCGCCCTGGCTGGAGCGATCCGCATTATGGCGACAGAGTGCCTACCATCTACAAACTCGATCTGCGGGTAGCGGGGGGATATTTCCTGGCCCAGTCGTTCCAGATGCGCCATCAGGACCTGTTGTTCGTCACAAACGCGGACGGCGCTCAATTGCTGAAAATGTTCCAGCTTATTGGTACGGCGCTCGGCACGACGTCCAGTGCGGCAGCTATCGCCACAAAGGTGCCGTAGGCAAGCCCGGCCCTAACTTTGTTGCCAGTTCTCCGATAATTGATGTACTGGCTTCCGGCGCCGTGCTGCACGTACCGGAGTCCAATACACGGGTCAGGCTGGCATGAATCGATATATCGACACTCTCGAGAGCATGGTAGCCAGACAGATCGAGTCCGATCCCGGCTCGCGCGACGCTATATACGAGCGGGCGCGCCGGGCTATTTATGAAACTCTCGGTGCTTTGGATGTCGAGGCTGCACGCGAAGAAGAGCTGCGGCTCCTCGACGAAGCCATAGCCGCCGTCGAAAAAAAAGTGGCGGCAGGCAAAATTGTCTATGAACCGCCGCCGGCCCCCGAGCCTGAACCGGAGTCCCTTCGCGCAGCCCTGCGGCCGTCCCTGATGGAGCC
The DNA here is from genome assembly GCA_947474545.1 of Beijerinckiaceae bacterium. GTDB lineage: Bacteria > Pseudomonadota > Alphaproteobacteria > Rhizobiales > Beijerinckiaceae > Terripilifer. Next base: position 26,403 of record CANJJI010000038.1, on the reverse strand, counting down.
ATTACCGCCGAACGAATCGCCGCAGCTCAGACAGGCGGACACCCGGACGCCCCCCCTCCCAGCCGCGAAAGACCGTCTGGAATCCACAATGGTTGCCCCGCCCCATTCCAACCCCGCCGCGATTGCTGCATCCAGAGACCTTGATGTTACCGAATCTACGGGCCCCACGCGGCTTCATTTTGCCGGGCTTTTACTTCTCGCCGCTGCGGCAAGCGCGTTATTTCTCTTGCGGCCTGAACTTCTCTATTCGCCGAAAACGCAATTGCCACCGGTTTCGATTGAACGAGCACCTATTTTCTCTCCTGTCGTCAAACTACAGGATCTGCAATGGTCCACCGGGGGGCAAAAGGGCGTGGTATCCTGGACGCTGGAGGCAGACCGATCTTCATTCGCACCCAAGCGCCGGGAACGTACGGCGATTGCAGGTCGGGCGGATCTGAGGCCCCTGGCGCCGCCGGTTACGCTTTATTTCGTGCCTAGCGGGGATGACGGATTACGTGCATCGCATTTCCTTGAAATGAAATTCGATCAGGATGAAAGCCGGGAAGTCGCCATGGTGGAGGCTTTGAAACTGGGCGCCGGCGCCCTGGGGGGCGTCGAGCCCGAGGGCGTCTGGATCCGGACCGGTCCACAATCATTTGCTTTTGTATTCTCGAATATTCCGAAAGACGCCGTGATCAACGAAGCCCTTTTGCCTCAAGCTGAAGAATTCATCGTGACCTTCAGGCTGGAAAACGGGAAAGAACAACAAGTGACTTTCCAGACCGTGAAATTGAAATAGCGGGTTGCTGCGGTTAAACCAAAACGTACCGTGACGCCTTTAGGTAATGTGTTCTTTCACCGTCAGGTAAACGAGCAAAAACACAGCCCAGCCAATGAATGAAAAGGCCATGATTGTGAAAATCGAGATGATGCGCTTGGGATGGGTCGCCAATTGCGCCAGATGCGGCTCTACAAAGACTGACAGATAGCGCTGGTTGCGAATGGCTTCGCTGCGAGCGCGCTCGAGGGACGTCAACGAGGCAGCATAGGCTTTTTCAGCGAACTGGCGTTCGAGGTCCAGGGATTCGAATTCGCTTAGCAGTTGCGACGTGAGTTCCGGTGTTTTGGCGTCGGCTACACTGCGGCCCACATCCGCGCGCGCATTGTTGATCTGCTCCTCGGTTGCCGCGATGCGCTGTTTCAAATTGACGATAGGCGGCGCCGTCGGGTTCATGTTTTTGGCGAGGATCGACAACTGCGTCCGGAGCCGCACTAGATCCTGCTGCAGGTTTCCAATCACCAGAACGCCTGCGCCTGCGCCTTTGGCTGCGTCGATCACGCCCGTACGGTCGCGAAATTTCTTCAACATCGCGACCGCCGTCGCCATACGTAATTCCATGCGCCTGACGTCGTCTTCAGATGAAGAAACGGCTTCTTCGCGTGCCTTGCGCGACAATTCATTGACAAGTGTCGCACTCAATTTCAGCGCTGCCTGGCTTATCGCCAGACTATCCTGCGGCGTGAACGCGCGGACCGAAGCTGTCACGATGCCCGATTGCTGCTCGAAGCGCACGTCGATCCTGTTGCGCCAGTAATCGACAGCTTTTTCAATTGGTGCGGAGGTCGACAATCTGGAAAACCAGTCATAATCCGTGCGCCCATACATCCCTCGCAGATCGACCATTTTTGAAATGTCTTCGATCATCTGCCGGCTGCGCAAATATTCGACAACGATAAATGAATCCGAAGCAACCGGAGACGAATTCAACCCGGCCATGGCTGGCGCAAGCGCTTCGGTCATCGGACGATCGTTGCTGCGCACAGCGAGTTGAAAATTGGACGAATATTGATCGGATGCTATCAAGCCAAAATATAATGTGCTGAACACAACAGGCAGGCCGATCATGGCAATTGCGCTTGCGCGCGAAAAAGACATTTTTGGCTTACGTGCTTTGCGCACCGGCTTGACTGGAGGAAGCGCTTCGAGGGGAGCCGGAGGAATGTTGAATCGCTCCGGGCGGATCACTGAGGCGCCGCCAGAAGGCCCAGCGTTTGCGGGGCCGTCATCCGAAGGGCTGCGCCAGCGGCCCAATGCTGCCGCCAGGCTATTCCGGAAATTTACCGCGCTCATTCAGCGAGTTCCTGTGTCGTCTTGGCTGCCTGTTCATAGGCCAAAATGGCGGAATCAAGGTCGTCGTAAAGATCAAGGCGGCCATCCACGAGGACCCCGCCCATATCACAATATTGCCTTACGGTCGATTCTGAATGAGAAACCATAATAATTCTGGAATTCTCGCGTTTGCGCGCGAATTCTGTCGCGCACCGCTCCTGAAATCGCGCGTCACCGACGGCTGTCACTTCATCTATAAGATAACAATCGAAATCTATGGCCATGCTTACGGCAAAGGCCAGTCGCGCTTTCATACCGGAAGAATAGGTTTTCACAGGCATGTAGAAGTAGCGGCCAAGCTCTGCAAAGTCCCTCACATAGTCGACAACGTCGTCGATCGGACGGTTATAGATCCGGCATACGAAGCGGAGATTTTCAATTCCCGACAAACTACCGTGAAGTCCCGCAAAGCCAAGCGGCCATGAAACGTTGACGTCGCGGCGAATTTCTCCCTCATCAGGCAATTCAGCGCCTGCCAGCAGGCGTATCAGAGTGGACTTGCCTGCGCCGTTGACGCCAAGGATGGCGACGTTGCGCCAAGGCAAGGTGAGGTTCACGTCCCGCAAAATATGCTTGCGCGAAGTCCCTGCCCTGTAGGATTTGCTGACATTTTGAAAACGGATCATATCTCGACACTGATCTTGCGGCGCAGAAGACGTTCCAGCGCCAAACCGATGAATGTCATGAACGCGCCGCTCGCCACCAAATATTGGATCGAGAGGAATTTGCTTTCATAGCCATCATAAAAGGCCTGCCGGCACCATTCAATGCCATGAGTTATCGGCAGATACCACAGGATGTCCTGAATCCATTGGGGGAGCTGCTCGGGCAGGAAAAACACGCCGGAAGCTATATAGGAGGCGCGAAGATACCAGGCAAAGAACCGTGACCAGGAGTGTACGATGCAGGCGAAAACAGCATTGATCATCCCAACGCCAAAGCCCACCAGGCCAATCGCCGTCAGAGCCATCATCAGAGACAGGGGGGAGGCCGGCCAGACGCTCAACCCGAATGCGTAAAACACCATGAAGTAAATGAACAAAACTGCGACGAAAGTCACCACTTCCAACAGCGCCCGCGCCATGATGACATCAAGATTGTGAACGACAGGAAACTGCAACAGGCTGCGGTTAGCCGTGATCGAGTTCAGCAATTGGTTGGAGAGGTGGCGGAAGAGAAAAAACGGAAAAAACCCGGTCGCGACAAAAAGAAATTTACTGTCCCCGAGCGGGGGCTCTTTTTCCGCGGACTGAAACAGGATCGCCCAGATCAGCACGTTCACAATCGGCTCAAGAAGTGTCCAGCCATAGCCCAGGAGCGTATCGCCGAACCGGGTCCGCGTTTCGCGCAGAAACAAAGCAATAATAATACGATGCTGAAGAGCCATCGCATTTGCAAATCTCTCCGCGTAAGGTGCGCGAGGTGGCTTCTTGAAGGCTATACCGTTGGGCATTGCGGTTCGCAGTTGGCGCGGTGACACACTCCAGCGTTGCTGGGGACCACTCGCAGATTTATGATCAATCTAGCGCAAATCGCTAAAAAATGCAGAACAATTCAGAGCGGCTAATTGCCAGCTTGCCCGGATGGGTTTCGAAGGAAAGTTGCTACGAAGGTGTATCTGCCAGACAATCCTTATTTGCCGGAAACTGGTTCAAGACTGGCGACGACGTTCGTCGCGGCCGGATCGAGTTATCCCGTTGCAAGAGCTTTAGGGGCCTGCACATTCATCCCGCTTGCTTTCAGCCAGCTTCGCAAGGTGGACGGATACTTGGGCTGGGGCATGAAGCCCTCCAGCGAACGGGCAAGGCGCGCCGCCAAACGGCGAAATTTGCCATTCTGGCGTGTGGAAGACGGATTCTTGCGCTCGGTAGGCCTTGGCCGCAACGGCACACCCTCGCTTTCCTACGCTGTCGACGATCTTGGCATCTATTATGACGCGTCCCGGCCATCGCGACTGGAATACATGATCGCAGCGTGCAGGCTGACCCCACCCAAGGAAGAACGGGCCCGGCGGTTTCTAAACTATCTGATCGCGCATCAGCTGAGCAAATATAATATGCCGTTTGAGGCCGAAGAAGCCCCTGCTCGTTCGGGCCGCAAACGGATTTTGCTGATTGACCAGACGGATGGCGATCTTTCTATCGCCGGGGCCCTAGCCTCACATTCGACATTTGGAGACATGGTCGCAACTGCCCGGCGCGAGAATCCTGACGCTGACCTGCTCCTGAAATTGCATCCCGATCATATCGCCGGCCTGGCAGCGAGCGCGCTGGGACGAGCTGCCAGCGGGTGTAACGTGACTATATTGGCTGGCGGCAGCTCATTGCAATCATTGGTCGATGCTAGCGACGAGATCTGGACCGTGTCGAGCCAGGCCGGATTCGAGGCGCTTTGGCGCGGCAAGGCAGTGACAACCTTTGGGGTTCCGTTTTATGCGGGATGGGGCCTCACGATCGACCGGGCAACCGGCGAAGCCGCGCAGCGGGCGCTCGCGCGCCGCAAGGGAAGTCCAAAAACGCTGCTCGAACTCGTCCATTCCGCGCTGATCGACTATCCTCTTTATATCGACCCAGCTAACAACGCTGCCATTTCGCCTGAAGCAGCGGCTGAACGGCTGGTCCTATGGCGCACACAAGCCCGAGAGATCGGGCGCAATCATCTGTGTGTCGGCTTTTCACGCTGGAAACGGCCCCACGCCCGTGCTTATCTATCGGTGGGTGGCGGCTCCCCTCATTTCGTTACCGAAGGCGAAGCGCTACGAAATTCATCTGCCGGGGATCATGTCGTTGTATGGGGGATGAAAGCTGACGATTCATTCGCCGCAGCCGTCAGATCCAAAGGCGCCCGTTTCAGCCGGATGGAGGACGGATTCATCCGTTCCTTTGGCCTTGGTTCGAATTTTTTGTTTCCCTGGTCTCTCTGTCTCGACGATTGCGGTATCTATTACGACGCGCGTCAGCCGAGCCGGCTGGAAAACCTCATCAACTCAGGTCCCTTGAGTCCCGAGGCGCTGGAACGGGCCAGCCGGCTGCGCGAACGGCTGGTGAAAATGGGGCTCACAAAATATAATTTGCATGGCTTTCCTCCCCCCGGCCTCAGAGACGCAGCGGCGGGCCGGACCATCCTGCTGGCGCTCGGACAGGTACCGGATGACAGTTCGATCCGCCTTGGCCGGGTGACTGTTGCTGACAATCTGGATTTTCTGACCAAGGCCAGGGCAGAAAATCCCGACGCCTACATAATCTACAAAGAGCATCCAGACGTCGTGTCTGGAAACCGCCCCGGCCGGAGCGATCCGGACGCTCTGGAAAAGCTAGCGAACCTGGTTATTTTTGAAGGTGATACGGCCAAATGGATTGAGGCGAGCGATCACGTTCACGTGATGACGTCGCTGGCCGGATTCGAGGCCCTGTTGCGGAACCGGGCGGTTACATGCTGGGGCGCACCATTTTATGCAGGCTGGGGCCTGACGGCAGACAAAGTCCCGGTGGTGCGGCGAATTTACCGGCCATCCCTGGATGAGCTTGTTGGTAGAACGTTAATAGATTATTGCTATTATCGTGCGGAAACTACTGAACCCCCAGTGAGTCCCGAAGTTCTGCTTGATTTGATTGCGCAGCGTCCAACAGCAATGCGAAAAACAGGGCTAGGCGATGGAGCAGGCGGACAAGTCTATCGTTTACTCGGATATCTTATCGCGCAGATGGCGGCGGCGGCCGGCCAACGGCGCAGCCCGAAATTGCGTTTTGCTGCAAGGTCCCGTTGGCCCTTTTTTTAATAATTTTAAAATTGCGCTGAAGGAAGCCGGTTTCAACCCGATCAAGATCAATTTCAACGGCGGTGACTGGTTGTTCGCCCATGGCGAAAATGTCATCAATTTTCGGGGCACCGCCGCCGAATGGGGCGAATGGTTCGCAGACTTCCTGAAAATCGACCAGCCGGAATTCATCATCCTGATGGGCGACGAGCGCCCGCTTCACGCCACTGCCATCAGGATTGCCGGCGCGGAGGGAATCCCGGTCTGGGTCCTTGAAGAAGGCTATATTCGCCCCGACTACATAACGTGCGAACTCAATGGGGTGAACGCCAATTCACCGATCGCACTTGGTGCTGGCGCTCTTTCGTCCGCAGAGGATTCGCCGGCCCCTTCAAGCGAATTCCGGGCCTTCAAGAAGAACGCCTTTGTCAGCATGGCAGTCTATGCCACATTTTATTATTACGGCCTGGCGTTCGGAAAACTATTTTTCCCGCGATATGTTCACTACCGCAACCGGTCGCTCATCTCGGAGTTTTTCCTTTGGACGCGCAATTCCTACCGGAAACTCCGCAATCTCCGGGCAAACAACAAGTCCCTCCTGGAATTGCTGGAGCATCACGACAAGTCTTATTTTCTCGTCGCGTTGCAAGTGAGCGATGATATGCAACTGGTCGCCCATGGCCGCGGCTGGACTGTTGACAGGCTTATAACTTCAGCAATCCGCTCCTTTTCGCTGTATGCCGGACCTGATGATTTGCTCGTTTTTAAGGGCCATCCGCTCGACCGTGGTCATTTTCCGCATGGCGACCTAATTCGCGAGATCGCAAAACTGGCCGATTGCGAAGATCGTGTCAGATTTCTTGACGATGGATCGATCGGCCTTCTGATCCGCCATGCCAAGGGCGTCGTGGCCGTCAACAGTACCTCTGGTCTGTCGGCGCTGCATCATGGAACGCCCCTGTTATGCCTCGGCGAGGCCCTCTACAAACAGCCCGGCCTTGTGACATTTTGCAATAATGACTCGGATATGGATGCTTTCTGGTGCAACCCGACGGGGCCTGACATTGCGGTCGCCAGACAGTTCCTCGACATGATCCGCAGAAAATGTCTTATAAATGGTACATTTTACAACAAGGCCAGTTTTCCCCGTACATTCCGGAATTTGTTGAAAAAACTGGAACAGGAAAATGGCCCGGCCTTGAAAGAACTGGCGCGGGCGACTATTGATCGCGATGTCCACAAGGACGGGAATCGCGGTGTGCTAATCGATAAATCGAGCGCCAGAAAAAGACTTCAATAACGGCAGTTTCCGGACGTTGAAGCAGCCACAGTCGAACATTGCCCCTGAGATTCCAAAGCAACGAGTGCGGCTGACACATAATTTGTCTGCCTGGGTGGTATGTCTGCGATCAAATCCACGGATGTGAACGCTCCGGCATTTGACTTGAGAAGGGGCAGGAACTGGCACACGATAGCATCAATATGAAAACGGCTATTGTGGTGGTCGATTCACCCGTTGATCATGATCGAAGGGTGACGGCCATGATCGTTGACCTCCGCGCCGCAAATTTCAAGATCGAGATCGTCGACGCCCGTTGTCCCGCTGTTTCCCCTGGCGCGACTGCTATCATCCGGGCGTCCCTCTGGTGCCTTGTGAGCGGTATTGAAGTGATGGCGGCCAATGTGCTGCGGCTTGGAGCCTATTTCAAGTTCTGGAAGGAGGCGAGAGTATCGCGGTACAATTATCCTTTGCTGGTGAACTATTTTCAGGAAGCCAGAATGATGATTGTTGCTGTGTACCGGGGTCATCTGCACAGGCTGCTGTCTACTCGCCGCCCCGACCTTGTCGTCGCCAACGACCTGCTGGCTGGAGCTTTCGCGCGGGCAATGCTCAGAAATCTGGCCAAAACCAGATTATATTATGACGCGCATGAATTCAGCCCATTCCGGAACCGCGACAACAATTCGGTCGCTCGCGTCGCGGCGAACCTGGTGGTGGAATGCTGGGTTGCACGCGGCTCTTTCCGGATGGCGTGTGTCAGTCAGGCCATTCGCGACGCCAGCGCCGCCCTTTACGCGCTTACCCGTGTCGACTACGTACCGAACGCCTATTATGCAGAATCTCATGAGCCAGAAGGCGGAATCGACCCAGCCCTGCCGCTACATATCGTTTATTTCGGCGCACCTGCGGCAGGGCGTGGCCTGCAATTGTTGGGCAAAATAGCGGAACAGGATAAATCGCTAAAGGTTACATTGTTCGTTCCGGAATTCCTCGATTTTCATGAATCACTTGAAGGGCTGAAGGCGCTGCCAAATGTGCGAGTGCGTCCGGGCATGGACTATGAATCCGAAATGCTCAATATGCTGAAACAGCAATCGACTGTGCTTTCTTGGTGCGTAATCGAAGATCTCTGCCTATCCTACAGGATGGCTGAACCCAGCAAGTTTCATCAATCGCTGATGTTCGGACTTCCAGTCATCGTTGCAGAGAACCAACATTTGGCAACATTCGTGAAGATTGATGGAAATGGTATGGTTATCCCTCAGGCAGATCTTGAATCGGCGGTCGCATCTCTAGCCTGCATCCGCCGGGAGCTGGACCAGAAGCATCAAACTATCGGCCGGGCTGCAATTCGCGTTTGGGAAAATTCGAGTTGCTTTCCCGGATGGGAATGGCCTGATATTCAGTGATAACTGACGGGGCGCTCCTGCCCCGGCACGCCGCCGGGATACAAGCGCCTTTCCGGGAGAAGGATTCCATGAACGCGCAACTTCCTGCAGATGAAACAGGCGCTTTGTCCCTGGTTCATTACCTTACCATGGCCACTTTGCCTGCCGGCGCCCAATGCGATCAGGATCAGATTGACTCCCTGGGAGAACTGGCCGTTGGACGCCGGGAACATGCGTTGAGCGTTCTCGCCAAGGGCCTTGCCGTCCGGTTCTCTGTTGAAATGCGCTTGCGATTGATCGAGCTGATGCGTGCAATGCGCGGCGCCCAGCGGCACGCGGGCGCCCGCTTCCTGCTCGATCTTTTCGGCATATTAGAGCCGGGCAGCGCTTTATTCGCGCGAGAAAATGCCCTGCAGGCAGGAGCCGAGGGGCCACCTTTGTTAGCCCTCGAAAGCTGGAAAGCAGCGCTCCTTGCGCACAAAGACCCGTTGGCAATTTCCCATCTGGCTTACCATTTACCCGAACTCGCAAAGCTTGAGCCCGAAACCCTGCTGCCCTGCCTTACAGCTTATGTGGACAGTCTCATCGCTATAGCCCCGACGATGGCGAACAACGAAGTCACCTTCAAAGATATCGAGCCCCGGCTCGAAGCGCTGAACAAAGCGCTCATTGCACATGGCTACCAGCAGGAGGCGCGGGCACTGGGCAAGCTGGCAATCGACCTCAAGATCAAATGGGCTTTTTCTTTCTGACAAGCCACTCACTCGACCAGGTTTCAAAGCCTATCCCGATTGGACAGAACCACAACACTGCGCGCTTCCAACAGCACCGTTTCTGCAATCCTTAATTCTTCGAAGCCGCCAGCCGATGCGATCTCAACTCTCCACGATTGTCCATCCGGCAGACCGGGAAGGACACAGCGGACGTCCTCGTAGCTGCGATTGAAAGCCGAATAGAGCCGCGTCATCTTTGTCGCATCCTCGGGGAACGACCGTACCAGCGCCACAACATCACTGTTCTGCCAGTCTGCGGCGCCAAAAGTGCTCCCGTCCGCCATCAGCCACTGCGTATCCGGCGGCCCGCCAGGCTTCAGGGGCAAGTTCGTGAGGAAGCGATCTTCCCAAGCCAGGGGCAATCGTCTGCGCAGGGCTGTCAATCGGGCGACAAACCCGGTCAAGTCAAACTCATCGCGCCGCCAAGCCAGCCAGGTTATTTCATTGTCCTGGGCATAGGCGTTGTTGTTGCCATGCTGGGTTCTGCCGAACTCATCGCCAGCTGTAAGCATCGGCGTACCGAGCGACAAAAAAAGCGTGGCCAGAAGAGCGCGTATATCCCGGCGAATGCGTTCGTCACGCGCACCCGGCTGTTCTATCCCTCCCTTCTCATTGCTCCATGAAAAATTGTCATCGTGACCATCGCGATTATATTCGCCGTTGGCCGCATTGCATTTGGTCCGATAGCTCACGAGATCGCGAAGAGAAAATCCATCATGGGCCGCTATGAAATTGATGCCTGCCGATGGCTTTCTGCCTTGCCCTGCAAAGATATCGGATGAACCTGCGATACGCGTCGCAAAAGCACCGGCAGCGCCCGGATCGCCGCGCCAGAAACGCCTGACATCATCGCGATATCTGTCGTTCCATTCGCTCCAGCGGCACCCAAAGCCTCCGAGTTGATACCCCCCGCCGCCGGGATCCCATGGTTCAGCAATGAGATGGACTCCGGCTAATTCAGGGTCTGATTGAATGGCCCGCAGCAGAGACGCATCGGGATCAAAACCGCTTTCGTTGCGCCCCAGCACGGGCGCGAGATCAAACCGGAATCCATCCACGCCTGCGTGACGCACGTAATGCCTTAAGCTATCGAGCACGAGTTGAACGACGGGCTCGCGATCACATGCAAGGGTATTGCCGCAACCCGTGATATTCACCGGCTCGCCATCGCGATGTGCGTAATAGCTGGCGTTGTCCAGACCTCGCAGCGAAAGCGTTGCGCCTTCGTTATCGCTTTCGCCGCTGTGGTTGAAGACCACATCCAGTAAGACGCCAATGCCCGCTGAGTGTAGCACCTCTATGGCGCACCTCAGGTCCGCCATACCACCTGGCGCAAGGCGCGGATCCAGAGCCATGAATGTCACGGGGTTATAACCCCACGCATTGGAAAGCCCTAGCGGGGGAAGGTGACGCTCATCAATCCAAGCGGCCACAGGCATAAATTCGACATGACTGACACCCAGGCGCACGAGGTGATCGATCATCGCCGGATGAGAAAGCCCGGCCAATGTGCCGCGATGTCGCGACGGGACTTCAGGATGTAATTGCGTGAACGACTTGATGCTGACTTCATAAATGAAGCTGCAAGGGGCGCTGTTACGAATTTTCAACGGCGCGATTCCGGTCGCGGCCTCAATGACGCCACGCGGCACGAAGGCAGCCGTGTCCATTTCTGCTTTTCGGGGCAGACATAATTCCGGCACATGGCGAAATGGTCTGTCGATACGCGTTGTGTAGGGATCGACAAGTAATTTGGCGGGATCGAAATAGTGGCCTTTATCGGGCTGCCACGGCCCGTCTGCACGCAAACCGTAATGTTGCCCACTTGAAACGGCTGGAATGAAGCCATGATGGATATCGCCTGTGCGGCCAGTCAGCTTCCAGCGCGCAATTTCACGCTCGCCATGGCTGTCAAACAGACAGAACCAGATCCGCTCGCCATTATGGGACCAGACAGAGATGTCGACGCCGCCATCTACAAGACGCACGCCGGGCGGACCCGGCGTGCGTTCTGACAAAGGCGTCGCAATGCGATCCATCGCTTAAATCAACGGCCTTGCGCCATCACGCGGGCGCGTAGTCGCAGGGAACTTTCCAGATTTCATCGGCATATTCGCGTATCGTGCGATCGGATGAGAACCAGCCGACCTTCGCTGTGTTCAGCATGGCGATGCGTTGCCAGTTTTCATTGAGCCGCCAGATGCCATCCATTTGCCGTTGCGCATCGAAATAGGACTGGAAATCGGCGGCGACCATATAAAAGTCATTTCCCAACAGTTGTTCAATTAACGGTACAAAGCGCTGCCTCTCATCGGGCGAAAAGACACCTGCGCGAATAGCGGCGAGCGCATCGCGCAGCATCGGATTTGCTTCCACTATCATCCGGCCATTGTACCCGTCCCGGCGCGCCTGCAGCACCTGATCGGCAGTGAGGCCAAAAATGACTATATTGTCTTGACCCACATGCTCGCGGATTTCCACATTAGCGCCATCGAGCGTGCCTATGGTGATGGCGCCATTCAATGCGAATTTCATATTGCCCGTGCCCGAGGCCTCAAGTCCGGCAGTAGAAATCTGTTCGGAAACGTCGGCGGCCGGCACAATCATTTCAGCGAGGCTGACGTTGAAGTTCGGCAGGAACGCGACCTTAAGAAGCCCGCGCACCGCAGGATCAGAATTCACTGTACGCGCCACGTCATTGATAAGCTTGATGACACTCTTGGCCTGAATGTAGCTGGCAGCCGCCTTGCCAGCGAAAATCTTTACGCGCGGAACCCAGTCGCGATTGGGGTTGGCGCGAATGGCGTCATAAAGTGCGACTGTTTCTATGATGTTCAGTAATTGCCGCTTATATTCGTGAATGCGTTTCACATGCACATCGAATATCGCCTGAGGGTCCACGGCGATACCCAGATTGCGTTCAATGTGATTGGCCAGGCGAACCTTATTTTGCAACTTAACTTCGGCAAAGCGCTCGCGCGCGACTGCATCATCGGCAAATTTTGCAAAATCAGAAATGCGCTCGACGTTGTCGCGCACCTGATCGCCAACACATTCGGCTATCAGATCGGTGAGGCCGGGATTACAATGCATCAGCCAGCGGCGTGGTGTAATGCCATTTGTTTTGTTGACAATCCGGCCAGGCAAAGCCTTGTCGAGATCCTTAAAGACCGTGTCTTTCATCAGCCGCGTGTGAAGCGCGGAGACGCCGTTAATGTGATGGGAGCCGACAAATGCCAAATGGCCCATGCGCACACGGCGGCCGTTGTTTTCTTCGATCAACGAAATGGCGATGATTGCGGCCTCATCCACCACGCCGCCCTTACGCACATCGTCCAGGAAGCGATGATTGATTTCGAATATGATCTGCATGTGGCGCGGCAACAGCCGCTCCATCAGAGTGACCGGCCAGCTTTCCAGCGCTTCCGGCATCAATGTGTGGTTGGTATAGGAAACACAGCCGCGCGTGATCGACCAGGCCTCATCCCATGAGAGATGATGTACATCCAGGAGCAGGCGCATCAATTCGGCCACAGCAATGGCGGGATGGGTGTCATTCAATTGCATCGCAGCCTTGGCCGAAAGCGAGCGAATATCCGCAAAGCGCTGCATGTGCCGGCGGATCAGATCCTGCAATGATGCAGAAGTGAAGAAATATTCCTGCCGCAAGCGGAGTTCCTGCCCCGCCGGCGTGGCGTCAGAAGGATAGAGCACGCGCGAAATCGTTTCTGCGCGATCGCGATCAAGATGTGCGCCAACGTGATCTCCCTTGTTGAAAGCTTCGAGCTTAAAAGGCTCAAGCGCGCGTGCGCTCCAGAGGCGCAATGTGGTGATGACCTGACCGCGCCAGCCGACGACGGGCGTGTCATAGGCGATTGCGAGCACCTTGTCGTCGGGACGCCAGGCTGGACGCATTACGCCATCGGGCGCTTTTTCCAAGTCGACAAAACCGCCAAAGCCAATCTCATGGACAATTTCGCGGCGTTGAAACTCCCAGGGGTTTTTGAAGGACAGCCAGTCCTCAGCCACCTCGACCTGAAAGCCATCGACAATCTTCTGTTTGAACAGGCCATGATCATAACGGATTCCATAGCCAAGGCCCGAAATGCCCACAGTCGCCATGCTTTCCATGAAGCAGGCCGCCAACCGCCCAAGGCCGCCGTTGCCGAGAGCCGCATCTGGCTCCATACCTGCTATCGATTCAATGTCGACACCGAAACCCGCAAGCGCTTCGCCCATGGCATCCGTGAGGCCCAGATTACCAAGCGCATCCTTGAACAGACGGCCGATAAGAAACTCTAGAGAGAGATAGTAAACACGTTTACGGCCGCTGCGCTTGGCGTCCTGTATCGATGACATCCAGTTGTCGATGATCCGGTCGCGCAATACGAGAATTGCCGCCGTCAACCAGTCATGATGCAGAGCCGCCGATGGGTTTTTGCCGACTGAATATACAAGCTTGGATTCGATTTCAGCGCGCAGAACATGCGGCGCATTGCGTCGGTCCGATCTGATTGTCGCAACTGGAAACAGCTCGCGATCGGACACCACTGCTACGCTATCAACCATTCTGCCTGCAACAATCGTCATTACCCAACTCCACTTTCGTAGCGCGCATTGAGCCTGAGGGGAGTGAACAATTTACAAAGCCGGAGGATTTCGCACAGCTTTCAACACCATTCAGCAAGTTGCAATAATGTACGCCTAACGCCTGATTTAAAATGAATTACTGCATTCATTCATCAATTCTTAGTTTTCAGCTTTACCACAAATTAACCCGGCATGGTTAAGCGTTTGTCACGTAGCGGCAGCTTGCAGCAGCAATCCGTGAACGGCGACTACCGAGGACGCATTGGTACCGTTTGAACAGTGTCTCAGTTCGAATACAGGCTCGAATATAATTTCGGCCCCGGACAGACGCGTCCTATTCGTGACATCGGAAATCTCCGACTATGTTCAGACCGGTGGCCTGGGCGAAGTATCCGCCGCTCTGCCGCGCGCGCTGCGCGGACTATGTGATGTGCGGGTCCTCATTCCCGGTTACCGGCAGGTTCTGGAAAAGCATGGCCCAATTCCGGTTGTTGGCCGGCTTGAAGGCCTTGGCGAAATTCCCTCCTGTCATCTTGGCCGGGTCACCACCCCTGATGGACTTGATGTCTACGTACTCCTGTGCGCTGAACTCTATGATCGTCCGGGCGGACCATATTCCGACGCCGACGGCGTAGACTGGCCGGATAACGATATCCGCTTCGCACGGCTTTCTCTGGCCGCTGCCGACATTGCGATGGGCCGGGGTGAAACGAACTGGACGCCCCATAATCTCCATCTGAATGACTGGCCTTCTGCGCTCGCCAGCGGATATCTTGCATGGCGGGGCAGTAATGTCCCAACCTTGCTCACAATTCATAATCTCGCCTATCAAGGCGCGTTCGATCCCCAACGGCTAAACGCTCTGGGGATTCCCGGCTCGGCTTTCAGCATCAACGGCGTGGAGTTTTACGGCAAGTTGTCGTTCCTGAAAGCCGGCGTATATTATTCCTCCCATCTGACTTCGGTCAGTTCAACATATGCGCGTGAAATTACGTCGGCGGAATTTGGCTGCGGCATGCATGGCCTTTTGACCGAGCGATCACGCGAAGGCCGCCTCAGCGGAATTCTCAACGGCATTGACGAGACCTGGGACCCGCGCCACAGTGACGAAGCGGCCGCTTTCGATGCGGCGCGCTGGAAAGACCGCCATGCGGATTATGTGCGCGGCGCCTTCGGCCTTGCCCTCTCGCGCGGACCCTTGTTCGCCATTGTTTCCCGGCTTGTGCATCAAAAGAGCGTGGACCTTGCGCTTGAAGTTGCCGAAAGCATCGTGCAGCAGGGCGGCCAGCTAGTTGTCACCGGCAAGGGCGAGCCTCATTTTGAAGATCACATGCGAGATCTGGCCCGGCGCTATCGCGGCTTTGTGGGAGTGCGGATCGGTTTTGACGGGCAGGAAGCGCGCACAATGTTTGCCGGCAGCGATTTCCTGCTCATGCCGTCACGTTTCGAGCCCTGCGGCCTCAGTCAAATGTATGCGCAGAAATTCGGCTCATTGCCGATTGCGCACAAGACCGGCGGCCTCGCTGACACTATCGAAGACGGCCGCACAGGCTTCCTCTTTGGCGCGCCCACAGCAGGCGGGCTCAAGAGCGCGGTACGGCGAGCCTTTGACACGTTCGGCTCGGGTCATCGTTTCAGCGAAATGCGCCGCGCCGCAATGTCGATGAGTTTCGACTGGAAGGAATCGGCGTCGCGCTATACCGAGCTTTACGCGCGCGCGAGCTGAATTGTGCCCTTCAATGTAGTAGGATGGCACCGATTCGGACCTGCGCCGTTTGCCCTTCGATGAAAGATCGACTTCATGTTTGAGCCGCCGAATCTTATGGCGCTCGATCAGGACACGCTGGCCGCGCTCGCCAATGCTACTCACAGCAGCCCCTTCGCCGTCCTGGGGCCGCACGACAGCCCGCGGGGGCGGTTCATTCGCGCCTATTTGCCAGGCGCCCTGTCTGTTTATGCTGTTACAGGTGACAGCGGGCCGGCAGTAAAGCTGGAACAGCGGCAGATTCCAGGATTGTTCGCCGGGCTCGCCAACAGCAACGGACATTATCGCCTCAAGGTCGAATGGCCTGATGCTACAGTGACAATGCAGGACCCATATGCCTTTGGCAAACTGTTGGGCGAAACAGATCTGCATCTGATCGCGGAAGGCAAACATAGACGCGTCGATCAATGTCTTGGCGCACATCAGATGATCGTCGAGGGCGTTAGCGGTGTGCGATTTGCCGTCTGGGCGCCGAATGCGCGCCGCGTTGCCTTAATTGGCGACTTCAACGGCTGGGACACACGACGCCACGCCATGCGCCTGCGCCATGAAGCTGGCGTCTGGGAGCTGTTCCTCCCAGGGCTCGGCGAAGGCGAATGTTACAAATATGCAGTGCTGGGATGCGATGGGCTTCTGCGCGAGAAAGCTGACCCGTTTGCGCGGCGCACTGAGATTCCTCCAGCCACCGCTTCTATCACCGCAGCGCCGCTGGTGCATGAATGGCGCGACCATGCCTGGCTGGCCTCGCGGCGCGCGCGCCAGGCGCGTGACGAGCCGATTTCTATCTACGAAGTGCATCCGGGTTCGTGGATGCGGCCAGGTGGAAAGCCCGCTGACTGGCAGACGGCTATCGACAGGCTTGTGCCCTATGCAGCATCGCTTGGATTCACACATATCGAACTACTGCCAATAGCAGAACATCCCTTTGCGGGATCGTGGGGCTATCAACCCCTGTCGCATTTCGCACCGACTGCCCGATATGGGAAACGGGAAGACTTCGCGCGCTTTATCGATGCCTGCCACAATGCGGGTCTAGGCGTCATCATGGATTGGGTGCCCGCGCACTTTCCCGACGATGCGCATGGCCTGGTCTGTTTCGACGGTACCGAACTCTACGAACATGCTGACCCACTGATGAAGCGGCATCCGGATTGGAATACTTTTGTCTTCAATCACGGCCGCAATGAAGTGCGCAATTTTCTATTTGCGAGCGCGCTCTACTGGCTGGAAGAATTTCACATCGATGGCTTGCGAGTGGATGCTGTCGCGTCAATGCTCTATCGCGACTATTCCCGTGGCCCTGGCCAATGGAGCGCCAACATTCATGGCGGGCGCGAGAACCTGGAGACCATCGCCTTTCTCAGAGAGTTGAATGTGCTTGTGGCTGAACGCTGTCCGGGCGCATTGACAATTGCGGAGGAATCCACGTCCTGGCCGCATGTGACAGGGCCGACGGCTACGGGCGGGCTTGGCTTCTCCTTCAAATGGAATATGGGCTGGATGAACGATACGCTGCGCTACATGGCGCGCGATCCCGTGCATCGCAAATGGCATCACAACGAGATCACCTTCGGATTGATCTATGCGTGGTCGGAACGGTTCGTTCTGCCTTTGTCGCATGATGAAGTTGTGCATGAGAAATGTTCCTTGCTGGGCAAGATGTCAGGAGATGAATGGCAGAAGTTCGCCAATCTCAGAGTCTACTATGCGTTCATGTGGACAATGCCGGGAAAGAAACTTCTGTTCATGGGCGGCGAATTCGGACAGTTTCGCGAATGGAACCACGATGGCGAACTTGATTGGGCGCTGCTGAACCAACCTACCCACGCCGGCATTCAGGCGCTTGTGCGCGATCTTAATCGCATCTACCGGCATGAACGGGCGCTGGCGGAAACCGATGGAGATCCCAAGGGGTTCCAATGGATCATCGTTGACGATACCGAACAAAGCGTCTTTTGTTTTGCGCGCAAGGCGCCTGGTTCTGCGACGCTCATCGTCGTTCTCAATATGACGCCAGAGCGCCGCGAGAGTTATCGCATCGGCACTAGCCAGCCGGGATTCTGGCACATCATAATGAACACCGATACAAATCTTTATGGCGGCAGCGGAGAGGATTTACCCGGTGGCGTGTTCAGCCAGGACGTGGCATCACGCGGCGAAGCACATTCAATCACGCTGACATTGCCGTCCTTGTCCGCGCTGATATTGCGGCACGAATCCCTGTAGTTCATGACACACTGGCGATAGCTATGACCGATGACTTATTGCGCAGACTGGCGCTCTCAGCCGGCATTCAGACTCGCTGGATGGGCAATGATGGCGTCGAGCGCGAAGTGACGGCAGGCTCACTCCAACAGGTGCTGCAATCGCTCGGATTTGCTTGCGAAACGTCACCCAGCGTTCAGGCAAGTCTGAAGTTGTTGAAAGAAGAGGCGCGCGCACCCGCACCTCCCGCTCTGGTGACAGCGCGTGTGCACGAAGGCCAATCCATTCAACTGCCCATTCAAGATCATGCCCGCGTTCGTATTGAGTATGAAGACGGCGGTGGAATTGAATTGGCTGCACAATACAATGACAATGGCGCGTTGATCGTGCCAGCATTGGACCGCACCGGCTATCACCGTCTGATGACCGGAGCCATCAACATTACTTTAGCCGTTGCGCCGCAACGTTGTTATACTATCGAGGACGCGTCACAAGGACAACGCATTTTCGGCCTTACGGCGCAGACCTATGGCCTTCGGCATGCGTGCAATCCTGACTCCGGTATGGGCAGCGGCAATTTTGGGTCGCTGGGCGCACTGGCGATACATGCTGCGAAGAGCGGAGCAGATGCGCTTGGCATGAGCCCGGCGCATGCTTTATTTTCTGCTGATCTCAATCATTATTCACCCTATTCGCCTTCGAACAGACAATTTCTGAACGTGTTGCTTGGCGACCCCGCGGCGGCCTTTAACGCCGCGCGCATACATGAGGCTATATTGCATTCCGGTTTGAGTGATGAGGCCCAGGCGCTGGAACGAAACGAATTGATCGACTGGCCACGAACGGGCGCAGCGCGGCTCAAATTGCTGCGGGCGCTTTACGATCAGTTCAAAGGCAAGGAATTGGCGCAAACCAATCATAATCTTGCGCAGGAGTTCGTGAGCTTTCGCGCCAAAGGCGGTTCAGCTCTTGAACAGCATGCCTTGTTCGAAGCCATCCATGCGCAGCAATTCTCGCGCGACTTTACGCGATGGCGCTGGCAGCGCTGGGCCGGAGGTCTAGGTGACGCCGGTTCGCCTGATACTGCCGCCTTCGCGCGTCAGCATGCGGATGATGTGACATTTCACGTATTTGCACAATGGCTCGCGGCGCGGTCTCTCGCCAAGGCACAAAGCGACGCCAGAAGTGCGGGCATGCGAATTGGTCTGATCAACGATCTTGCGGTGGGTCTCAACGCTGGCGGCAGCCATTCGTGGTCACAGCCTGACGATCTCCTGCCGGGCCTGAGCATTGGCGCCCCGCCTGACGGGCTTGCTCCCAAAGGCCAGAATTGGGGGCTGACAACATTTTCGCCGCGCGCCCTTCAACGCGCAGGCTATGCGCCTTTCATCTCTATGCTGCGCGCGACAATGCGGCATACAGGCGGATTGCGGATTGACCATGTAATGGGCATGGCGCGTCTGTGGCTCATCCCTGACGGTATGGAGGGAAGCGAGGGCGCCTATGTCACCTATCCGCTCGAGGATCTCCTCCGGCTGGTAGCGCTGGAGTCACACCGACACAAGGCCATCGTCATCGGCGAGGATTTGGGCACTGTGCCGCCTGGCTTTCGCGAAAAGCTGGCGGCCAATGGAATGGCCGGACTTCGTGTCCTACTTTTCGAGCGCAATTGGGACGGCTGGTACAGACCAGAATGGTATCCACACAACGCCGTAGCCATGACGACAACCCATGATACGGCGACATTTGCCGGCTGGTGGCGCGGACGCGATATCGAAGTGCGCGCGCAATGCGATCAACTTGCTCCCGGACAAACGCGCGAAGACGCGCGCGAAGAGCGCGCAAACGAACGTTCAACAATTGAACGCGCGTTTGTCGAGTCAGGAGTCGCCATCCCCGGCCAAGACTCATTGGCGGCAGACCATACTGAAATGGTGACCAGCGCCATCGGCTTCATAGCCCAGTCATCTTCGCAATTCGTGCTCATTCCCGTCGAAGATCTGAGCGGCGAAATCGAACAGCCGAATTTGCCGGGCACGATCGATGAACATCCGAACTGGCGGCGGCGGTATCCACCGGTTGAGGACTTGATGGCGGATATCAATGCAATTGAGCGGCTGCACTCCCTACGCAACCGCAGAAAGTCCGATATATGATTGCTCATCTGCATTCTCAGTGTTTTCACATGGCATAGATGCGGTGTAAAAACGAAACAGGCCTGCACGAGTCCGATACAGCAGGCACTGGTAAATAGAACACAGACGGGCTAGCCGAATAATGACGCTTCCACTCCGGCTCACGGCTGACCCGAGCCAAACATGAAGCGGACTTACACATATCCTGATAGATGAGTTGTCCACCATGAAAGTGACTGCCCCAAAGCCCTGTATCATGCCCTATATGTTGGCCAGACTGCTGGCGGCAACGCTTCTGGTTTGTGGTATACCCGCGCAGGCTCAGGACTATTTTGCCGGCAAGACCATCGACATTCTCGTCGGCTCTGACCCGGCAGGCGGATACGATACATACGCGCGCGTTCTGGGACGGCACATCCCGCGTTATATACCGGGCACACCCGTGATTGCCGTCAAAAATCAGCCAGGCGCCGGCAGTGCACGGACTGCGGGGATCATCGCGCGCATCGCCCCGAAAGACGGGACGAATATAGGGGCTATCTTTCCCGGCGTCGTCGTTGGCCCACTACTGGACAATAAAACGAAATGGCAATTCGATCCCTCGCAATTTGTCTATCTGGGCAGCGCCGATAGCGGAACGCGCGTCTGTCTCACGTCTGCCACCTCAAAAATAAAGTCGTTTGACGATGCCCGGGCGAACAAGACAATTCTTGGCGCCAGCGCTCAAGGCGGCTCGACCCGTGACTATGCTTATGTGCTCAACCATACGGCAGGTTCACGCTTTGAAGTAGTCAGCGGCTATAAGGGTTCGGCGGACATATTGCTGGCCGTCGAACGCGGCGAGGTGGATGGCATGTGCGGCTTTGATTTTGCTAGCCTGAAATCACAGCGCAGTTCCTGGATTACGGAAAAAAAGGTCAACATCATTCTGCAGACGGCCATTGACGGCGAGGCGGAGCTTGATCGAATGGGCGTGCCGCTGGTTTGGAAATATGTGAAAGATGAGCGGGATAAACGGGCCATCGAACTGATCGTCAGCCAGCAGATTTTTGGCCGCCCATTCATACTGCCACCGGGATCCACGCCAGAGGCCGTAAAGATTCTGCGCGATGCCTTCATGGCCGCTTTGGCTGACAAGGATTTGCTCGCAGACGCGGTTAAATCACGTATCGACATACAACCTTCCAATGGCGACAAGGTGCAGGCTCTCGTACAAAAGCTTTATAAACTGCCGCAGGAAACACTAGATCGTGCCCAGAGGATCATCCAGCCTTAATCGAGCCAGACTTTCAGCAGGACGTAGAATCAATGCGGCTTGCCTTGTTTTGACTGAGGGCTTCCATTGAAAGCAGCGCCATGAGCCATTCTACCTTTCCGCCCATGAGGCCTGGCTATTCTATCTCACTGCTGCAAGCCGTTCCGGCTGGACTGGCGCTGGCCGCACTTGCGGCGCTGACAATCTGGACCGGGCAAACACAATCAGCGCCGCAGGCCGGGCTTCTGCTGACTGGCGCTGCGCTTGGCATTACGCTTTACCATTCTTCGTTTGGCTTCACTGCAGCGTTTCGTGTCCTGCTCGCAGATGGCCGCAGCGCCGGACTTCGGGCGCAGATGGTGATGCTCGGGCTCGCTTGCATTCTGTTCTTTCCTGCCCTCTCAGCAGGAACTCTGTTCGGCCAACCTGTCGGTGGCTTCGTCGCTCCAGTCGGCATTTCCGTGGTCCTGGGTGCGTTTCTGTTCGGAATCGGCATGCAATTGGGCGGCGGTTGCGGCTCGGGCACATTGTTCACGGTGGGCGGCGGCAATGTGCGCATGGTCATCACGCTGATATTTTTCATTGCGGGCAGTGTCATCGGGCTTGAACATCTGGCGTTTTTTGAACGGCTACCAGGTATCCCTCCTTTTTCGCTCGTCGAACACTGGGGCTGGATGCCCGCGCTCTTGCTCAATCTGGCCGTGTTTGCACTGATCTATGCCACCGGAGCGCAGGTAGAGAAACACCGGCACGGGCAGCTAGAACCATTGCAACCGTCGGGCCGCACCCTCAGACTGTCTGCGATTTTGCTGCGCGGCCCCTGGCCGCTGATCGCGGGGGCCATTGTCCTTGCTCTCCTGAATTTCCTCACTCTTTATCTGGCCGGCCGGCCTTGGGGGATCACCTCTGCATTTGCGCTATGGGGCGCCAAGATTTTTGCCGCCGCAGGCGTTAATATGAGCCAATGGCAGTCCTGGGCTGACGCTGGTCAACAGGCGGCATTGAATGGTAGTTTATTGGCTGATACGACCTCAGTTATGGACTTCGGGCTGATGCTGGGGGCTTTGGCGGCTTCTAGTTTCGCCGGAAAATTCCGTCCTGGGTGGCGTATCCCGCCGGCCCAGATATTGTCCGCCGTGGCTGGCGGGCTGTTGATGGGATATGGCGCACGGCTGTCTTACGGTTGTAACATCGGAGCGTTTTTCAGCGGCATAGCGTCAGCCAGCCTGCACGGCTGGCTCTGGATTTTCTGCGCCATGGCGGGAAACTGGATCGGCGTCTGGATGCGGCCGGTGTTCGGTATGAGCGTAGAGCGGAGCCGCCGGCCTGCTCAGGCCTGATCTCATAAAAAATATCAAATTTTGCAAATATTTGAACAGTTTTCTGAAGTTACTGTTGCCGTATTGCCACGGATGGCATTAACCGTCATCCCGGCTCCTGTTTCCTTGCGCTAACGCATTGCGCTGGCGGGGCAAATAAGGCCAAAATAAGCAAGGTCTTGCGAGTCGCCTCGCACAGATGCCTTTTTCAGCTCGCCCGAGGTCATACATGTTCCGCAAAACAGCAATCTTGGCAGCCGTCCTGACGGGCGCGGCCATCCAATTGACTACGACATCCGCGTTCGCACAGGATGCGGCCTCATTCTTTTCTGCGCCGTTCAATCAGCCTGGCGCAGTCGTCAATGCCGGCGGACGTCCCCAGCAGATGGCGGTACCCCGTGAGACGGTTGCCTACAGCGCCCGCTTCGCCCCCGGCACGATCGTGATCTCGACCAAAGAGCGCCGCCTTTATTACGTGCTCGGGAATGGCCAGGCAGTACGCTACGGTGTTGGCGTGGGCCGCCCCGGCTTCACATGGGGCGGCACGAAAGCTATCACCCGCAAGGCCGAATGGCCCTCATGGACTCCGCCTGCGCAAATGCTCAAGCGCCGCCCCGACCTGCCGCGCCACATGAAGGGCGGACCGGATAACCCGCTCGGCGCGCGCGCGATGTATCTTGGCTCGTCACTCTATCGCATCCATGGCTCCAACGAGCCGTGGACGATTGGTCAGGCGGTTTCATCGGGTTGTATCCGCATGACCAATGAAGATGTGATGGATCTCTACGCACGCGTTAAGGTCGGCACACACGTGGTGGTTCAGAACTGAACTTCGGTTCGCTAGGCTTCAATCATCTGAAATGGGCCAGGATTTCCTGGCCCATTTTTATTCCGGATGCGTTTGCAGCCGCCTGCTGTAATTGCCTTGGAAAGCGCTATATTTGTCCGTATATAGGGGACAGACATAGGGCAGGATCAATGAGTATGCCGGGTGCACATGAATTGCTGATGGAACGGCCTCTGATTGACCCGTTTGGCCGCCAAATCAGCTACATTCGCGTTTCAGTCACGGACCGTTGCGATTTTCGCTGCGTTTACTGCATGTCCGAGGATATGACGTTCCTCCCCAAGCGCGATTTGCTGACGCTTGAGGAACTAGACCGGCTTTGCTCAGCCTTTGTGGCGCGCGGTACGCGGAAAATCCGGATTACCGGTGGCGAGCCGCTTGTCCGGCGTAATATTATGACCTTGTTCGCATCACTCTCCCGGCATCTGGATAGCGGCGCGCTGGAAGAGGTCACCGTCACCACCAACGGCTCCCAGCTAGCGCGCTACGCCAAGGAATTATATTCCCATGGCGTCCGGCGCATCAACGTATCGCTGGATACGCTGGACCCCGGCAAATTCCGCGAAGTAACCCGCTGGGGCGATCTTTCCACGGTGATGAAGGGAATAGACGCAGCGCAGAATGCCGGGCTCAAGATCAAAATCAATGCCGTTGCACTCAAGGATGTGAACGAGGGCGAGATTTCCTCAATGATCCGCTGGGCGCATGGGCGCGCCATGGACATGACTTTCATCGAGGTCATGCCATTGGGCGAAATCGAGACCCAGCGCGCGGATCAGTATTTGCCACTGACGCAGGTGCAGGCGCGATTGTCGGACGAATTCACCTTGCAGGCGAGCGATTATCAGACGGGCGGACCGGCGCGCTACGTGATGGTGAAGGAGACCGGTGGCCGCGTCGGCTTCATAACTCCATTGACGCACAATTTCTGCGAAAGCTGCAATCGTGTGCGCATCACCTGCACCGGGACACTATATATGTGCCTTGGGCAAGAAGACGCGGCGGACCTGCGGGGACCGCTGCGGGCTTCGGACAACAATGACCTCATCAACGAATGTCTGGATCAGGCCATCCTGCGCAAGCCGAAAGGACATGATTTCGTCATTGATCGCGCCACCAGCCGCCCGGCCGTCGGCCGCCATATGAATGTTACCGGCGGGTAAATGTTAAGCGGGTATTTCTGTGCCATTTTCACTCAAATTACCGTAAAATAAAGATATTATTTATCCAAAAGCCATCATTTGAATAAGTTCGTCAACCCATTGGTAAGCTTAATGCTGGATCATCACGTTAGGTCAGGTCCTCTTCCGGCCTTAGTTCAATCCTACAGGAGCTTACCAAGTATTTGCGTAGTATCGCCGCTGCCGCAACCCTGGCTGTTGTAACGGCTGGCGCCGCGTTGGCCGGCACAACAGCTGGCACCCCCTTCACAGTTCAGGTTACCGTGACCGCTGGCTGCAACATCAACACCGGCAGCCCGACTGGTACGATTGATTTCGGCTCGGTAGCCGGTACTGCCTCCGCTCCTGCGGATCAATCTGGCAATATGGTCGTGACCTGCACGAACACGACACCCTATAAAATCTACTTTACCAGCACCAACACTGTAACCAGCAACACCAACCGCCTGATGGTCAATGGCGCCGAGAGCATCGGCTATCAGATCCGCCAAGGCACGACAGCGATCGGCAATACTGCAGCGACTGGCTATGCTGGCACGGGCAACGGTTCCTCGCAGACCACGGCAATCAACTTCCACATTACGTCGTGGACGCCAGTGACACCGGCGACCTACTCCGACACTGTAACAATGAACGTTGATTTCTAAGCGAACTTCACTTCGCTTACTGGCTGGTTTGTTCAGAAGAATCCGGCTTCGCCATCTTCTGAACAAGACCTTGCGCAAAGGGCAAATCAATCCGCGGGCGCCGCAACGGCATCTTCGAGGTTGGCGACGCGATTGGTTAATTTGCGGTTAAGCAAAGCTGCTTACCGCATTTTTTTATTTTCACTTTACGCAGTAAAAACAGGCACTTTCTACTTTTTCCCTCTCGTGAGATCAGGCATTCTGTCCTTTGCGCGGCAAGCGAATCGTTTGCAGCGCAATGTGCGTTTTCCGCTTTTCCCGCACTGTCCAGTCCTCAGTACAGGCGTTCCACTGTTTTCCTTCGCGTAGTCCGCGTCTCGTCAACACATCAGGGATCACCGTACTGTCATGGCAAGATTTGTCGTCTTGTTCGCCCTGCTTATCGCCGGGCTTTCACCTACAAAAGCGACAGCCGCGTCGCTCTCCGTATCGCCAATCCGGCTGGATATGATTCATCCCGGCAATTCGGCGACGCTCACCCTGCGCAATAATGGGCCACGGCCGATCAACGCTCAAGTGCGTGTGTTCCATTGGTCCGCCAAGGATGGAAAGGACAACTTTGCCGAGACGCGCAACGTTGTCGTATCGCCCCCCATCTCCACGATCCGGCCGGGCGGCGATCTGAACATCCGTCTGCTCAGAACAAGCGGAGCTGCTGTTCAGGGCGAGGAAAGCTATCGTGTCATCGTCGATGAGATCCCTGACGCAAACAGGGTCACAAATGTCGGCGTCACCATCGCCATCCGTTACCAGTTGCCGCTCTTTGTCATTTCTCCGGAAGCCACAAAGCCCCAGATCACATGGGCGGTGCGCATGGTGGGCGGCAAACGTGTTCTGGTCGCGACCAATGCAGGCGACGTTCACCTGCGCATCGCCAATCTGACCGTCGGCAATCTCAAACTGGGAAAGGGACTGCAAGGCTACGTTCTTGGACGCTCTATGAACCGCCCCGGGATTGCCGGAGGCTTTTTGGTTTAAATTATGCGGCTATGGATAGATTGTCCATGGCAGCAGTCGCTGCGTAGTAATTTGCTTCGGCTTCTGCAGGCGGGATGTTGCCGATAGGCT
>CANJJI010000037.1 GCA_947474545.1 Beijerinckiaceae bacterium | reverse complement strand
CAAGGCCAACAATCATAATTCCATGCTGGACCGGCAGGGCCGTGTCTGGCTTGCCGCAACAGGTCACGCGCCTGGTAATCCCGACTGGTGCAAGAAGGGTGGCGATCACCCCTCTGCCAAGGTTTTTCCGATTGATCGTACCAATCGCCGCGTGACGATGTATGATCCAAAAACCCAGAAATATACGGCCTATCAAACCTGCTTTGGCTCGCATCATCTGCAGTTCGGCTATGATGCCAACGAAACCCTGTGGATGAGCGGCTCGCAAAACGTCGCTGCGTGGATCAACACAAAACTCCTTGACCAGACCGGAGACATCAAGGCCGCACAGGGCTGGAGCCCCTTTGTGCTCGACACCACGGGCGACGGGAAGCGCGGCGAATATACCGAGCCGGGACAGCCCACCGTCGAGGGAAAGGACCGGCGCATCAACGGCAACTTCTACGCAGTCATGCCGAGCCCTGCTGATGGGTCGATCTGGGGCACGTTCCGTGGTTTCCCGGGCGCCGTTGCGCGCGTGACGCCCGGTAGCGACCCGACCAACACCGCGATCACCGAAGTCTTCAACGTCCCAATGCCTGGCTTTGGTCCGCGTGGCGGCGATATCGATAAACAGGGTGTGGTCTGGACATCGCTCGCCAGCGGTCACATGGGCGCATTCGACCGGCGCAAGTGCAAGGGCCCGCTCAATGGTCCCAAGGCGACAGGCGATCATTGCCCGGAGGGCTGGAGCTTCTACAAGTATCCTGGCCCCGGCTTTGAAGGCATCGGCGATAACAGCGCCGAGTCGAGCTATTATTCATGGGTCGATCAGCACAATGTCTTTGGCATGGGCGAGGATATCCCTATGTCGACTGCCAACCTGATGGACGGGCTCGTGGCGCTAGGCAAAGACGGCAAGATGGTTTCGCTCCGCGTCCCCTATCCCCTCGGTTTCTACGCCAAGGGCTTTGATGGCCGAATCGACGATCCCAATGCGGGCTGGAAGGGCAGAGGCCTCTGGGCCGCCAACGGCGACCGCACCCCCTGGCTGATGGAAGGTGGCAAAGGCACCAAGCCGCTTGCAGCGCATTTCCAGATCCGGCCCGATCCGCTGGCGAAATGAGCATGGCGCAGGCTTGAGATCAGCACTCAATGCAAAGAGGCGGCGCAATGCGCCGCCTCTGTTGTTTCAACCGCTGTATGGCTCGTCTTCAGCCCGCCCCATTCTCCTTGAGCCAGGCGATGGCCTTTTTGAAGGCTTCTTCTGCGGCGTCCTTGCGAAAGCTCGGACGATAGTCAGCATAAAACCCATGCGGAGCCGTGTCGTAAACATCGATTCGTGATTTACTGCCAGCGGTTTTGATAGCGCCGCGCATTTGCTCGACTGTATCGAGGGGTATGCCGGTATCAGCGCCACCGTAAGCGCCGATCACTGCGCCCTTGATGTTGGCCGCGATATCGACAGGGAATCTGGGCCTGAGATCATCAGGTTTACCGGCCAGTGGGCCATAGAAAGCCGCGCCTGCTTTCACGGCCTGGTTATGGGCCGCATAAAGCCACACCTGCCGTCCGCCCCAGCAGAACCCGGTAACGCCAAGTTTCGCCGGATCGGCGCTGCCGCTGGCTTTAGCAAAGTTCACACAGGCGTCGAGATCGGCAGCCACTTGCGCATCGGGTACCTTTGAAACAACCTCGCCAATCAACTTGGGGATTTCATCAAGCTTGTATTTCGATGGGTCGCCCTGGCGTGCGTAAAGCTCCGGCGCAATCGCGTAATATCCAAGCTTGGCGAAGCGGCGGCAGATATCCTTGATATGTTCGTGTACGCCGAACACTTCCTGGATCACCAGCATGGTGGGAAAGTTGCTCCCGCTTGCCGGCATGGCGCGGTAGGCGGGAATTTCGAGCCCGCCCGAAGACACCTTCACTTCGCCTGCCGTCAGGCCAGCGGCGGGAGTTGAAATCACCTGCGCATTGATGGGGCCTGTCAACGCCGTGTAGCCCACAATGCAACTCGTCATCGCCAGAAACTGCCGCCGTTGAACAGGCAGCGATGTGATCGCTGTCAGCGAGGAAATATGTGCATCATCCATAATAGTATTCCGGTCGCAATTATTCCGGCTTGGGCATGCGCTTGACCGGCTTCAGAAAGAACACAATAAATGTGGCGCCATTCGGGCAGCGCGCTTCATGCCGGCTTCCCGGTGGCCGCCAGACAAAATTGCCCGCCGTGCACACGCCCTGATCATCCTCAAGCGAACCTTCAAGAACATAGGTCTGCTCAAGTTCGGTGTGCTCATGGTAGGGAATAACCCCGCCAGGCTCCATTTTTACCAACACGGTCAGACGCCCGGATTCAGGGTCCGAATACAGCGTTTTCTGCATTGAGCCGGGCAGTCTGGAGGGCTCCCAGGGCATGTTCTGAATGTCCTTGTAGATACCCATCGGAATTGGCATTGATTTGCTGGAATCGTCCACGTGATCCTCCTATCCGCTCTTATTATGGTCAAGCGTAGAGCCAGACTAGCGGAGGCAGTCAAACCGGGAAATCAAAAATTTTTGAGGGCACCGCGCCGGTCTATTCTACGGATCGAATTCGCCTGGCGCGAATTCGCGCTTAACATTGCAGAATTCGCAGGTGACGCCGATCTTGCCGTCGTCGCCAATCATGTCCTTGCGTTCCTGCGGGGTGAACCGGCGCAGCATTGTCTCGATGCCGTCGCGCGAGCAGCGGCAGGCATAACGGATAGGCATCGAATCGAACACTTTCACACCGCGTTCGTGAAATAGGCGGTAGAGCAGGCGCTCGCTGGAGAGCATGGGATCAACCAGTTCGTGATCCTCGACGGTGGCGGCCAAAGCTTTGGCTTCCGCCCAGGCCTCGTCCTCGGAAAATTCAGGAACCATCGTGCCTGCAGGCGCGTCGCCGGGATCAAAATCCGGCATACGCCCGCGTTCGGGCGAATGAGGCAGGAATTGCACCAGCAGGCCACCTGTCCGCCACCGCCGTTGTCCGCCCGCGCCTTCCAGCATTTCGGCGACAGCCAGCCGAACGAGTGTCGGGATCTGCTCGGATTGCCGGAAATATTGATGGGCGGCTTCTTCGAGCCCCTGACCTTCCAGCGCTACGACGCCCTGATAGCGCGACTGATCGGGACCGCGATCGATCGTGAAGGCCAGATGTCCCCGCCCCAGCAATTGGCCAGGGCTTGCTGCGCCAGCAGCGCGCGCAGAATCCAGTGCTTCTGTTTTGAATCGGGCCAGTGCGCGCACACGATCGGGCGCGTCGAAATCCACCACCAGCATGTCAACAATGCCGTCGGTGCGCGTCTGGAGCTGGAAGCGGCCCTCGAATTTCAGCGACGTACCCAATAGCACTGTGAGCGCAGAGGCTTCACCGACCAGACGGGCTACTTCGGGCGGATAATCATGCGGCGCGAGCACGAGATCGAGCGCTTCTCCCAGCCGCACCACACGGCCGCGCACGTCCAGTGGCTCGACGGCGAAGGGCAGTACGGCATCGTCAACGCCATCGTCCGAGACGAATTTGGCGCGCTCCGTCGCTCCGCTCATGCGCTCGCCTGCTCGCAGTCCATCGACCAGGCCAGAACGCCCTTCTGTGCATGCAGGCGATTCTCTGCTTCGTCGAAAACGACGGATTGCGGACCATCCATGACCTCGTCGGTCACCTCCTCGCCGCGATGAGCGGGCAGGCAATGCATGAAGATGGCGTCCTTGCTTGCTGCGGCCATCAGCTTTGCATTGACCTGATAGGGCGACAGCAAGGTCTGGCGGCGGCGCACCTGTTCTTCATCGCCCATCGACACCCAGCAATCGGTCACGATGGCGTCGGCGCCATGGGCAGCCTCGAATGGATCGCGGGTGAGCAAGAGACGCGTACCGTTTTTCTGCGCCCAGCTGATCAGCGATGGCGGCGGCGACAGATCTTCCGGCGTTGCTACGCGGATCGAAAAATCGAACGCATGTGCGGCATGAATCCAGCTCGCCAGGACATTGTTGCTGTCGCCAGTCCAGGCGATTATCTTGCCCTTGATCGGCCCGTTGTGTTCCTCGAACGTCATCACATCCGCCATGATCTGGCAGGGATGGGAGCGCTTGGTCAGTCCGTTGATCACAGGCACGCTGGCGTGATGGGCGAGCTCCAGCAAATCGTCATGGCTGAGAATGCGGATCATGATGGCGTCGACGTAACGCGAGATCACCCGCGCCGTATCGGCGATGGTTTCGCCACGTCCCAATTGCATTTCTGTCCCGGTCAGCATGATCGTTTCGCCCCCGAGCTCACGCATGCCAACATCGAAGGAGACGCGTGTTCGCGTCGACGGCTTGTCGAAAATCATCGCCAGCATCTTTCCCTTCAAGGGCTGATGCGGGGCGATTTCGCCCTTGCGGCGCGCTTTCTTTATGGCGCAGGCGCGGTCGAGAATCCGGCGCAGTTCCGCGGGCTCGAAGTCCGTCAGGTCAAGAAAGTGGCGCGGCAACACCGTGTTGGCCGGGCCATGCTTTGTTGCGACTCCGGCTGTCACGACTTTGCTCCGTTCCCATTGGGAAACTTCGCCTCAATGGCGCTGCAGGCAGCATCCAGCCTGGCAAAGGCTTCGTTTACTTCCACATCGCCGATGATCAGCGGCGGCAACATGCGAATGACATTCTCGCCTGCTGGTATGACAAGCATATGTTGGTCACGAACGGCAGCCGCCACATCACCGCAGGGAATACGGTCAACAATCTTCAGGCCGATCAGCAGGCCTTCGCCGCGTATGCCTTCAATAACCTGTGGATGCTTGTCTTTGAGTTCGGCGAGGCGCTGCTTTAAAGCGAGGCCTGTCTGTGTCACCTTGTCCAGAAAGCCATCTGCCAGCACGAGATCCAGCACGGCATTGCCAATGGCCGTCCCCAGCGGGTTACCGCCATAGGTGGAGCCATGGGTGCCAGCCACCATCCCCTTGGCGGCGTCCTTGGTCGCCATGAACGCACCGAGCGGAAATCCGCCGCCGATGCCTTTGGCGACCGCCATGATATCGGGCGTGATGCCCAGATGCTCATAGGCGAAGAATTTGCCCGTGCGGCCAACGCCGGACTGCACTTCGTCGAAAATGAGCAGAAGCCCATGCTGGTCGCATATTTCGCGTAGCACGCGGAAGAATGAAGCAGGCGCCGTGCGCACTCCGCCCTCACCCTGGATAGGTTCGACCATGATGGCAGCGGTGCGTTCGTTGATCGCAGCCTTTACCGCTTCGATATCGCCGAACGGCGTCTTGCGATGAAAGCCTTCCACCGGTGCGCCAAAGCCCTCGATATACTTGTCGTTGCCGCCCGCTGCGATGGTCGCAATCGTGCGTCCATGAAACGCTCCGTCAAACGTGATGATTTCAACGCGTTCGGGATGGCCGCTGACAAACTGATATTTGCGCGCAGTCTTGATCGCGCCCTCGCAGGCTTCCGCACCCGAATTCGTGAAAAACACATAATCGGCGAAGGTCGCATCGGTCAGGCGTTTGGCCAGCCGTTCCGCAGGCGGGATCTTGTAGAGGTTGGAGACATGCCAGAGTTTCTGGCCCTGCTCGATTAATGCATTCACGAGATGGGGGTGAGAGTGGCCGAGCACTGCCACGGCAATGCCAGCGCCGAAATCCAGGAATCGCGACCCGTCCGATGCCTCCAGCCACGCGCCCTGGCCTCGCACGAATTCCACCGGCGCGCGGGTATAGGTCGGCAGAATCGAGGAAGTCTCTTGAGGCGAAGTCACTGTCTTAACTCCCGGGCATGCGCCAAAAAATCAAACCGCCGCCCTAGGGGCGGCGATTGGCGAAAAAAGGATTTTAAAGTTTTCCACAGGCTGGGTCAATCGCCACCTCTTCTGCGCGGCGCCGATCAACTGCCTGCGGAACGGCCATTTTTGGGATTGTTCCTGCCTGCCAGCATGGCCCAGCCCTCGAACATCAGGCAAAGGCCTGCAACAATCAGCGTGGTCCGCCAAGACGCCAGATGGCTTTCGAGCAGGACGATGACGATCAGGAACAGAACGCCCCGGCGTTCACTTTCATATTGCGCCAGCAGCGCCTGCAATTGCCCGTAGAAACTGTTCATGACCTTGATCCCCTGAAGTTTGAACCTGTTTCTATTTGATCCAGATGGCCTTCAAATTCTGTGCGCGGCAGCACGTTTTGAAATTTGGACCATTCCACTGCCATGCTGTATGCCATTATCAAGCCCGGAAAGGGCATGGACCTGGGCGGAGGCGCAAATGGCGCGAGCGTATGATTACATCATCATCGGTGCAGGTTCCGCAGGAGCGGTTATTGCGGCGCGGCTGTCCGAGGACCCAAATGTTTCTGTTTTGCTGCTGGAGGCCGGCGGGCGGGACAATCATCCCCTGCAATTGATGCCGTTGGCGATGCTGAAAGTCGCCTATGGCAAGCGTGGCACGTTTCAGTTCTGGAGCGAGCCGGAGCCCGGCCTTGCGGGCCGCAGTATTCAAATCCCTCGCGGGAGGACACTCGGCGGCTCTTCGTCCATCAATGCCATGATATATATCCGTGGCAACCGGAACGATTACGACCGCTGGCGGCAGAACGGCTGCGAGGGCTGGAGCTATGCGGACGTGCTGCCCTATTTTAAACGCCTCGAAAACAATTTTCGTGGTGAGACAGAATATCATGGCGCGGGCGGGCCTATCGATATTCAGCCTGTGATTGAGCCTGACAATCACTTCGATGAACTCAGACAAGCCACGGAGGCTGCCGGCATTGGGTTCAATGAAGACGCCAACGGGGCCGTGCAGGAAGGCATTTCCCGCATTGAGCAGAATACGACGAAAGACGGCCGCCGCGCCTCGACGGCGCGCGCCTATCTCTATCCCGCCATGAACAGGCCCAATCTGACGATTGAAACCGGCGCAATCACTTCACGGATAATTATTGAGCGTGGACGCGCCACCGGGCTCGAATATATCAAGGATGGGCAACGCCTCAGCGTGATGGCGGAACGCGAAATCGTCGTGTCGGCGGGCGCGTATAATTCGCCCCAGATATTGATGTTGTCGGGCGTCGGCGATGCAGATCACCTGAAATCGGTTGGCGTAACGCCTGTGCATGACTTGCCTGGCGTCGGCCAGAACCTCAATGAACATCCCAATATTCTGCACACCCACGCGGCCAAACCGGACACGGGCCTCACGCGCTGGCTGCGCTTTGACCGGGCCACATGGGCCGTGGCGAAATGGTTCATGCATCAGGAATCTATTTTCGGACGCAACGGGGCTTCCTCTTCAGTCTTCCTCAAATCGCGCGAGGGATTGGAGACGCCCGACATCCAGATCGTGCATCTGACAGCCAGCAATGGCGGACGTCTCTGGGGCATACCTGGCCTGATGCCGGCGCCAAACTGGTGTTTTACGGCGCGCGTTGGCGGGCCACTCAATCCGCAATCGCGTGGCTGGGTGAAACTGCGCTCATCCGATCCCGCCGCGCCGCCGCGAATCTTCTTTAACATGTTTGGCGTGAAGGACGATCTCGACACTATCGTGCGCGGTATGCGCATCAGCCGCCGCATCTTTGCGCAAAAGCCGCTTGCAGACATGCTGGAAAAAGAGATTTTCCCGGGCGCACATCTGCAAAGCGATGAGGAACTGGAAAACGTGATCCGCGCCAACGCGACCCATCGTTCGCACCCCTCGGGCACCTGCAAGATGGGCATCGACGATATGGCAGTCGTCGATCCGCAATTGCGTGTGCGCGGGATCGAAGGCCTGCGCATCGCCGACGCCTCGATCATGCCCCATGTGATCGCGGGCAACACCAACACGCCCTCCATGATGATCGGCGAAAAGGCGGCGGACCTCCTTCGCAACAGGGCGCTCGCGCCAGCGGTGGTCTAATGGGCGTCTCTAAACCTGCCATGCTCCGCGCATGATCACCTTCATAAGCGGACTGTTCATCACCCTGGCTGCGTTCACCGGCGCCTTTGTTTCCGGCATTTTCGGCATGGTCGGCGGGCAGATCCTGCTCGCGGTACTGCTTTATTACTTGCCGGTTGCAGCGGCCATGACGCTATTTTCAGCGATGATGTTTGTAACAGGGGTCTGGCGCTCGGTTCTATGGCGGCAGCATATTCATTGGCCCGTCGCCATTCGTTATATCGCCGGTTCCATCATCGCCTACGGGCTGATGTTGCTGGTCGCTTTCGTGCCGTCAAAGCCGATGGTCTATCTCGGCATTGGCATGCTGCCGCTGATCGGCGATCTCGTGCCGAAGAAGTTTGCGCCTGACATCACGCGGCGGGGCATGGCCTGGTTTTGCGGGTTTCTGATCATGGCGTTGCAGATTGCCGTAGGCGCGGCGGGCAATGTGCTCGATATGTTTTTCCAGGCCAGCCCGCTCAATCGCCATGTGATTGTCGCCACAAAAGCCATCACACAATTGTTCTCACAGGCGATGCGCTTTATTTATTTCGGCACGCTTTTGGGCGATGCCACGGACTTTGCGCCATGGTGGTTTTTCGCCGGAATGGTCATCGTATCGCTGGCGGGCACGTCGGCCGGAGGCATGGTGCTCAACCGGGTCTCCGACACGAATTTCCGCAAGGGAACGCGATATCTGATCTGGATACTCAGTGTGATCTATATCGCGCGCGGCTTGTGGCTGTTGATTATTGGCTCGACCACATGATCCGCGCGACCCATTCGACATCCTTGAGGTCGAACGTACGGTCGGGATGATCCGGGTTGAGTGATTTGAGTTCGATTGATTTTGCCGACCGGCGCTTCAATTCCTTGGCAAGGACTTCGCCGCCCTTTGTCTTCACGACAACCCGGTCGCCGCGCCGTGTCGCCGCTTGCGGCGACACAACAATCACGTCGCCGTCACGAAAGAGTGGCAGCATGGATTCGCCGGATATCTCCAGCGCATAGGCATGCTCATCGTGGAAGTTGGGAAAGACGATCTCATCCCAGCTACCGCCGATGGGAAAGCCGCCATCGTCGAAATAGCCGCCGGATCCCGCTTGCGCCAGGCCAATGAGCGGCACGCGCGGATGGGCGCGTTCTTCATTGGCCTTGAGGCTGACCAGGTTGAGGAACTCGTCCAGCGATGCGCCAGTCGCCTCCAGCACTTTGGCGACAGATTCAGTCGAAGGCCAGCGCAACCGCCCCTTGGGGGTCGAGCGCTTCGATTTATTGAATGTCGTTGCGTCGAGGCCGGACTTCTTGGCAAGGCCGGATGCAGTCATCCCGTAACGGGCCGCCAGCGCATCTATCGCGCCCCACACCTGGCTATGAGTGAGCATATGAATCTCCATCCGCCGCTCGACGGTCGATGCCGCTGTATTGATCAAGTTCCCAGAATTGGGTTTTAATACCTCTTGAAACCAATCGATGTCAAGCCGTTTGTGAGGGCCCGTTCACGCCATTCCCGCATTGCATCGCTGGTAACCTGGACATAGTGTCCGCCCCAAAACGGGGACTTCAATGCCGCTGATTTACAAGATTGCAACCGCCGCCGAATGGGCGGAAGCTAAAACGAGCGGGCGCTATACAGGAGCGCCCGTGGACAAGGCTGACGGGTTCATTCACTTTTCCACTGCCGAAACCGTACGTGAAACCGCGGCCAAGCACTTTGCCGGACAACAAGGCCTCGTTCTGGCGGCGCTGGAGGCGGACGGACTCGGTGACAAACTGAAATGGGAAGTCTCGCGCGGAGGGGCGCTGTTTCCCCATCTCTATCGCACCATGGAATTGCATGAAGTTCTCTGGGCAAAGCCCCTGCCGCTGCGCGATGGTCATCACGACTTTACGGGATTGTTGCCGTGAGCGGGCTGTTCGCAATTGCTAGGCCGCTGATCTTCGCTGTGGATGCGGAGGATGCGCACGGCCACACGATCAAATTGCTGAAAGCCGCTAACCATTTGCCTTTTACGCTGGGCGGCGCGGATGCGCGGTTGCGGGTCAAGGCTTTCGGCCTGGACTTTCCCAATCCGCTAGGCATGGCGGCTGGTTTTGACAAACACGCCGAGGTGCCGGACGCTTTGCTGCGGCTCGGATTCGGGTTCACTGAAATTGGTACGGTTACGCCGCTACCACAGGATGGCAATCCGCGCCCGCGCCTGTTTCGTCTGGTTGAGGACGAGGGCGTGGTGAACCGCTTCGGCTTCAACAGCCAGGGCCATCGCGAAGTCTATAACCGGCTGGCGGCGCGTCCGCGCAAGCAGGGCATTGTGGGCGTCAACGTGGGCGCGAACAAGGATGCGGCAGACCGCGTTGAAGATTATGTCGCCGGCATCGAGAACTTTTCCGATGTCGCCAGTTATTTCACTGTGAACATCTCTTCCCCCAACACGCCTGGCCTGCGCGACCTGCAGCAGGCCGCCGTTCTCGACGATCTTCTCGCGCGTGTACTGGATGCGCGCGACCGCGCATCGGTACGTCATGGCCGCAAGCCTGTTCTTTTGAAGATTGCTCCAGATCTCACCCAAGGCGATCTCGACGATATCGTAAGCATATGCCGGGCGCGCGGTATCGACGGGATGATCGTCGGCAACACAACGATTACACGGCCAGCCTCGCTGAAGAGCGGCAATGCGAAAGAGACCGGCGGCCTGTCCGGCAAGCCTTTGTTCGAATTGTCGACAAAAATGCTGGCTCTGGCCTATCAACGCGTGGAAGGGAAGTTTCCCATCATTGGCGCAGGCGGCATTCATGATGCTGCCTCGGCCATCGCAAAACTGGAAGCAGGTGCGAGTCTTCTGCAGATCTATTCCGCATTGATCTACGGCGGGCCATGGCTGGTGCGCGGCATTATGAATGGTCTGCGCATGCGGCTCGACACGCTGGGTCTGGCCCAGGTCTCTGCGCTGACGGGCCGCAATGCGAACGAGTGGGCGAGCCGGACTATTGGCAGTTCGTGAATAAGGTGCCAGCACATCAGGCGATCCGGTTACGCTTGGCTTCATTCGCTCGACAGGTTAAGGCGCGCCGCTAAACGCAAGTACACTTGCAGAAGGAATACACCATGTCCGCCATCCAGAACCGGCTTGCCGGCCCGCTGCTTCACCTCGGCGCACTTGCTTTGGCCGGTTGCTGTGCAGCGGCGTCTGCCAGCGCGCAGCCCGCCGCCGATTTTTACAAGGGCAAATCGATGAGCTTTGTCATCGGCTATTCGGCTGGCGGCGGCTATGACACGTATGCCCGCCATGTCGCGCGCCATATGGGCAAACATATTCCCGGAAGCCCGCAGATCGTGCCGCGCAATATGCCCGGCGGCGGCGGCCGTGTGGCGGCAGCCTATCTTTACAATGTCGCGCCGAAAGATGGGACGGTGCTCTGCACCGCCGATCAGTCGCTGCCTTTGCAGCAGGCCATGGGCGATACATCCATCAAGTTCGATAATTCCCAATTCACCTGGATCGGCAATCCCAACGCCAGCAACAACGTCACCGCCATCTGGCACACTGCGGGAATTAAGACCTTCGACGATGCGCGCAAGAAAGAAATCGCGATCGGCGCCACCGGCAATAACACTTCAGCGCAATATCCCATTGTCATGAACGCAGTGCTCGGCACCAAATTCAAGGTCATCATGGGCTATCCCGGCGGCAACGATATTAACCTCGCCATGGAGCGCGGCGAAGTTGCCGGGCGCGGTTCAAATAATTGGGTTTCGTGGAAGGCGACGCGGCCAAACTGGCTGGCCGAAAACAAGATAGATATCATTGTCCAGATCGGCCTCAAGCGCGAACCTGACCTGCCAAATGTGCCCATGTTGACCGATCTTGCCACCAACGATGAAGATCGTGTGCTGCTGGCCTTGCTGTCCGCGCCCGTCGCCATTGGCCGTCCGGTGTTCTCGACTCCAGGTTTACCCGCTGACAGGTTAGCGGCATTGCGCGCAGCTTTCGACGCTACGATGAAGGACGAAGAGTTTCTCGCCGAAGCCAAGAAGATCGATCTCGACATAATTCCGGTGAGCGGTGCGGAGTTGGAGAAGGTTGTGCGCGAGGTCATCGCTGCGCCTAAACCCGTCGCCGAACGGTTGGCGAAAATTATCGCGACGGTTGAGGAAAAATAAGCGTGGGCTTGTTTTTATTCGTCTTCGCCGAATTTGTTGCCGACAAGTGCGGTAATGGCGGTCAACGCCGCTTCGGCTTCAGCGCCTTTGACTGCGACTGTGATTGTAGAGCCAATGCCCGCGCCAAGCGTCAATATTCCCATGATTGACGTGCCGCCAACGGTCTCGCCACCTTTGGAAATCAGTACGTCGCACTCAAAGCCATCGATGCATTGTACAAGCTTTGCCGTTGCCCGCGCGTGAAGGCCTTTGCGATTGATGATCGGTAGATGGCGAACGAGATAGCCTGGAAAATCAGGCCGTTCTTCATCATCGCTTTGGTTGTCGAAATCGCCGCTGCTCATTTGCCACTCAGAATGCGGCTTGCAACGGAGATATATTTACGCCCGGCATCCTGTGCCTGGATGACAGCTTCATCAAGGCTCACACATTCGCGCACCGATGCGAGCTTGATGAGCATGGGCAGATTGATGCCGGCAACGACGTCAATCTTCGATCCGTTCATCACCGAAATCGCCAGATTCGAGGGCGTACCTCCGAACATATCCGTCAGAACCACCACGCCCTCGCCTGAATCGACCTGCTTCACGGCGCGCACGATATCCGTGCGCCGCGAATCCATATCGTCTTCAGGACCGATCGTAATGGTCTCGAGTTGTTTTTGCGGCCCAACGACATGCTCAAGAGCTGAGCGGAATTCCGTCGCCAGGTGACCGTGGGTCACAAGGACCATGCCGATCATCGGGTTCATTTATCCTCACGTGCACCGCGGTCGCGCATGGAAAGGGCTAAGGCGGTTCCCTGCCCGGGCGGACACAAGGTCGCGTATTGTGTGCATTGCGAGGTAATTGGCAAGCGGGATTTTTGGGTCACTTAGCAGCAGGGTGCAAAATGTCTTCCAAAAACAACAGCGTTACCTCGGCATTATCTGCTGCCGAACAGCTTGCTGGAAGCTGTAAACGAGGCAGAAATACTTCGCCAAATTGCGTATATTTATGAGATTTTTCCGGAATCCGTGGCAGATTGCCGCCGCCGGTCGTCATGTTCTCCAGATCGACGACGCAGCGCAACACGGCAGCGGGCTCATACTCAAAATTTAATATCCCAAGCCCGCGCACTTCCATGCGCCCGGCGATTTCCGGATGTGGCCTGGCGACGATAAGGCCTCCTGCTTGCGAAACCCGTACGATGTCATCGCCGATCAGACAGGAAAAAGAGCCCTGATCGCGGCTCTGGGCCAAAAGGGTGCGGGCCAGCGCGGATTTGCCCGAACCGGATTTTCCCCGGATGAGAAGCCCGCATTCTCCGATGATGAGGGCGGTCGCGTGTATTTGCGCGGGCAGGGCCAGGGGGCCCGCCGCTGCGCCGGTGCGATCAGGCGCACTCATTTCGGGCTCGGCAGCCAGACGATGAAGCGCGCGCCCAGAACCGCCCCCGTAGTCGAATCGATGCGATTGAGCGCCCGGATCGTGCCGCGATGCACTTCAACAATCTGGCGTGAGATGGACAGTCCTAGACCGGAGTTCTGACCAAATCCCTGATTGGGGCGATCAGTATAGAAACGCTCGAAAATGCGCTCGAATGCATCGTCGGGAATGCCGGGACCATCATCATCCACGATGATCTCGACACCTTCGGCGCCATCGCCGTCATTGCTGTTGCGCGCCCGCCGGAGCGCAATGCGCACACTGCCGTCCTGTGGTGAAAACGAGCGTGCGTTTTCGACCAGATTTGTGACGACCTGACCCAGGCGCGAATCATGCCCCATCACGAAATAGGCGCTGTTCGCCGCAACACCCGTGGCGGGGGCAATATCCAGCGAAACACGGACGCCGTCCTCGCGCCGGACCTGATTGGCCATATCCGTCACGGCATTGAGCAGGCGCACGAGGTCGACAGGTTCGGCATCCGCCCGCGCGAGTTCAGCATCCAGACGTGAGGCGTCGGAAATATCGCTGATCAGCCGGTCGAGACGGCGCACGTCATGCTGGATTACTTCGAGCAGACGGGCGCGCGAGGCGTCGGTTTTGGCGATGGGCATGGTTTCTACAGCGCTACGCAACGACGTCAGCGGATTCTTCAACTCATGGGCGACATCTGCAGCAAAGCTTTCGATGGCCTCGATACGGTTGTACATGGCCTTGGTCATGTCGCGCAGCGCGCCGGAGAGATGGCCGATTTCGTCCGCGCGGCCAGTGAAATCAGGTATTTCGTGCCGGTTCTTGGAACCGCGCCGCACCCGGTCCGCAGCTTCGGCCAGACGGCGGATGGGTTCAGCAATCGTGCCGGCCAGAAACAAGGACAGCACGAACATTACAGCCGCATAAACTAGAAACAGCCTGATAATGCCGCGCCTTTCGGCCACGATGATCTTGTCGATATCGCCACCCTGCGTAGACATCAGCAGACTGCCGCGCACGACCCGGAAGCGCTGGACCGGCACGGCCACGGAAATGATGGTTTCCCCGCGCGCATTCGCGCGCACGACCGATTGCGCGGTGCCGCCGAGCGCGCTCACGACCTCGCCATAGGCGCGTCCATTGCCAAGCCCGATATCTTCATAAAGCGGAAAATTGGTGCCGCCGAAACGATTCTTGAGATTGGCCCAGATCCCCTGGAAATAGCCGGGCTTGCGATCATCGGGCGTATTACCGGCGGCGGGAGGCGGCAGATCGAATTGCAGGATGGTCGAGCGGTCCGCCAGCGAAAGTGAATCCAGCAGCAGGTAACCTTCCCGGTCATAGACGCGCGCTCGTGTGCGGGTCGGCGTCACCAGTCGCCGTAACACCGGCCCGATCCGCTCCGGGTTGATCGAGAATTCGAGCGACGAATCATTGTCTTCGCGCCCCGAATAGCTTTGGCCGGGCAGAAGTTCGAGAAGCTTGTCGGGATCCAGCGTGATCGCGTCCGTCTCCACCGTTGCAGAGGCGGCGATGGCGGCGGCGATGATTTCGCCCTGGGTTTGCAAGCTTTGTACGCGCGCGTCGATCAGCCCTTCGCGCAATTGATTGAGGTAGAGAAAGCCGATCAGCAGCGCTGCAAGGCCGCCAAGATTGACCAGAAGAATGCGCCGCGTCAGCGTGGAGGACAAACGGGCGGCAATCGCCCGGCGGATCTTGCGGGTGCGCGCCGCCAGACTGGGGTTTTTGACTCCGGGGCTTCTGCCCGGCTGGCCGCGAGCCGCCGCTTGTGAAGGCGAAGCCGTCACATCCGCAATCTGGCCCGGTCCCTCGCGCGCATCGACGCTCATGCGGTTTCACTGTTCATGGCGGGGCGCTTCAAGTGTTACGCGCTCACGCTTCCTTGAAACGATATCCTACACCGTAAAGCGTTTCGATCATTTCGAAATCGTCATCTGCGACCTTGAACTTCTTGCGCAGACGCTTGATGTGGCTGTCGATCGTCCTGTCGTCCACATAGACCTGATCGTCATAGGCGGCGTCCATCAGCGCATTGCGGCTTTTCACAACGCCGGGGCGCTGGGCGAGAGCGTGGAGGATGAGAAATTCGGTCACAGTCAAGGTAACCGGCTCGTTCTTCCAGGTGCAGGTGTGACGCTCCGGGTCCATCTTCAGGAGCCCGCGTTCCAGCATCTTGGCTTCTGATTCCTTGGTCGCCGCGGCTTCCTTGGGGTTGGAGCGGCGCAGGATCGCCTTGACGCGTTCGACCAGAAGCCGTTGCGAGAAGGGTTTGCGGATGAAATCATCCGCGCCCATTTTAAGCCCAAACAATTCGTCGATTTCTTCGTCCTTCGACGTCAGAAAAATCACCGGAAGATCCGACTTCTGCCGCAGGCGGCGCAACAATTCCATGCCATCCATCCGCGGCATCTTGATATCGAAAATCGCCAGATCGGGCGGATTCGTCCGCAGGCCGTCGAGTGCAGAGGCCCCATCGTTATAAGTCTGGACGCGATAGCCTTCGCCTTCCAGAGCAATGGAAACAGACGTAAGAATGTTGCGGTCGTCGTCGACGAGAGCGATTGTGGGCATAAGGTGCTTTACCTCGTAAAGGCCAGCTCCTGCGGGAGGGGCTCGGCCAGTGATTGCGGCGATCCCGCCTGCTTGGGCTGGACCGGAAGCCAGACTGGGCATGTTTCCGGGCCGAAATGTGACGCCTTCGGATCAATTCAACGGCGAAAACCCGCCGGGAAAGGGCGAAGGCTTTTTTAGTAAACGCCAGACTCACCCCACCCCGAAATCCCAGATATTACCTTATATAGGTGTTCCCGGTGAAAAGCACACGTGGACGGCGACAAAGCAGCACAGGCGCGCTAAAAGCCAACGCCAGAATTGAGACATCGAGGGAACCGTGAAGATAAATTCAATGGGAATGGCGTGTTTGGCGTCGCTTTTCGCCACAATTCTTAACGGCCAGGCCCTCGCCCAGCCCGTCTGGCCCACACGCCCGGTCCGGGTCATCACGCCCCAGCCACCGGGTTCTGGCATTGACCTGAGCTGCCGTTTTTTCGCGCAAAAGCTTTCCTTGATCTGGAATCAGCCCGTTGTTGTCGAGAACAGACCCGGCGCTGATGGCGTGACCGGCGTTGGCGCATTTGCCAATGCGGGCAATGACCATACCCTCCTGTGTTCGTTCGGCGGCCCGATCACGATTAGCCCCTTCACGGCTCAGGCAAAGCTTCCCTATGACCCCGCAGTGGACCTGAAGCCGATCTCGCTGATTGCCGATTTCGTGCAAACATTTGCCGTGTCCAAAACCACGGGGATTACCAATCTGGAGGGCCTCAAGCAGAAAATCCGGGCCGAATCTGGCAAGCTGAACTGGAGTGCGACACAGGGCCTTCCCGCTATGCTGTTTGGCGCCTTCCTGCGTTCCAATAAGCTGGATATGGCCTATGTGCCGTATGCGGCGCTCGGCGCAGCCTTGCAGGACGTTGGCCAGGGACGTATTCAGGCTTACGCAACGTCATACGCGAGCCTGTCGCCCCTGCTGGAATCCGGCCAGGCGACCATCGTTGCTGTGCTCAACGGCGAACGCGCCCCGCAGTTGCCGAATGTCCCGACAGCAAAAGAGCTGGGCATGCCGGAGCTGACTGTGGTCAG
The DNA here is from genome assembly GCA_947474545.1 of Beijerinckiaceae bacterium. Taxonomy (GTDB): domain Bacteria; phylum Pseudomonadota; class Alphaproteobacteria; order Rhizobiales; family Beijerinckiaceae; genus Terripilifer. Next base: position 14,623 of record CANJJI010000037.1, on the reverse strand, counting down.
TTTCTGCGGTTATTTTGCGCCAAAGGAATTTTCTTCTGCGCAGATTCAGGCCATCGCCGCCGATATCGCAGAAGCAGCGAAGGATCCTGAGTTTGCGGAGAAATTCGGAAAAATGGGCAGTGTGGTGCGGACCAGTTCTCCGGCTGAATTTGCACAAGTGATTGCAGAGCAACGCGCAACAGTTGAAGCCATCCTCAAGGCGACCGGCGGACTCAAGGCCCCATAAACCAGCGGAGGCGCGAAATGACCGAGGACAAGCCATCGGCATCCGTCCCGCCCGGAGTTCCGCCCGGCTATAACGCCCGCGGCGAAGCCAAACGGCTGCTGCGCTCAATCCGTGCGGGGGCTCTGGCGACATTGACTCCAGATGGCTACCCATTTGCCACGCTAGTAAACGTGGCCACTGCAATGGATGGCTCGCCAATTTTGCTGATGTCCAGCCTTTCGGCTCACACCAAGAATCTCGCAGCAGACAAACGCGCGTCGGTCCTCCTGTCTGAGGGCGGCAAAGGGGATCCGTTGGCCCATGCGCGGCTGACAGTCGTGGGTGAAGCGCTTCGCGTCGCGGATGAAGCGCAACGCGAAGCGCTCAAGACGCGCTTTTTGAACCGCCATCCCAAATCCGCGCTTTATGCCGATTTCGGCGATTTCGCCTTCTGGCGGCTCGAGGTCGTGCGTGCCCATCTCAACGGAGGTTTCGCCCGTGCCGCCGAGTTCACCGGCCAAGAAATTCTGACCGGGATGGAAGGCGCTGACGAACTGACTGCGCTGGAAGCAAGCGCAATCGCGCATATGAACAGTGAACACAATGACGCAGTGCGGCTCTACGCCACGCGTCTGCTGGGCGAAAAGGATGGCCGCTGGCGCGCGAGCGGTATCGATCCGGACGGATTGGACCTCGCGCTTGGCGATCTAACCGCCCGGTTGGATTTCCCTGAACGCATCACAAACGGCAATGGGTTGCGCAGAATTTTGGCGGCGCTTGCGCATGACGCGCGATCCCGGCCGGCATGAACCTCGATTGCTGCGGTGCAGCATAAGTAACAGTGGTAGAACATTAATCCCTATGCTCTAAATATCGGCGCGATGCTTGCCCTAGAGGCTTGTGGCGGGTAAAGAGCCCGCCACCTCATTCGCGTATTTACGGGAGTCGAAACGCGGCACGAGGATTCGTTCTTCCCGCCGTCCTGGTAATTCGGTCCGGCCGGAAAGCGTGTGAATAAGGCCACGTCACCAGGACGTTGGGAACAGCAGCGGCAATCGAGCGGCGAGTCCGCGTGGAGATCAAGATGCAGGAAACCGGCGTCTGGAACAAATCATTTGGCATCGATAAATTCGGCTTGAAAAACATCAAGAGCGTTTCCTACAATCTGGAAGCGCCCATGCTTTATGAAGAATCCATTCGCCGCGGCGAAGCGGTGATCATGCCCGGCGGTCCGATTAATGCGGAAACCGGCATTCACACGGGCCGTTCACCGAAGGACAAACATACCGTCCGTGACGCCACCACCGAGGGCAAGGTCTGGTGGGGCAATAACAATTCCATTACGCCCGATCAGTTTGAAGTTTTGCTCGGCGATTTCAAGAAGCACATGGAGGGCATGGACCTCTTCGCGCAGGATCTTTATGGCGGCGCCGATCCGGCTTTCCGCGTCAAAACCCGCGTCATCACCGAATTCGCCTGGCATTCACTGTTCATCCGCAATCTGCTGATTCGCCCTGACAAAACAGAGCTGGCCAATTTCACGGCCGATCTCACAATCATCGACCTGCCGTCCTTCAAGGCCGACCCCAAACGCCACGGCTGCAAGAGCGAGACCGTGATTGCGCTGGATTTCACCCGCAAGATCGTCCTCATTGGCGGCACTAATTACGCTGGCGAGATGAAGAAGTCGGTCTTCACCTGGCTCAACTGGACCCTGCCCGCGCAGGGCGTCCTGCCCATGCACGCCTCCGCAAACGAAGGCGATCATGGCGATGTCGCCGTTTTCTTCGGTCTGTCCGGCACCGGCAAGACGACGCTTTCGCAGGTTCCTGATCGCACCTTGATTGGCGATGACGAGCATGGCTGGGGCAAGGAAGGTACGTTCAACTTCGAAGGCGGCTGCTACGCCAAGGCGATTCGCCTGTCGCGCGAAGCCGAGCCGGAAATTTATGCAACCACCGAGCGCTTCGGCACCGTGCTGGAAAACGTGGTCTTCGATCCGGTGACCCGCAAGCCGGATTTCGATTCAGAAGAAAAGACCGAAAACACCCGTGTCGCCTATCCGCTGGATTTCATTTCCAACGCGTCAGCCACCGGCCGTGGCGGTCATCCCAAGAATATCATCATGCTGACCTGCGACGCCTTCGGCGTGTTGCCGCCGATCGCCAAGCTTGATCCGGCCCAGGCCATGTATCACTTCCTCTCCGGCTACACAGCCAAGGTGGCCGGCACCGAGAAGGGCGTGACAGGTCCTGAAGCGACTTTCTCCACCTGCTTCGGCCATCCCTTCCTGCCGTTGCATCCTTCCGTTTATGGCAACATGCTGCGCGATCTTATCGCCAAGCACTCCGTTGATTGCTGGCTGGTCAACACCGGCTGGACCGGCGGCAAGGAGGGCGTGGGACGCCGCATGCCCATCAAGGTGACCCGCCGTCTGCTGGCCGCGGCGCTCGATGGCTCCCTTTCAAAGGCGACCTATCGCACCGACCCCTATTTTGGCCTTGCAGTCCCAACATCGGTGCCCGGCGTCGAGCCGCATATTCTGGAACCAGTGAAAACCTGGAAGGACAAGGCGGAATTCGCCCGCACCGCCAAGCACCTCGTCGACATGTTCACGAAGAACTTTGTGGCGTTTGAGAAGGATGTGGATGCCGCTGTGCGCGAGGCCGCCCCGGTGATGCGTATCGCCGCAGAGTAAACGGACCAAACCCATCGCGTGCGGTTACGGCGGCCTCAGGGCCGCCGTTTTGCGTTGGCTGTATCGGCGTTGCAGAGGTTACGATAAACATGATGCCCAGGACTTCCTGCAACAGACCAGCCTTATTCAAAAGGCGCGGAGAAAAGAAATATGGCCCATTCGCTGGATGTAATCGACTTCCACAACCACCATATCCCCGGGCAATTCCGGCAGACGGCCGCCGATACTTTTCCGCCCGACCAGAAAGCACGCTGGGAAGCCCTGGCGCGCAAGCTGTCAGATGAAAATCTCCTGCTGCAAGACATACGCGATGGCGATATTTCCGCACGCGTTGTCAATATCCCCGCCGCCTTGATTGCCGATGCCTCCGGGCGGGCGCCACATGCCACGATCATCGCCATGAATGATTCTCTGGCCGCCATTGCTGCTCGTCATCCCGGTCGCATCCACGGACTTGCTTCGATCGATGCTTACGATGGCGACATATCCGCGCGCGAGGCGGAGCGCGCCATTGGCCAGCTGGGCTTGCGAGGCGTGTTCGTCGATTGTGCGCGCGGTGATGTCATGATTGACGCGCCGCAAGCGCGCCCGACGCTGGAAGTGGCGGCAAGGTTGGGGGTTCCTGTTTTCGTCCACCCGGTCAATCCGCAGCCACTGACAGATCAAATGGTTCCTTATGGACGGATTGGCACTTTGTTCGCGCGTGGCACAGTCAACTCGGCAGCCTTGATCGCACTGATCGAAAGTGGCGTATTTTCGCAATTGCCGGGATTGCGCATTGTTGTGACCGCGCTTGCATTCGGCGGGCTTGCAATGGCGACAGCGTTTTCCGATCAAAGCCTGCAGCAAAGCGGGGCGCGCGAAATCATGCGCAAACATGTGTTAATCGACACCATGGGTTTTGACCCGGCGCTGATCCGCGCAGCTGTCGATATATTAGGACCGAAAAATGTTCTGGCTGGCAGCGACTGGCCGATCGTCAACGACAAGCCGATTGCTGCGCGGCTGACAGCGGCGCTGAAGGCGACCGCCCTTGATGAAGCCGTGCAGAAGTCTATTGCGGCTGATAATTGCCGGGAATTGCTGGGGCTGGTGTGAAGACACTCAAAAATACCGCCACCACACATAAATATGGCTGATCGCGATACTCACCAGCATCATCGGAAAAGCATACAGCATATAAGTGAGAAACCGGAACGGCACGCCTTCACGTTCCGCTATGCCGGCCACCGTCAGATTGGCCGAAGCGCCGATCAGCGTACCATTGCCTCCGAGACATGCGCCAAGGGACAGGCACCACCATAGCGGTTCGATTGCCGCTTCGCCACCAAAGGCGGGCGCCATGCTCTTGATGAGCGGGATCATGGTTGCGACAAAGGGGATATTGTCGATAAGGGCCGAAAGAACTGCAGAAGCCCAGAGGATCGCATAACCCGTAGTCGCCAGATTGCCGCCGGTCGCCGCGACGAGTTGATCGGCGAGCAATTTCAAAAATCCGCTGCGCTCCACACCATGCACGACAATGAACAGCCCGATGAAGAAAAAGATCGTGATCCATTCCACATCGGTAAACGTCTTGTGGACGTTCTCCGACTGTTTCTCCGCATGATGCTGCCAGTTGTCGAGAAACATGAGGATGGCGGCGCCCGTCATCGCGATGGTCGCAGGCTCGATGTGCATCAGCTTGTGAAATACAAATCCAAAGATCACCAGCGAAAGCACACAAAGCGATTGCTTCAGCAGTGTCCAGTCTTCAATTGTATCAATCGCGCGCATACCCATAATACGCGCCCGGTCTTCGCTGGCGGCCGAGATCCTCATGCCCCAGATGAAATGCGTCATCAGCAATTGAGCGGCCATGATGACGATGATGATGGGCGACAGGTGAATGATGAAGGCGTTGAACGTCAGGCCCACCAGCGAGCCAATAAGAATATTGGGCGGATCGCCGATCAGGGTCGCCGTGCCGCCGATATTGGAGGCGAAGATTTCAGCGAACAGAAACGGATAGGCCGGCACTTTCAGTTCGCGAACAATCAGCATCGTTACTGGCACGACCAGCAGCACGGTGGTTACGTTGTCGAGCAAGGCCGATAACACTGCGGTGGCCACCGATAACATGACCATCAAACCCGCCGGATGCGCCTTGGCCCGTTGCGCGGCCCAGATCGCTACATATTGAAACATGCCCGAGCGGCGGGAAATCGAAACAAGGATCATCATACCCGTCAGCAAGCCGATTGTGTTGGCGTCAATGGCGGAGGTCGCCTGCGGTTGTGTCAGGATCCCGGTAAACAGCATCAGGCTGACGCCCAGCAGGGCGACTATCGCGCGATTGATTTTTTCAGCGATGATGACTGCATAGACAGCGAGCATGATAAGCGTCGCCACCCACATCGGGCTCCAGCCGAAAATCACATTCGGCGCTGCATGTGCGTCCATGTTGTCCCCCCATCCGGCAGTCCGGGCGCGCTTTTTGCCGCAATTGCCGCGACGTTAACAATTCATACACAGATGTCGAGCAATTCTTAACGGCGATGTTTTCCTATAGTACCGATATGGATCAGTCTGACATGTGCCGCTGGATCGCCTACCGGGGTGAACCCGTCCTCATGGAAACTTTGGTTTCAGATCCCGGCCACTCCCTGATTGCACAGTCGCTCAGGGCCTCTGAAAGTGTGACCACCACCAATGGCGACGGTTTTGGTCTTGGCTGGTATTCCGAACGGCCTCTGCCGGGCGTCTACAGGGAAATCCGGCCAGCGTGGTCAGACGAAAATCTCCGCTCGATCTGCGCACAGGTACGTTCTCGCCTGTTCTTTGCCCATGTTCGCGCCTCCACGGGCACGGCAAGTGTACGGGCCAATTGCCATCCATTCGCCTACAACCAACATATGTTCATGCACAACGGCCAGATCGGCGGCTATCTGCAGGTGAAGCGGCGCGTCGAAGAACTGATACCTGACGAGCTCTATACACACCGGCACGGCACAACGGATTCCGAAGCGATCTTCCTGGCTGCCCTCGGCGCCGGTTTGGAGAACGACCCGCTGAATGCGATGGCGCTGACGTTGAAGCGCATCGCTGCGCTCATGCAATCGGCGCAAGTCAAAGAGCCGCTGCGTCTGACGGCGGCGCTGACCGATGGCCAGACCCTGCGCGCCTATCGCTGGGCGTCCGACGCCAAGCCGCCGACGCTCTATTGGCGAAATGACAACGGTAGAATTCTCGTTGTTTCTGAGCCGCTGGATGATGACCGCGCCCAATGGCAGGAAGTGCCCGATGGCAGCGCGCTCACCGCCTTTACGGATGGACGGGTTAAAATCGAAAGCCTGTGCGACGCCATGGCGGCGGCATAAGTAAATCCCTCAATGCGCCTCATCCCAGTTCTTCGCGGCCTTCGCATCCACCTGTAGTGGCACGGCGAGTTGCACCGCCGGATGCGGCGCATCAATCATCACCTTGCGGACCACGGCGATGGTTGCGTCGATCTGATCCTCCGGCGCTTCGAAGACGAGTTCGTCGTGCACCTGCAACAGCATCCTTGCATCGAGTTTCGCTTTGACGAGCGCAGAATCCATGCGCACCATGGCGCGACGGATGATGTCGGCGGCTGAACCTTGTATGGGCGCGTTGATCGCGGCCCGTTCGTTGAAGGCGCGTTCGCTCGGATTGCTCGCGGTGATGCGGGGGTAGTGACATTTACGGCCGAAGATCGTGGTCACAAAGCCCTGCTCGCGGCAGATCTTCTTGGTTGTCTCCATGTAATCGCGAATGCCGGGAAAGCGCTCCATGTATTTACGGATATAGGCGCCCGCCTCTTCGCGCGAAATGCCCAGCTGATTGGCAAGGCCGAAAGCGGAAATGCCGTAGATGATGCCGAAATTGATCGCCTTGGCGCGGCGGCGGATTTCGCCGGTCATTTCGCTTAAGGGAACGTTGAACATTTCCGATGCTGTCATCGCGTGAATGTCATGCCCGTCGGCAAAAGCCTTCTTCAATTGCGGAATATCCGCCATATGCGCCAGCACGCGCAATTCGATCTGCGAATAATCCGCTGACATGATCTTGTTGCCGCTTGCCGCAACAAAGGCCGTGCGAATCTTGCGACCGGCTTCGTTGCGCACGGGAATGTTCTGCAGATTGGGTTCCGACGATGACAGACGGCCCGTCGTTGTTGCGGCAAGCGAATAGGACGTGTGAACACGCTTGGTGTGCGGGTTCACATATTCAGGCAAAGCATCCGTATAAGTCGATTTCAGCTTCTGTAATTGCCGCCAGTCTAGAATCCGTGCGGCGAATGTATTGCCCTGTTCGGCGAGATCTTCAAGCACATTGGCAGCCGTTGACCATGCGCCGGTGGCCGTCTTCTTGCCGCCGGATACGCCCATCTTGCCAAAAAGGATGTCGCCTATCTGTTTGGGCGATCCGATGTTGATGGGCTCGCCCGCCAGCTCCTGAATTTCAGCTTCTAGCCGCGCCATGCCCTGCGCGAATTCGCCTGACAGGCGCGAGAGAATCTGCCTGTCAATGGAAATGCCGCGACGCTCCATGCGTGCGAGTACATCGATCAGCGGGCGTTCCAGCGTCTCATAAACTGTGGTCATGTGTTCGGCGGCCAGGCGCGGCTTCAGCACGGCCCATAGGCGCAAGGTCACGTCCGCATCCTCGGCCGAATATTCGCTGGCTTTTGCAATATCCACCCGGGCAAAGCCGATGAAGTTCTTGCCCTTGCCTGCGACCTCTTCGAATGCAACGGGCTTGTGGCCGAAATATTTTTGTGAAAGCTCGTCCATGCTATGGCCGTTGACGCCAGCATCCAGCACATAGGACATCAGCATCGTGTCATCGCTGGGCGCAACCGTGATGCCGGCCTTTTGAAAGACCAGCCAGTCAAACTTCATGTTTTGCGCGATCTTGAGAACCGCTGGCGATTCCAGCAGCGGCCTTATCCGCGCGATGACATCGCTTTCTTTCAATTGGCCAGATACCAAAGCATTGCCGCCGAAGAGATCGCCGCCCGCGCCATCGCTGCGATGGCCGAGCGGGATATAGCAGGCGCGGCCGGGCGCAGTGGCAAGCGCAATGCCAACAAGCTCAGCCTGCATCGGGTCGAGTGACAATGTTTCCGTATCGACGCAGATAATGCCGCTGGCGAAACCTTCAGCAATCCAGGCGTCGAGGTCGTCGAGTGTTGTAACAGTGCGATAGGCGCTGCGGTCGATCTTTTGCTCCAATGCTTGCGAAGCGCGTTGTGTTGCGAGCGAGGCTGGCGTCATTGTACCGGTTGTAGCGCGGGCGGCTGGTTTTCCGGCCGCTTCAGGCGCCGCCGCATTTGCAGCAGCTTGTGCGCTGGCGGAGGCGTTTTCAGCGTCTTCGCGTTGCTCCCCATTGCGCCCGCGCCAGCCGCCGGGGCCAACCAAGCGGGGATCTGGTTCGATTTCATTGGCGTCAACTTCAAACGTATCGGCTGCGCGCTTCGTGATGGTCGTAAATTCCATCGCTTTGAGAAACGCAACCAAGGTCTTGCCATCCGGCTGATGCAAGCCGAGATCGTCTATGGGTGTTAACAACGGTACATCGTCGACGAGCTTGACCAGCTGTTTTGAAACCCGCACCTTTTCGATGACTTCGGGATTGGTAAGCGTCTCACGCCGCTTGTTCTGCTTGATCTCGCCAGCGCGCGCGATCAGCGTATCGAGATCGCCATATTCGTTGATGAGCTGTGCGGCCGTCTTGATGCCAATGCCCGGCGCGCCCGGCACGTTGTCGGTGGAATCCCCCGCGAGCGATTGCACATCGACGACTTTTTCTGCGGGCACACCAAAATAATCAACAACCTCATTCTCGCCGATGCGCCGCTCATCGCGATCCCCTGACGCGGGATCGTACATGAACACCCCCGGCTGGATCAGCTGCATCAGATCCTTGTCAGCGGAGATAATGAGCACATCAGCGCCGCGCTCGCGCGCCTGCTTCGCATAGGTTGCGATGAGATCATCAGCTTCGTATTTGTCCTGCTCGATGGGGATAAGTCCGAAGGCGCGGATGGCTTCGCGCATCAGCGGAAATTGCGGTACAAGGTCTTCCGGCGGTTCGGAGCGGTTCGCCTTGTAGGCGGGATAGAGTTCCTTGCGAAACGAATTCTCGGATTTGTCGAGAATGATAGCCAGATGCGTCGGCATGATGCCCATTGCGCCTTTTTCGATGAATTGAAAAAGCTTTGTGCAGAAAAGCCGGACGGCGCCGTTGGGCAGACGGTCTGAGCGATAATTATATTTCTGGTCCTGCCGCATGGACTGGAAATAGGCGCGAAAGACAAAAGACGACCCATCGACCAGAAAGATATGGTCGCCCTTCTGAACGGGCCTGTGTACCGGGTTCATGCCTGCTGCATCCCTGTCTGGCCCGGCGTGCCGGGCGCATATCAACATGCAGGAACATTACAGCAGTTTGTATGCGGCGCGACCCACTTTAAGCCGCACTTCACAGATTGCGGCTTCCGCTGGCCTCAGGCTGAGCAGGCTGATTGCGCAGATCCAGCAAAATGAGAGCCAGGCCGGCCGCCAGCACTGCGCTCAGCAAAGCCGCGATGGCATGGCTGGTGGTCGGAAAAAGCCCGCCCGTCACCATCATGCGGCCGCAAAATACGAACGCCAGCGGTAAAGTCGCATAGAAGATGATCCATTTGCGGCCGATCAGCGAGAAGAATGGGTTAAAACGCGATTCCGCCAGCAATTGTCCCGCAATCACCATGGCGGCGGCGCCGGCAAGGCCCAGACCAAGACTGGCAAACGGCAAGATCGAAATTTTCACGCCATAGGCCAGGGGAAGACTGGCCGCTGTCAGCAGGCCGTTGAATGCGGCCCAGACCGCAAGCATCGCACCAGCTGGAACGGGGTTTTCGCGGACAAAGCGCGCCAGCGCGCGAAAATTCTGCGCCATGCAATGACCGGCGGCGAAATACACAAGTCCGCGCATCAGTTCCACCCAGAGAACGCCACCCTGATCCGTGTGGAGAATTTCCATGATTGCGGCGATCACGAAAATCGTGCCCGTCCGGAAACGTCTGAGCATCTTCCAGATCAAGAAAAACAGCGGCAGAATGAATAGAGCGATGGCGAGATCGGCCTGCGTGCCCGCCAGGCTGAAAAAGCCTGTGATCCCCCTGGGCGCAGCGTCTTGCGTCAGCCAGAGACAGAAAGACGCCGCCACGAGCCAGATTGCGGATGCGATGGCAAACGATCCTGTCTTGCGCACGATATAATCGGACCAGGCCCATTCGCGTGAGCGTTGCACAAACATGCCAGCGAAGACGAGAAAAGCCGGCAGGGCGAAGGGCTGGAGGAAGTCACCGAGTGCGGAAAGCCAGGCGAATCCTTCGGGCATGTCGCCTGCCGAAGCGATGACAGCCGCCAGCATCACGAGCAGGATTGTAAGTCCTTTGCCAGAATCCGCAAAGACAAGGCGTCCCGGCGGGTCAGCTACGAATTTGGCGAGCGCGCGGGCCAGCATGCGTTGGGACAGTGCGGCCGGGTTCGGCCGGAGCGGTTCGTCCCGCGTGACCCATTCGGTAACGGAGGCGGCGCGGGCGAGCGAGCGGGCAGGAGGGGCCCTGTGAACGGGGGCCAGGGCATCGCGTTCAGTGGAAATGGCTCTAGCATCGGTGCGGCCCCCGGCCGTCCCGAACATCCTGTTCCGTAACTCGACATTTGAAGTAGCCATTTTGCCCGCCTGTGCCGTTACGGGCTGCTGGCGTCCTGATTTCGGTCAGGTTGGCAAGCTTAACGCCCGTTAACAATCGTCAGGCAAGAAAGGAGCAAAGGCTGTTCCACCCGGAACATATTCGTTTCCACGTTTGCTGGCAGGCATGGCGGGAGAGTCTTAGACCGTTTGCAAGAAAATCGGCATCCGGTTTTCCGTCAGCAAACGCGTGAAAACACAAAGTTAGAGCAGCCTTGCGATCCATTGTAACCGCAAGGCGCTCTAGGCGGCCACAATGGCTGTGGTGGTCTGCAGGGGGGCGGGCTTTGCCGGCTTGGGCCGGTTGAACCAGAGTACAGCGCCGATAATAGCAAGCAGGAGCAGCGAGATCGCGGATTCGACAACCGCCAGCACCATCGCAACAGCCCACAGCAGCGCCATCAGATGTTCAAGTACGGCGATCAGTTTGGATTGTGAATGACGCCGCAACACGGCAACCCTCCGGCCTGGCATCGGATGCCAAAAGTTCAGGAAAGCCGTCGATGCAGAGGCCCCCGCCGCGAACAGCGCAGTGTAAAGAGCCAGCTCCATAGATGTCCAGGCGAGTGCCAGGAGTGGAGCTGCAAGAAAGCATAAAAGAGGAATGGCGATAGCCTCGAGTTTTCGCCGCTCCACTTCATGCCGCTCTACAGGTGCTGTCGTCAGGAACTCTGGCGCGTCTTCACTGGAAATCGTCAGCCAGGCCAGCGAAGCCGATATTTGCGCCGCAATGACGACGACGGCCGGCGCAACCGAGATCGCCAGCGAGCCACTCGGTCCCTGGCTGCGCCAGATCACGATACTGACGGGCAGCGTGTAGATCACCTGAAGCATGATCTGGCTGAGAAGCCAGGGGTCCCGGCCAAGCAGCCGCCATTCCTTGAGCCGCAACGCGCGTCCGGCGCCTTTGCGAAATCTCAATGGCTTGTTGGACGTTTGCCGGGCCGGCGTTGCCACGGCGCTGGCCGAATGTACGGCGCTCATGGCGAACCGTTCGCCCAGCACCAGCGCCGTCGCGGTAAATGTAATCACGGCGATCGAGCACCAGAGAATCAGGGCATCCCAGTGTCCTGCAACTGCCCGGACAGGGAGCCAGAGCCAGTTCTGCGTATCATAGATAAATCCGCTTCCCGGTTGCTCTATCGAAGTCACGATGGCTTCGCGTACGCCTTCGGGCATGATGTTCAGCCCTTGCAGGGTCATGATGAAGGCTGCGCCGATAATCGTCGCCAGAATTTGTGACAGTACGCGCGTACGGCGCGGGCCGGCTATCCGGAACAGCAACAGCGTCAGAATAATGCCGATGGCGGTGGAGAAAAGCCCTGCGGCCATTAGTGCTGGATAGACTGCCAGCCATTTCCAGCCGCCAAAAAAAGCATTGGTGTTGGCAATGGGCAGAACGAAGATGGCGACAGAGCCGATGGATTCGCAACCAATCGCGAGCGCGCGCGCAAACAGGATGAACCGTGGCGGTAGGGGCGAGGACAGCAGCAGGTCGAGATCATTGCGCGTATACAGCGCACGCGTCGTGCTCGTCAGCGATTGAGATACCAGCCACGGCATTACGAAAAGCACGATGGATGCGAGCGCAGGCATGAAAAGCCGCTGATTGGCTCCGCCGGGTTCGGTCGTCACAAACCATTGTGCAACCGGAATACCGAGGGCGTGAAAGACCACGATGGCGATGAGCACAATGATCACGCCCTTGCGGTTGGACATGCCACCGAACATCGAGCGAAACCGCCGCCAGCTCAAAAGCAGATCGTGCATCACGAGCCAGCCAAGCGAGCCCGGTTGTGGCGCCAGCCAGACCTTGTTCACGCAGCATTCTCCATCACGCCGGTCAGGGTGAGGAACATGTCCTCCAGTGATGAATCCTTGCTTCCCGATTTCTGACGCATTTCATCCAGCGTACCTTCGGCGATCAGCTGACCCTTGTTGATGATGCCGATGCGGCTGGCGAGCCTTTCCGCCACTTCCAGAATATGAGTCGTAAGAATGATCGTTGCGCCGCCGTTGACGCGCCGGGTGAGAAGTTCCTTCACCTGACGGGCGATGGCTGCGTCAAGCCCGGTCAGCGGTTCGTCCAGCATCAGGAGTTTGGGCTCGTGGATAAGTGCGCCCGCGAGAGCCACCTTTTGCTTCATGCCGCGCGAAAACCCCTCACAGCGTTCGTTGCGGTGCTCCCACAGGCCAAGCACATTGAGGAGCTCTTCTGCATTGGCTTCGGCCCGGCGGGGTTCGACGCCCCAAAGGCCCGCGACGAATTCGAGATATTCGACCGGATCGAGCTTGTCATAGAGCATCGGCTCGTCTGGCAGCCAGGCCGTGATACGTTTGGCCTCGATCGGGTTGCGTAGGGCGTCGATCCCGAAAATCTCGATGGAGCCACTGGTCGGCGGCAGAAGTCCTGCCACCATCCGCAGCGTCGTCGTCTTGCCCGCGCCATTGGGGCCGAGAAGCGCATAGAATTCGCCCGGCCGAACAGTGAGATTGAAATTGTTGACTGCGGGTTTGTTGAAGATTTTCGTAAGTCCTCCCAAACGCAAAGCGGCATGATCGCCGTTTGCCTGTCGTGAGAATTTGTCTTCAACACCGTCTTGCATTTCTAAAATCCTGATCGCCACGACCCGGAGCGGGAGCTTTGAGGTTGCACACTAGCGGACACGACCTTGCGCCGGGGTTACCGGAGCGGACTTTGTCCTGACGCTCGTTTCCCGTATGGTTAAACAAGGCATAAATTTTGAGGGGAAACATGGCGCTCCAGACTGGACCGATAGCTGCAATGGCCGCCGCCGCGCTGGTTCTGGGATCAGGCGGAGCGAAGGCGCAGACCCCGGCGGAATTTTTTCGTGACAAGACGCTGACCATTAATGTCGGCTATGGGGCAGGCGGTGGCTACGACATCACCACGCGCATTGTCGCACGTCATTTTGGGCGGCATATTCCCGGCGCACCCAATGTCGTGGTGTCCAACATGCCGGGCGGTGGCAGCCTGCGCGTGGTCAATCACCTTTACAATGTCGCCCCGAAAGATGGCCTGACACTCGGCGTGTTCGGCGCACTCTTGATGCTGGAGCCCCTGCGCGGCAATCAGAACGTCAAGGCCGAACCGGCAAAATTCGAGTGGATAGGCTCCATGCACAATGACATCAACGCCTGCGGAATCTGGAAAGGCGGCGGTGTTGGCATCAAAACGCTCGACGATCTCATCAGGTCAAAAAAGACGATCGTCTTTGGCTCGACGTCGCCGGAGGCTGAAACCAGCACATATCCGGTCATCCTGAAAAAGCTGCTCGGCGCGCCGATCAAGGTCGTCATCGGCTACAAGGGAACCAAGGAAATCAATCTGGCCATGCAGAACGGGGAAGCGCACGCGACCTGCGGCATGTACGAATCATCAGTGCGCGGTTCCTACATGCACGACATCCAGTCAGGCGATCTGACAATCATTTTTCAGGCGGGACTGGACAGGAAGGTCGAGCTTTTCGGGAATGCGGCTTCGGCGGGCGATATCCTGAGGGATGACGAAGCCCGGCAGATCGGCGAATTGCTGTTCCGCCCGTCCGAAATCACCCGCCCTCTGGCGGCCCCGCCGGGTACACCGAAGGACCGGGTCCAGGCTCTGCGCAAGGCGCTCATGGATACGATGAAAGACCCTGAGACTCTAGCCGACGGCAAGAAAATCGCCATCGATTTCGCTCCCATGGAGGGCGAGCGCATTGCCGGCCTTATGGACAGGTTCTACAGGACCCCGCCTCATCTCGTAAAACGGGCTGTGGAACTATCTGCGGAATAAAGGATTCAGATACTTGATCCCAGATAATAACGAGCCAATTGCAAAACCGCGATTGCGCGCTGATTTTTCGCCCTGAAAGGGAATAAATCGAGGCATCCGGGTCCGAACCTGGCATGGTGTTTCCACGACAAATCACCAACAGGCGAGTGCCTCGAAATGCCTCTGCGCGAGACGCTAT
>CANJJI010000036.1 GCA_947474545.1 Beijerinckiaceae bacterium | reverse complement strand
AGGCCCATCTGCGAAAGGCCCAAGCGCGAACTTTCGACGCCCTATGGAGAACGCTTGGCGACATATGCCTCCTGTTCAAGGAAAATGAATGCTGGAACTTCTTCAAAGCGATGAGGTATGCATCCGATTAAACGTACGATGCTCTAGTTGGACCGTAATGGCGCCAGTAAACGGGTATGAGGACAGTCACAAAGGCGGTGTAGATGAGCTTCAGCGGAAAAGGAATCACGGTCCGGACAGGCATGAGATTTCCTTGACGGGATGGCGAGGCGACTGAAACGGCAGAAATATTCGGGTTATTAGCTATTTATAGCCAATTTACCCGTAGGGATATGATTCCGCGAATCTGTTCATATGACAAAATTATTTCGATTTGGTGTTGACGCCTCTGTTGCAACGCACTAGAAGCACGCCATGACAAATGGAACGCGTTCCCCGGGGCCTGCCTCGTGCGGGCGCGGGTTTATGCGTTTGTGTTTCCGAATTGCCTGCATGGGCCGGTCTCCACCGGACGCAGGTTTACCCGAGCTGAAAGGCTTGCCTTTCAGTCACATGGAGAAGCCAAGTGGCACGTATAGCTGGTGTTAATATCCCGACTAACAAGCGCGTAGTGATTGCGTTGCAATATATTCATGGCATTGGCTCCAAGAATGCCAGCGACATTTGCCAGAAGGTGAATATCGAAGCGGACCGCCGGGTTTCTCAACTCAGCGATGCGGAAGTTCTGCAGATTCGTGAAACAATTGACCGCGATTATATGGTCGAGGGCGATTTGCGCCGCGAAGTCTCCATGAATATCAAGCGCCTCATGGATCTTGGCTGTTACCGCGGTCTGCGCCATCGGAAGCAATTGCCGGTCCGTGGACAGCGTACGCACACGAATGCGCGTACGCGCAAGGGCAAGGCGAAAGCCATTCAGGGCAAAAAGAAATAATTGAACTGCAATCAATGACGGGCGAAGGGGATTGTCTTCCCTCCGCTTTTCGTCACGTCCGGTTCGCCGGGGTGTAGCCGCTGGCATTACGGCGGCGCTGATATCGAAAGGTAAGAGAGAATATGGCAAAAGAAGCAGCACGCGTCCGCCGGCGCGAACGAAAGAACATCGCATCGGGCGTGGCCCATGTGAATTCGACGTTCAACAACACGATGATCACCATTTCCGACGCGCAGGGCAATACGATTGCCTGGTCGTCAGCTGGTACGATGGGTTTCAAGGGTTCGCGTAAATCGACCCCCTTTGCTGCGCAGATGGCGGCGGAAGACGCTGCTCGCAAAGCTTCGGAACACGGCATGCGTACGGTTGAAGTGGAAGTTTCGGGTCCAGGTTCGGGCCGTGAGTCAGCTCTTCGTGCGTTGCAGGCGGCCGGTTTCACCGTGACTTCAATCCGTGACGTGACGCCGATCCCGCATAACGGTTGCCGCCCTCGCAAGCGCCGCCGGGTCTGATTTTTTTTAAGCGCGTGTGGCCGACGGGTCGCGCGCGCTGTCTTTTCCTTCCGAAAGCGCGTGGCCAAGGTCGACGGACTGATACGCCCGCGCTGCACAAAGAGGCGCCGCCGTGATCCAGAAGAACTGGCAAGATCTCATTCGCCCCAACAAGCTCGAAATTACCAGCGGTGATGATCCGCAGTGTATTGCCACAGTCGTTGCTGAGCCGCTCGAACGCGGTTTTGGTCTGACTCTCGGCAATGCCCTTCGCCGTGTATTGCTTTCATCGCTTCAGGGTGCGGCGATTAATTCTGTTCACATCGATGGCGTTTTGCACGAGTTCTCTTCGATACCCGGTGTTCGCGAAGATGTCACCGACATGGTGCTCAACATCAAGGACATTGCGTTCAAGATGCAGAGCGAGACGCCCAAGCGTATGGTGCTGAAGAAGCAAGGTCCGGGCACTGTGGTTGCCGGCGACATTGAGGTGACCGGCGACGTTCAGGTTCTGAATCCCAAGCATGTGATCTGCACGCTGGATGAAGGCGCGGAAATTCGCATGGAGTTTACCGTCAGCTCCGGCAAGGGCTATGTACCCGCTGATCGCAACCGCTCGGAAGATTCGCCCATCGGCCTGATCCCGATCGACAGCCTCTACTCACCGGTCAAAAAGGTCAGCTACCGCATCGAGAACACACGCGAAGGCCAAATTCTCGATTATGACAAGCTGACGATGACAGTTGAGACGAACGGCGCAATCACGCCGGAAGATGCGGTGGCCTATGCTGCGCGCATCCTGCAGGATCAGCTCAATGTGTTCGTGAACTTCGAAGAGCCACGCCGCGAAGAGGCAACGCCTTCCATTCCCGAACTCGCGTTCAACCCGGCGCTGCTCAAGAAGGTCGACGAGCTCGAGCTTTCCGTGCGTTCGGCCAATTGTCTCAAGAACGATAACATCGTCTACATCGGCGATCTCATTCAGAAGAGCGAAGGCGAAATGCTGCGCACCCCGAACTTCGGCCGCAAGTCGCTTAATGAGATCAAGGAAGTTCTGGCGCAGATGGGTCTGCATCTGGGCATGGAAATCGCCGGCTGGCCGCCGGAAAATATCGACGAACTCGCGAAGCGGTTCGAAGAGCATTATTAGGCGAATAGTGAATGGCGAATAGCGAATAGAGCCGGTTTTCTATTCGCCATTCGCTACTCCCTACAAGCAACCACCAGCCGTACCTTGGCACGGCGGCTGCAAAAACGAGGAGTACGCCATGTATCACGGACGCGCCAAACGGCGCTTTAATCGTACGCCAGAACACCGCAAGGCGATGTTCTCCAATATGTGTCAGGCGCTCATCAAACACGAGCAGATTGTCACGACACTTCCCAAGGCCAAGGATCTTCGGCCAGTCATTGAGAAGTTGATCACGCTGGGTAAGCGCGGAGATCTGCATGCGCGCCGTCAGGCGATTTCGCAGATCAAGGACGTTGTCATGGTCCGCAAGCTTTTCGACGTGCTCGGTCCGCGCTATAAAGAGCGTCAGGGTGGCTATACGCGCGTGCTGAAGGCGGGTTTCCGCTTTGGTGACAACGCACCGATGGCCGTGATCGAATTCGTTGATCGTGATGTCGACGCCAAGGGCAAGGATTCCGGCCCAGTTCAGGCCAGCGCCGAAGCTGCCTGAGTGACTGTTCAGTGATTTTTAAAGGAGCGGCCCTCGTGGCCGCTCTTTTTGTTTTCAGGTCGAAATGGCATGAAGAATATCTAGCGTCCGAACTGAATGAGGCCGTCATGCTCCGAACGTTTTTCCTGCTGGCCAGTCTGGCTTTCATGTTGCCTGCCTCCGCCCAGGACAACGCGGCGCCAGGCGTTCAACGGCTTCATGCGGCGGCTTCGCGAGGCGATGCGCGGGTAATGGCGACGTTGCTTGATCACGGAGTGCCGGTCGATGGCCGTAACAACAATGGCGAGACGGCTTTATTATTGGCCGTCCAGGCCGGACACACATTGATCGCCGACATGCTGGTCGCACGGGGGGCAGACATCAACGCTCAGGCAGCCAACAAGGATACTCCCTGGCTGTTGGCAGGCGCAGACGGGCGAACGGCGATGCTTGAGTTCATGCTGCCGCGCGGGCCAGACTACGCGTTGCGCAATCGCTATGGCGGATCAGCATTGATCCCGGCCTGCCATCATGGTCACGTTGACGCTGTGCGTTTTCTAACGGCACATTCAAAGATTGATATCGATCAGGTGAATAATCTCGGCTGGACCTGCCTGCTGGAAACTGTGATTCTGGGTGACGGAGGCGGCGCATATCGCGAGATTACGCGAATTGTCCTGGCAGCAGGAGCCAATCCGAATCTCGCGGATAAAGAAGGCGTGACACCGCTCCAGCATGCACAACGGCGGGGGCATACGGATATGGCCCGAATTTTAGCTGCTGCGGGCGGGCGATAATCCTGCGCTGGCGACAACGCCGTCATTGCGCCTGAAACTACTGGCATTATATCAGTTTAAATCGTCGCTCCTTTCTGGTGGTTCAAGATGCTTTACCGTACCGTCGTTTCACTGTTGTGCCTGATATCCTCCGGCATTGTCTTCGCGCAGCAACCTCAAAGAGTTGCACCTTCAGACCGTTCGCAGATCGTCTACTCCTACGCGCCAATCGTGAAACGGGTGACGCCCGCAGTGGTCAATGTCTACGCGCAACGTGTAGAACAGCGTCAGGCGCGCAACCCGCTGTTTGATGATCCGTTCTTCCGGCAGTTCTTTGGCCAGCAGCAACAGCAGAATTCGCGCTCGCTGGGGTCCGGCGTGATTGTGGACTCATCGGGACTTGTGGTCACGAATAATCACGTCATCGAAGGTATGACGGAAGTGAAAGTCGCCCTGGGCGATCGTCGTGAAATCGAGGCGGAGATCGTGTTGCGTGATCCGCGGACTGATCTTGCCGTGCTGCGTTTGAAGGGCGCGAAAAATCTTGTGAGTCTGGAGCTGGGCGATTCCGATCAACTGGAAGTCGGCGATCTCGTGCTTGCCGTTGGTAATCCCTTTGCCGTTGGGCAAACCGTTACGCAGGGTATTGTTTCGGCGTTGTCACGCACACAGGTCGGCATCACCGATTATGGCTTTTTCATTCAGACAGACGCGGCCATCAATCCCGGCAATTCCGGCGGCGCGCTGGTGGACATGCAGGGGCGGCTCGTTGGCATCAATACGGCCATTTATTCGCGAAGCGGCGGCTCTGTCGGCATCGGCTTTGCCATTCCTGTCAATATGGTCAAGGCAGTTGTCCGGGCTGCGCAGGGAGATGGCAAGCTGCGCCGCCCCTGGCTTGGCGCTACGATGCAGAATGTGACCAAGGAGATCGCGGATTCGCTGGGCATGGACCGGCCCACAGGAGCTCTTGTGACCAAAGTCGCGTCTCCGGGCCCGGCCGAACGGGCAGGATTGCGGCGTGGCGATATCGTCACCGGCATTGATGGTCAAACCATCGAAGATATGCAGGGCCTTGGCTACAGGCTGGCTACAAAGACTCTCGGTGTCAACTCGGTCCTCTCCGTCCTGCGCAATAACCGCAAGCTTGATGTCACGCTGACACTTGAAGCGGCGCCTGAAACGCCGCCGCGCGAGGAACTCAAGGTCACCGGACCGTCGCCATTTGCGGGCGCCACGATTGTTAATATGTCGCCGGCTATTGGCGATGAAATCACTGTGCATGAATCTGTCACTGAAGGTGTCATCATTTCTGACGTTGAAGACGGCTCAATTGCGGCTCAGGTAGGTTTGCAGAAAGGCGATCTCATCATCGCCATCAATGATTCTGACATCAAGCGTACGCGTGATGTTAAACAGGCGACCCAGTCCCGCCGCTCCTACTGGAAACTGACCATTGGACGTGAAGGTCAGGTTATCAATACCGTTATAGGGGGCTGACAGATAATGTTCCAGAGCGCACAAAAAAGCCCCGCACTGCGCGGGGCTTTGCATTTGGTGAAATTGAGGATCAAGCGGCTTTCTTGACTGGCGCTTTTTCGCTCTTTTCAGCTTTGGCTCCTTTGGCCATGCGGCGCCTGATAGATTTCCACAGTTTGCGCATTTCGTCAGCAGCGCTGCCGGAACTGTTCAATTCAGTCACTCCGAGGCCACGGCGGGATGCTTCCTGATAGTCGACACGGCTGGCGATCATTGGTGTGAGCAGGCCGCCCATAGCTTCGAGCGCCTTGGCGCCTTCTTCAACGCGCGCGCTCTGTTGAGCGGGCGGGCATTGGTTGAGGAGGAATGCGAATTCCCGCTTCATGGTGCGCAGGGTTTTGCGTGTGGTTTCGCTTGCCCAGAGGTCGAAAGCGTTCGGGCGTGCGGGGATGATGCAAAGTGTTGCAGCTTTCATGGCCGCTTCCGCCGCTGCGGATTCGGTGCCTGGAGTGTCGATGATGACCAGTGAAACGCCCGCTTTTTCGAGGGCCTTTAGCGCTGGCGTCAGTTTTGCAGGAGACACGGCTTCAACCGCGATATCCTTTTCCTTGCTGCCGCGAATCTTGAACCAGTTCGCTAGGGAAGCCTGTGGATCCATATCGATGACGAAAACGCGTTCGCCTGCTTCGCTGGCCGCAATGGCCATGGAAGACGCGATCGTGCTTTTCCCCGATCCGCCTTTTTGTGTGACGAAAGCCAGAACCTGCATGCTGTATTCCTTTTTAACCTGCCGGCATTTCCATCCGGCTTTTCCCCCGGCCAATTGTCTGGCCGCTCCGAAATATCTGAAACTCGAATCACGGAACGCAACGTAAGAGTGCCTTTGGACGAACCTGTTAGCGAATGGCTAATTTTTGGTTAATATTCCCTAATAGAGCTTTAAACAGTGTTGCATAATCTAACATTTAGCCGGAATCCGGGTCCGGCTTGCCAGCCTTCGCTTATCCCGGCATTGGAAGACCATGTCTGACCTGTTCACAGCATCTGGTTTTGAAAAGGACGCACCGCGGCCGTTGGCTGACCGGATGCGTCCCAGACAATTGGCCGACGTTGCAGGGCAGCAACATCTGCTGGGACCCGATGGCGCTCTCAGCCGCCTGATCCGGTCCCGCGCGCTCGGGAGCCTTGTTTTTTGGGGCCCGCCGGGAACTGGCAAGACGACTGTTGCGCGCCTGATGGCGCATGAAACGGCGCTGGAGTTTGTGCAGATATCCGCGATTTTTACCGGTGTCGCCGATCTGAAGAAAGTCTTTGAAGAAGCGCGCAGACGCCGGAGCATGGGCCAGGGGACATTGCTGTTTGTGGATGAAATC
The DNA here is from genome assembly GCA_947474545.1 of Beijerinckiaceae bacterium. Classification (GTDB taxonomy): domain Bacteria; phylum Pseudomonadota; class Alphaproteobacteria; order Rhizobiales; family Beijerinckiaceae; genus Terripilifer. Next base: position 25,202 of record CANJJI010000036.1, on the reverse strand, counting down.
CATCGCTTTAACCGGGCGCAACAGGATTCCTTCCTACCGGTTATGGAAGATGGGACGGTGACGCTGATCGGTGCGACAACCGAGAATCCGTCTTTCGAACTCAACGCAGCGCTGTTGTCGCGCGCTCGCGTGGTGACTTTTCGGGCGCTTGACGAGGAGGCGATCGGTCAATTGCTGACGCGCGCCGAAGCCGAAGAAGGACGGCCGCTTCCAATTGATGGAGACGCCCGCGTTGCGCTTGTGCGCATGGCTGATGGGGACGGCCGGGCTGTGCTGACTTTGGCCGAAGAAATCTGGCGTGCGGCAGAGCCCGGCGAAGTTCTTGACACGGCGAAGCTCAGTGATGTGGTCCAGCGGCGAGCACCGATCTACGACAAGGCGCAGGAAGGTCATTACAATCTCATCAGCGCCTTGCATAAGACCGTGCGCGGCTCCGATCCTGACGCGGCCTTGTATTATCTGGCACGCATGCTGGATGCAGGCGAGGATCCGCTTTTTCTTGCGCGCCGCATCGTGCGCATGGCCGTTGAGGATATCGGCATGGCGGATCCGCAGGCGTTGGTCGTCTGTAATGCGGCCAAGGATGCCTATGATTTTCTAGGCTCGCCGGAAGGTGAACTCGCGTTGGCGCAGGCGGTTGTCTATGTCGCGACTGCGCCAAAATCGAACGCTGTCTATACTGCGTTCAAGAGCGCCCAGCGGCTTGCCAAAGAGCAGGGATCGGCGATGCCGCCCAAGGTCATCCTGAATGCGCCGACAAAGATGATGAAGCAGGAAGGTTATGGTTCTGGCTATCGTTACGATCACGATGAACCCGACGGGTTTTCCGGCCAGAATTACTGGCCGGAAAAAATCGGGCGGCAAACGCTCTATGAACCTGTCGAACGCGGTTTCGAGCGGGAAGTGAAGAAACGCCTGGAATATTGGGCAAAGTTGCGCAAGGAGCGCGGCGAATGAAGCGCTTCTTGTGCCTGCCCTGCTTAGTGCGACAAGAGAAGCGGCAAGGAAGCGCTGGCGCTTAGTTCGCGCGTTACGCCGCCCAAGACGAATTCGCGCAACCGCGAATGGCCAAAGCCGCCCATGACGATCAGATCGGCCCCAGATGTTCGGGCATAGCCATCGATAGTTGTGGCCACGTTATTTCCGAGCGGCAAATCGACGACATTCGCCTCAATGCCATGGCGGGCCACATGTTTGGCAGCGTCAGCGCCCGGCACCCTGCCAGCTCCACCCTTCTTGCTCAGGATGCAGACGATGTCGACTTTCTTGACGCCAGGGAAAAGCCCGAGGGCATCACCCAGCGCACGAGCGGCGACGGCGGTGCCATTCCATGCAACGCAAAACTTATGGATATTTTCTGACTGCTTTACAGGCGATGCGATCAGGGCCGGGCGGCCAGAGGTGAACAACGCCTGTTCAAACAGAGCCTCCTGAATTTGCAATGGTCCAGTGGTCCGGTCGAGAACAGTTACATCAGCGATGCGGGCGCGTTCACCCGCCCAGACGGCGGCATCAGCCATCATGCCTTGATGTACCCCAATTTCATGCACAATCCCTGAAATGCGTGCTGCTTCCCGCGCCGCATTGGCGCCTGTTTCGGCCTGTTCGCGCAGGGTTTCATTGGCTGTGGAAATAGCGCCAGACACCAGCGAACCGCCTATGCCTGCGCCGGGTGGATTGACCTTCCGTGCAATGGAAATGGCAGTCAGATGAGCCTTGTTGCTAATGGCCAACGCAAGGGCCTGATGAAAGGCTGGCGTAAGTTTACCGTTTTCAGATTCGAAAACGCAGAGAATATCGCGGCAGGACATGGGCATCTCCCTTTTGTCTGCACGCTATCCAAACTTTGACATTGCAGCATTGCGTTAAGTCAACGCTCGGAAAGTCCTATGGGCTGGTCAAAGCGGGATATTGTCGTGTTTCTTCCAGGGGTTTTCTAATTCCTTGTGCCGGAGCATGGCGAGGGCCCGCGAAATACGTGCGCGCGTGGCGTTCGGCGCGATGACTTCATCGATATAACCGCGCTCGGCGGCGGCGAAGGGCGAAAGGAACCGATCCTCGTATTCTTTCGTACGCGAAGCAATTTTTTCAGCGTCCTTGATGTCGGCGCGGAAAATGATTTCCACGGCGCCCTTGGCGCCCATTACTGCGATCTGCGCTGTCGGCCAGGCATAGTTCACGTCGCCACGCAGATGTTTTGACGCCATGACGTCATACGCACCGCCGAAGGCCTTGCGCGTGATGAGCGTGACTTTGGGGACAGTGGCTTCCGCATAGGCAAACAGCAACTTGGCGCCGTGCTTGATCAGCCCGCCATATTCCTGCGCGGTACCGGGCAGGAAGCCGGGCACATCGACGAAGGTGACAATCGGGATTCCAAAAGCATCGCAGAAACGCACGAAACGCGCTGCCTTGCGTGAGGAGTCGGAATCCAGAACACCAGCAAGCACCATGGGCTGATTGGCGACGAAACCGACCGTGCGCCCTTCCATGCGGCCGAAACCCGTGACGATATTGCGCGCATGGGCTTCTTGTATCTCGAAGAAATCGCCTTCGTCCGCAACTTTGCGGATAAGCTCCTTGATATCGTAGGGCTTGTTGGGGTTGTCCGGAATAAGCGTATCGAGAGATTGATCGAGCCGCGCGCTGTCATCGAAAGCTGGCCATTCCGGCACTTCGTCGCGATTGGACGAAGGCAGGAAGTCAATCAGCCTGCGCATCTGCAGCAAGGTTTCGACGTCGTTGTCATATGCGCCATCGGCGACCGAGGATTTGACGGCATGTATGCTGGCGCCGCCGAGTTCTTCGGCTGTCACAGTTTCATTGGTAACTGTTTTCACGACATCGGGACCGGTGACAAACATATAGCTGGTGTCGCGCACCATGAAGATGAAATCGGTCATGGCAGGGGAGTAGACATCGCCGCCGGCACAGGGACCCATGATGACAGAAATCTGTGGGATAACGCCGGAGGCCAGTACATTGCGCTGAAAAATTTCGGCATAACCGCCCAAGGCCGCCACGCCCTCCTGAATGCGCGCACCGCCGGCATCGAAGAGGCCGATGATCGGTGCGCGATTGCGCAGGGCCATGTCCTGAATCTTCATGATCTTCTGCGCATGGGTCTCCGATAAAGAGCCGCCAAAGACCGTAAAATCCTTCGCGAACACATAAACCGTGCGGCCGTTGATTGTGCCCCAGCCGGTGACGACGCCATCACCGGGCGTTTTGGGCGCTGTGTCCATGCCGAAATCGACGGCCCGGTGCTGGACGAACATGTCGAATTCCTCGAACGAGCCGTGATCCAGCAGTAGATCGATGCGCTCGCGGGCCGTCAGCTTTCCGCGCGCATGCTGGGCGTCAATGCGGGCCTGCCCGCCGCCGAGGTGAGCTTCGGCGCGGCGCTTTTCGAGAGAATCTATGACGTGTTTCATTTCATACCCTGCAGCATAACAAGGAGGATTGAAGGCGTGTTAGCATGAGCCTTGGTGGAGGGCTATTGGAGCAAGGGATGACTTCAGTGGCGGGCTTGGTGTGTGCTGGAGAGCACAGAGGCTGGCCGTTATCTGTGATTGATCGGGCGGCGACGGTTCAGGCCCACGAGTTTGGAGGTTTCGATGGCCGGTAAACAATCGAGTGTAGCAGCTGCGATTTGCTTGCTGGTCAACTTGGGCGGCGCGCTGGCCGCAGATAGTGCAATTGTTCCCGCCTATACGCCGGTCCTTGGCCAGAAATTGAATTGGCGTATTGAAATCGAAGGCTGGCGAAAAAGCCTCGGCAATCTGGATATCAAGCTGGGCGAAGAGAAAAGCACGCTGACGCAGCAGCAGAGCATTTTGAGCAGGACGCTGGAAGGCTTCACGGCCTTGTGGGAATTCCAGCCGCCAGGACCTGAAGCGCATGCGAGTTTTGATGAAATCTATCGCGGCACGCTGGATGTTTATGGTGTCACACAGCTTGCCATTGCCGTCGATGCTGGCGGAGCGCCACAACGCGCTTATGGCGAGGGCATTCGTGCCCGTTTGGAGGAGATGACGCGCCAACTCGATGAGAATGCGGTACGCGAAGCCCAGATGCTGCAATTCGCGCTGGATTCGGCGCGCGTAAATCCGATATTCGAGGTGCAAAGTCTTGCCCCTGTGGCCATCCTTGTCGGGCGTCCGCAACGTGCGTCTGCGTGGGAAGCCCGGCGTGGGGCGGTGACCTTTCAGCAGCAGACAGAGGTCGTGTTTGGAGTGCAAGTTTCTGCCAGCATTCCCGTGACCGTCGAGGAGATAGATGAGGCCGGGCGTAGCGTGCTTGTCTCGTGGGTTTGGAACCCACCGCTGGAGGCGGCGCCTGAAGCTATCCGCAATCAGATTGACGCCATGCTGAAGGAGGCGAGACAGTCTGAAGGTGCGCTGCCGGGGCCGCTGCGTTCATACGCCGTGACAGCGAGCCAGCATTATGAAGGCCGGGCGAGGATTTCGCTTGACGATGGCTCGACGCTTTTTGCTGAAGAAATACGTACAACGCGTGTCGGTCTGGAATCCTCTGTTCTCGCCGTGCGGGCGATCCGTCAGTAGTAAAGATTTCACGCGCTGGTGGCCGCCATCACGCGCCCGGCAGCTTTCATTTCCAGCCATCGGCGGGCCCGGCGGGCGAGGGCTTCGTCGTCGCTGCCCCAGAAACGGGCCTGGAAATCCTCGTCTACATGGGCGGCTTGCCAAGCCTTATCGACCGTCAGGAAACCGTGCGCGACCGCGATAGCGAGGACGGCAGAGCCAGAGAGCGTGGTCATCACGTTCATAGCTGCTGCGCGCAAGGGAGCCGAAGCGCCTGAACCGACCGCCTTGTTGACGGCTGCGGCAATGGCCGCCAGCGCCTCTGGGGGTTGCTCCACGAACATGATGCCCTCAGCCAGCGCCAGTTTGGCGGCAAAGGTTTCGCGCAACCATGCCAGCGGCGGGTCCCATGCGGCGGCTTGCTCGCGCACGAGATTTTCGGGCTCTGCAGCGCGATAACAGAGTAAATCCGAGCCTGCATACTTCACCACTTCCGCAGCCGTGGCAGCCATTTCCTTGGCCACACCGTCGAAGGCTGAGTTGATCAAACGCGTTAGTGGCATTTCACCGGGATCGATATATTCGGCCTGGGCGTTCCATTCTTCGGCGAGCAAACCGGCAAGCGTTTGCGAAGGCACAGCCAAGACATTGCGTGCTGGCGTGCGGGCGCGTTTGCCATCCAGCACAAGTGCGAAGAGTTTACCTTCTGCCTGAACGCCGGCTTCCTTGTAAAACCGTTTCGGCAAAGACTTCTTGAGATCGCGCCGTGCGAGTTCGCGCGGGTCGATGGGCTCGCCAGCTTCTGGCAACAGGGCTTTGATGAGATCTTCACGCATAGGGTTTTGTTCGCTTACTCCGGCAATCTTGTCATCCGCACGCCACCCTCGGGCACCGCCACTCTAGCCATATTCATGGTCATCGCCAGCAGCGAATAATATCCTGTGACGCCGCAAATATCGACGAGGCCTTTTTCGCCGAATTTGGCTTTGGCTTTGGCATATGTCGCGTCGCTGACGCGGCGGGTAACGAGGATTTCGCTGACGTAATCGTAGATGATCTGCTCATCTTCTTTCAGGCCATCGGGGCGGCGAGCTTCGGCGATCGCGTTGACGATGTCTTGTGAAATGCCCTCTTTCAGAGCGATTTTTGCATGGGCGTGCCATTCGAAATCAGCGGTCCAGTGACGTGCCACGAGCAGGATCGCCAGTTCCGACAAGCGGCCGGAAATATCGCAGCGATAGCGAAGATATTCGCCCATCTTCTGGGTCAGCGTCATCAATTCGGGGCTGCGGATGAAGACGCCCCAGGGGCCTGCGAACGAACCAGGTGCAGGCGCTGCGCCCAGATGTTTACCGCGTGTGGCGTAGAAATCGTCATAGGCCTGCTTCTGCTCAGGCGAATAGGCTGAGGGCTCGATGGGCGGCATGCGTGGCGTCGTCATGGTTTCCTCCTTTGTTTTGTGTGCGCCTATTCTTCTGGCGCATCCTCGATGGGATCGTATTGCTTGGCGTCGAATCCGAAAAGGTCAAATGTCTGCTGCATATGTTCGGGCAATGGCGCACTCACATCGACGATGCCCCCCTTGGGATGGGGCAGGATCAGGCGGCGCGCCAGCAGATGCAGTTTGTTTGATATGCCCGAGGGCAGCGTGCGCAGGGGATCAGTGCGGCGCGGATCATTTTCGGCCAGGTTCAAACGGTATTTGGGATCGCCGATGATGGGATTGCCGATGGCTTCGGCGTGGGCGCGCAACTGGTGTGTACGCCCGGTGATCGGGCGCATGGAAAGCCAGGCAAGGCGCGGGGCGACCTTGTCGACAATGGTGTAATAGGTCACCGAATGTTGCGCGTCTTCCTCGCCGTGTTTGGCGACGCGGACTTTTTCGAGATCGCTTTTCGCCCGCGCCGAAGCGCCGCGCTTGTCGGCGACGGCCCGGTCTCCGACCATCCCGGGGCCCTTCTTGAGGTAGAGCGATATGCGGCCTTGTGCGGGCTTTGGTACGCCCGAGACGACAGCCCAGTAAATCTTGCGGGTCTGCCGGGCGCGAAAGGCTTCGCCCAATTCAGAAGCCATCAGCCGGGTCTTGGCGATCAGCAGCACACCGGATGTGTCCTTGTCGATGCGGTGGACCAGGCGCGGGCGCTGTCCTTTCTCATCAGTCAGGGATTCCAGCATGGCGTCGATATTGCGGTCGGCGCCAGGACCGCCCTGGACGGGAAGGCCCCAGGGCTTGTTCAGCACCATCAGATGCGCATCTTCGAACAGGGTGATCGAGGACAGGAATTTTGCATCTGCCGGTGAAGAGGAAGACCGGCGTACGGTGGGTGCGCTTACGTCGTCCAGCTGCAGTGGGGGGACGCGCACCTTGTTGCCGGGGGCGAGGCGGGTCGAGCCTTCGGCCCGCTTGCCATCCACCCGTACTTCGCCCTTACGGACGATCTTGTTGAGATGTGAGAGGCCGAGGGCCGGAAAATGATGTTTGAACCAGCGGTCGAGGCGCATGTTGGCCTCGTCATCGCTGACCTCGATGGTTTGCACAGCCGAGGAAGGTTTTGTTGCGGTTTTGGTGTTCATGTCAGCGCCCTCATGAGCGCAAGGCCGAGTGCGAGAGCGGCTATCGAGAGAAGAACGGAGCCCAGAACGTAGATGGAGGCCGTCATGATCTGCCCACGCTCCCATAGCAATACTGCGTCCAGGGAAAAGGCGGAGAAGGTAGTGAAGCCGCCCAGAATTCCGGTCGTCAGGAACAGACGGGTGTGTTGCGTCCAGCTTTCGCCAGCCTTGAAGGCCAGCCAGCCGGCGATTAGACCCATGGCCAAAGAGCCGACTAGGTTGACGGTCAACGTGCCCCAGGGGAAGTCGAGGCCGCACCAGCGGGCGCAGCCGGTGTTGACGCCGTGGCGCAAGGCGCCGCCGATGCCGGCGCCGAGAAAGACGAGAAGATAGGCTGTCATCGCCTTCCTATAGCTGGCGCGGGCCGCGCCGTCATCAAATTAGCGTAACCGCATTGCAAAGCTGTGGTTGGGCGGCGATGATGCCGGTCCAGGTAGACCCGGTTCAACGACACAGGAGGAACGCATGGCAAAGGTAGAAATTCTTGGAATGGCGTTGAGTAATTACGTCTGGTCAACCCGCATCGGCTGTGCCGAAAAAGGCGTACCACACGAACTGGTCAATGCCCGTCCGCATTCGCCTGAGATCAACGCCATTCATCCCTTGGGTAAAATGCCCGCGATGAAGCATGGCGATGTCACGTTGTGCGAGTCCAAAGCTATTCTGAGCTACATCGACAAGGCTTTCCCCGGCCCGGCGCTGGCGCCAAGCGATGCGGCCGGCGCAGCTAAGGTGGAACAATGGTCGTCGCTGATCAATACGGCTGTTGATCCCGCAATCATGCGTTCCTACGCGCTGGCTTATATTTTCCCCGGTACGCCTGATGGCAAGCCTGACCGTGCGCGGGTCGATGCGGCGGTTCCCAATGTCGAGAAGCAGCTGGACATTCTTGAGACAGCTGTTGCCCCGACAGGCTTCCTTGTGGGCAACAGCTTCACCATCGCTGATATGCTGCTTGTACCTATTCTCGCTGTTGCGAGCCGCTTGCCGGAATCCTCTGCTGCGCTCGCCAAACGGCCTGCATTGCAGAAATATCTGCAAACACATATTGCGCGCGATAGTGTGAAGAATACGGCACCACCGCCGCCGCCGCCGAAAGACTGAGCCAGCGTTCGCGCTGATCCATATGCGGGCTCATCGCAAGGTGAGCCCGTTTTCAATTGTTGCAGAGATGAATTCAATTTGAAGGAAAATTGCGTTTACGGCCATTAGGATTCCCGCAACCATCACGATTCCGCATCGCTTAACCCTGAGACGCGTTAACCTCTGGCTGTTCACCGGTTGGAAACCCGCCTGACCCCAATGTTAACGCCATAAGTCAAGGCCAAAAGGCCAAGGGGAAAGGGCGTTAATCATGTCTAACTGCGACGAAGCGATGACCAAACATTTTGATGGCGGACGTGCTGCTATCGTTGGCCTGATAAACAAGGCCGAAGTGAGCGTTGCCGACATCAACAAATTGCGCCGGGAAATTCTTGGTGAGATCGCAGTCGGCCGCGAAGAAGCCGAGGCCCTGTTTGCGCTGGAACGTGCAGGCAACGTGAAATGCGCCGAATGGACTGCGTTTTTTGTCGAAGCGATTACCGATCATGTGGTCTGGCAGGTGCGCCCCACTGGCGTCGTCAACACCCCCCAGGCCGAATGGCTCATCGGGCAGGTGGATAGCGTCAAGAGCATGAATGGTCTGGCTGTTCTGGTCAATGTGATGGCTGAAGCCCAGCGCGCACCCATGTGGCTGGCTGCCGCCGCGCGTGGCTGTGTGAATGCCGGATGGCCCGGCGTGAACGAAGCGCTGGCCGCTGCACGTCAGGAACTGGCCCAGGCCGCCTGAACCAAATCAATTATCCAATCGTTCGAAGCTTTCAAGTACCGGAAGAGTGCACTGATGCGTAGATACAATATACCCACCCTGGCAAGCAAAACCGGGGAGCGCGGACAGATTTTACCCGAAGATGTCGCTTTTCTCCGGGAAAACCTTTTCAATGGAGAAGAGATATGGCCACCGGAAGCGCGTGCGCTGTTCGATCTCCTGCAAAAGCGCCTGCCTGCCTGCGAGGAGTTTGACGCGTTTATCGTTGAAGCCATTTCCAGCTATATCATTGACGAACTCGAGCCGCGGGGCGCGCTCGATGAGAAAAATGCGCGCTTTTTGGCCGCCATGTTGCGCCGGGATGAAGAGGGCTGGACCGAGACCGATCTTGAAATTCTGGTAACCGTAATGGAAAAGGCGGGCTCTGCGCCGGTTTCACTTCAACAGTTTGCCGTTGAGGTGTCGCAAAAGGTGAGGTTGGGGCTCAGGCCAGCTGCTGAAAAGCTTACTATGCCCGAATCTGCCGCTCGCGAGAATGTCCAGGCCTTTACTGACGGCGTAAAAGACAATGCAGAGTCGGTGCAAAAGCAGTCGGCCGCGGCCTGAACGGTCCGGGATCTGCGATGGAGGCTCAGGCCTTCGCCGTAAGGCCTATGGACGGGACCATTGGTGCGCCATATGACTTGACGGCAGACGGCGCGGCCGGGAATTCGTTTCCGCCAGCGCCGGTTTCTTCGCCGGGGTCCTGATGTTCAAGAAAATCCTGATCGCCAATCGTGGTGAAATTGCTTGCCGCGTCATGAAAACCGCTGCGCGCATGGGCATTGCCTCGGTCGCGGTCTATTCCGATGCTGACCGTGACGCCATGCATGTTAACATGGCCGATGAAGCCGTCCACATCGGCGCTGCGGCCGCCTCTGAGTCCTATCTCGTCATCGATAAGATTATCGCGGCCTGCAAACAGACCGGCGCTGAAGCCGTTCATCCCGGCTATGGCTTTTTGTCAGAACGTGAAGCCTTTGCATTGGCCTTGAAGGAAAATGGCATTGTCTTCATTGGCCCCAACCCGCATGCGATTGCGGCCATGGGAGACAAGATTGAATCCAAGAAGGCTGCAGCTGCGGCCCATGTCTCGACGGTGCCGGGATTTCTAGGGGTCATTGAGGACGCATCGCACGCCGTAAAAATAGCCGATGAAATCGGTTATCCCGTCATGATCAAGGCTTCGGCCGGCGGCGGGGGCAAGGGCATGCGCATCGCCAATTCGCGCGATGAAGTTGCCGACGGGTTTGATCGCGCGAAATCGGAGGCGAAATCGTCTTTCGGCGATGACCGTGTGTTCATTGAGAAATTCATTGTCAATCCGCGCCATATCGAAATTCAGGTGCTCGGCGACAAGCATGGCAATGTCATCTATCTCGGCGAACGCGAATGCTCGATCCAGCGCCGCAATCAGAAGGTTATAGAGGAAGCGCCTTCACCACTTCTTGACGAGGAAACCCGGCGCAAGATGGGTGCTCAGGCCGTCGCGCTTGCCAAGGCTGTGAACTACGACAGCGCCGGCACCGTCGAATTTGTTGCCGGACAGGATAAGAGTTTCTTCTTTCTGGAAATGAATACGCGTTTGCAAGTCGAGCATCCTGTGACCGAATTGATAACGGGCGTCGATCTTGTCGAGCAGATGATCCGCGTTGCAGCGGGTGAACCGCTTGCCATCAAGCAAAGCGATGTACATCTGCGCGGTTGGGCTGTTGAGAGCCGCATTTACGCGGAAGATCCCTTCCGCAATTTTCTGCCTTCAACGGGCAGGCTCGTTAAATATCGCCCACCCGCCGAAGGCCACTTTGATGGCGTGACTGTCCGTAACGATACTGGTGTTTACGAGGGCGGCGAAATCTCGATCTATTACGATCCCATGATCGCCAAACTGGTCACTCATGCGGGAGACCGGGCCACAGCGATTGATGCGCAGGCGCGCGCGCTCGATGAATTTTATATCGATGGCATCAGGCATAACATTCCATTCCTGTCCTCACTGATGCAGCACGAGCGCTGGAAGTCGGGCGCACTTTCGACCAGTTTCATCGCCGACGAATATCCTAATGGCTTCCAACCGCTGATCGCGCAGGGCGAATCTGCACATGTGCTGGTCTCAGTGGCAGCAGCGATCGATCATGTGCATAACGAGCGCAAACGCCAGATATCGGGCCAGATGCGCACACAGCGCGTGGTCAATTTTCAGCGAGAACGGGCCGTGATGCTTGCAGACGTGCGGCACGATGTTGTGATCGACGACGGCGATGGCGCGTTGCTTGTGCGGTTTGATGATAACAGCGCCCATGCACACAGGCTCGTTTCCGAATGGTCGCCGGGCGAACCCGTCTGGCGCGGCATGGTCGATGAAGATTTGGTGGCCGTGCATGTGCGGCCCATCCTCAATGGGTTTGCCCTGGCCTGGCGCGGTGTTTCCGTGGACGCGCGTGTGTTCACCCGGCGGGAGGCCGAGCTTGCCGCATTGATGCCAGCCAAAAAAGTTGCGGATACGTCAAAGTCTCTGCTCTGCCCTATGCCCGGTCTTGTGAAGGCGCTTTATGTCAGCGAAGGTCAGAAGGTGAGTGCGGGTGATGCGCTTTGTATCGTCGAAGCCATGAAGATGGAAAACGTATTGCGGGCCGAGCGTGACGTCACCGTCAGGAAATTGCTGGCGGCAGAGGGCGACAGTCTGGCGGTTGACGCCGTGATCATGGAATTTGCTTAATCTGGCATTGCGCAATCGCCTTTTCTGCCGATAGTCTTAAAACCAAGAGGCTGGGGCAGCATGGCGCTACTTTCCTACTTCCACCCGATGGGCCGCACCCGGCGGCCCGGCTTTCTGGTTGCGCTGCTTTTGTGCCTTGCGGCCGGAAGCGCCGGGTTGAACGCGTTGCGTTTTGGCGGGCCATATTCGCTGGCCGGACTTGCGCTGTTCCTTCTTGCTCTGTGGGTGCTGTTTTCGATCATGGTCAACCGAATCCGCGATGCGAATGCTTCGGCTGCATGGCTGCTGGGTCCCGTTTTGGTTACAGTAGTGTCCATGTATATTGCGGTGAGCATGGGTTACATCGATTTCAGCAACATCATCTTGCCGCATGCAACGCGTGAGGACAGAATCGTCATGGCGCCGTTCCGGCCTTTCGTCATGTTGATATCCGCCTTTCTTCCAATGATGATTGCAGCGGTGGTTTCGGCCTTGTTCTGGATTACAAGTTTTATCATGCTCGCGGCGCTTCCCTCGCGCCCGGCGAGGCGATAGAACGCTTCATGCCTCTTTATTTCGCCTATGGTTCCAACATGGACACGGATGCGATGCGGGCGCGTTGTCCGCGGTCGAGTGTTATCGGGCGAGCGCGGCTGATGCGTCATCGCTTCGCGTTGATGGGCGAGGGCTATGCGACCGTTGGGGCCGATCCGCGCAGCGCAGTGCATGGAGTGTTGTGGGATTTGGCGCTGTCAGATGTGCGGGCGCTGGATTCCTATGAAGGGGTTGGGCAGGGCCTTTACAAAAAGATCATTCAGCCCGTGTTTCGCGATAGTGGCGTGTCGTCACGCGCACTTGTCTACGTGGGACGGGCAGGGGCATCGCCGCAAATCCGCAGCGGATATCTGGAAGGCGTGATCGCCGCCGCACGTGTGTGGGAATTGCCGCCGGCCTATATTCGCGAACTGGAAGGATTGCAGCCGGGAGCCAGACGCGTGAATCTAACAGTTCCGACCGTGCGCGCTATACGATCTCCCATTGCCGCCGAGCGCGATGAGCAGGGCAATGTGAAGGTTCGTCCGCGCTTTACGTCTCCGCTGGATCGAGGCCAGGCATGAGTGAGGTAAAGCACGAGCGGATTATCCGTGCTGTCATGCGGGGCAGGGTGCAGGGCGTCGGCTATCGCGCCTGGACAGAACGGCAAGCGCTGGCACGCGGACTGTTTGGATGGGTTCGCAATCGCAGCGATGGCTCGGTGGAAGCGGTCTTTGCAGGTGAAGCTGACAACGTAGCCGCCATGGCCGAATCTCTGATGCGGGGACCGCCCAATTCGAGTGTATCAGGCATTGACATTGTGGAAGAAAATGCCGCCGCCCTCAATGCTACGTTTGGCGCACGTTTTGTTATACTGCCGGATGCGTAACTTGCATCAAGCGACCTGAGCTTCGTTGCTATCTGTTTCCTGCCATTGCAAGGTAGTGACGCGCCCGTTGGAGATCGTCAGCGCGAGCCTTCCGTGTTTCAGTTCCAGCGCCCGTGTTCCGAAAATCTCGCGCCGCCAGCCTTTCAGCGCTGCAACATCGGCATTGTCGCTCCCTGCGATAGCTTCGAGGTCATCGACGGTAGCAATCATACGCGCGGCGACGCCGTGACGTTCGCTGACCTGGCGCAACAGAACTTTCAGCAATTCGACGGTTGCTGCACCATTGCCACTCCCGCGCCGCTCGCGTTCGATTTTCGGCAAGGTTTTGTGATCTTTTGAAAGGCCGCGTTCTACCGCCGCCAGAATTTCCGCACCGGCGCGCGAACGCTCCATCCCGCGTGGAAAGGCGCGCAGATTGCCGAGGGCATCGGCATCGCGGGGCGCAGCCAGCGCAACTTCTATGAGCACATCGTCTTTCAGCACGCGCGAACGCGGCACATCACGCGACTGTGCTTCCTGTTCGCGCCAGGCTGCGAGCTCCATCAAGACGGCGAGATCTCGCGGCTTGCGGGCGCGATTGCGATAGCGCTCCCACGCGTTCAGCGGGTCCATCTCATAAGTCGCCGGCGACAGCAGGGTCGTCATTTCGTCGGCGAGCCACGCATCGCGGTTGCTCTTTTCCAGCTTGCCGCGCAGGAAACGATAGACATCGCGCAGATGGGTCACATCGGCAAGCGCATATTCGATCTGTGCGTCCGAGAGCGGGCGGCGTGACCAATCGGTAAAACGCGAGGATTTATCGAGGCTCTGCTTGCAGATTGATGACACCAGCTCCTGATAGGAGACCTGATCGCCAAAGCCGCACACCATGGCGGCTACCTGCGTATCGAACAGCGGGGCGGGAATGAGCCTGGCCTGATTCCAGATGATTTCCAGATCCTGTCGCGCTGCATGGAAGACCTTTTCCACCGCAGGATTGGCCATGAGCTCGAAAAACGGCTGCATGTCGAGATCGGGCGCGAGCGTATCAACGGCCACGGCTTCGTCATCAGACGCGAGCTGGATCACGCAGACCTTTGGCCAGAATGTTGTTTCGCGAAGGAATTCGGTGTCGACTGTGACGAACGGGTGGCGGGCCAGCCGGGCGCAAATCTCACGAAGCTGTTCAGACGTTGTTATCAGGCTCATATCGAAGGCCGGTATATCTGATGCCCGGGCATCGGGCGAGCCCTATAGGCGCAGATTCTGTGGGCTTTGCCCAGAGGCTGTAGCGTTGCGGCAGGAAGGGCGGTAGCTTCCAGGCCAGCGAGGCTGCCGATGCGCGATCCTGATGACGAAAATTCGAAAATGTCCCGCAGGGCGGTACTTACGGCGATAGCCGGGCTTGCCGCGTTTCCGGCGGTTGGCCAGACCGGCAAGACCGAGGCGGCGGGGGGCGTGGATGTTCAGCTTATCCTCGCCGTGGATGCTTCAGGCTCGGTCAGCCAGCGGCGCTTTGCGTTGCAACGGCAGGGCTATGTCGATGCTTTCCGGAATGCACGGGTCATCAAGGCGGTACAATCGGGGATAGCAGGCTCGATTGCTGTCACGATGTATCAATCGACCGGACCTCGTCTTCAGGTCCTGACTGTCCCCTGGCGGCGGGCCGGCGATGCGGGGTCCTGCGAGGCTCTGGCGAAAGCGATAGAGGATGCGCCGCGGGCGTTGTTTGGCGGCGGGACATCGATCAGCGGTGCGATCGATTACGGGATGACCCTGTTTCCCAAATGCCCGTTTCCCTCATCACGCATGGTCATCGATATTTCCGGCGACGGCGCGAACACAAGCGGACGGCCGGTGACGCGGGCGCGGGATGACGCTGTAGCGCAAGGGATTGTCATCAACGGCCTACCGATCCTCGCCGTTGAGGATGATCTCGACAAGCATTATGAGGAGGAAGTCATCGGAGGGCCCGGTGCGTTCATGATAGCGGCGCGGGATTTTGAATCCTTTGGCGAGGCTGTCGCGCGCAAGCTGGTGCAGGAAATTTCGGGGCTGGCTTTGCCATTCAGGGGGTAAAAATTAGTTTCACCCCACCGGCTCGCCATAGCGCCGGGTAATCACAACGCCGAGGCGGTCCACAAGATTGTACAGCAGCACTGTGAATGCGGCGAGGATGAACAGGCTCGCAAACATGAGATCGGTTTGGGCGCGGCCATTGGCCAGCAACATCAGATGGCCGAGACCTCTGGATGCACCGACCCATTCGCCGATGACCGCGCCGAAAGGTGCATAGACAGCCGCCAGCCTGAGGCCGGAGGCAAAGCCGGGCATGGCATGGGGCAGTCGCAGATGGAAGATTGTGTTCAGCGGCTTGCTGTCCATCACGCGGGCCAGATCGAGATAGCCCTGCGGCGTGCGCATCATGCCGTCGAAAAACGATGACGCGATGGGGAAATAGATCACGAGAATCACAATCAGTATTTTCGACGCCATGCCATAGCCGAGCCACAGCGTGATGATGGGCGCGAGAGCGAATACGGGCACAGCCTGGGCAAAAACGATGACCGGTCGCATGAAGATGCGCGAAAACGGCGACATCACGAGCTGAATTGCTGTAGAGACTCCCAGCGCTGCGCCCAGGACCATACCGCCGATGATTTCCGCGAAAGTGATCACCGCGTTTTCCGCGATCATCTCGCGGGCATCCCAAAGCCGTTCAAAGACACGTTGCGGGCCGGGCAGAATGAAATGCGGCACGCCGGTCAGCCAGACGATGGCCTGCCAAAGTACAATCGCAAAAGCGAAAATCAGCACGCCGCGTGCGAGCGAAAGACTGGCGCTTTTCATGGCGCGCTCCGCAAACGGCGATACATCTGGGCTTGTGCGGCGATGGTGGCGGGTTCGTCCACCGGGCGTACAGGCGGGGAATGCGGCAGCTCAAGAGGCGACAGGCCCTGAGACGTCATCAGAAACGCATGGTGACTGAGCCGCGCGGCTTCGCCGGGTTCATGCGTCACCAGCAGCACAGTGCGTCCGCTCAATAAGTCCCCGGCCATCTCCTGAATATCGGCGCGCGTGCGGGCGTCGAGACCGGAAAAGGGTTCGTCAAGCAATACGACCGGGCGATCTTCCATCAATGTACGGGCGAGGGACGCACGCTGGCGCTGGCCGCCGGAAAGCGTGTGTGGCCGCTGACGGGCGTGATTTCCAAGGCCAACGCGCTCAATGAGATCTCGGGCTTTTTCATGGTCCGGCTCTGCGCCCCGCAGGCGCGCGCCCAGCGTAACATTGCCTGTCACATCAAGCCATGGAGCCAGCAAATCGCTTTGGCCCATATAGGCAATGCGGCCTGCTAGGCTGGCATTATCGCTTGTGGTGATCGTACCCAGGAAAGTCGCGCCGGTTTCAAGACCGGCGATCTGGCGCAGCAGCGTTGTCTTGCCAACGCCGGATGCGCCCAGAAGGCTGGTCCATTGGCCTGCACGCAATTCAAGCCGCAGCGTCGCGAACAGGGGAAGCCCGCCAATCCGCGCTTCCCCTTCCAGAACGATCCCCGGCGGCTCGATCACCCGGGGCTCCGCACATGCATCCCCGGTGGTTGCGACAACGCAATCACGGCGCCGTCACATCGACCACTAGTTTCGACACCGGGGTCTTGCTGGGCACTGCGCCCATCTTGAACAAAAAATCCTCGAAGGCGTCGTAGCGGCCGTAATCCATGGCCGTGGGGCGCGTATCGAAACGCGGATAAGTATCCAGCCACGCGCGTTTGTTCAGCTCGTTCTGCAATTCCTTCGAGGTTGCCGAGAAGATGTTCCAGCTTTCCTGGGGATTGTTGAGTATGAACTGAGCTCCTTTTTCGGTCGCGCCAAGAAAGCGCCGTATGCGGCTCTTGTTCATTGTGTCGGGATTGGCGACATAGATCAGCTCGTCATAGGCCGGAACACCTTCTGCTTCCGGAAAAAAGCAACGGCCTTTTGAGCCTTCAATCGCGAGCTGGTTGAGTTCGAAATTGCGGAATGCGCCGATGACGCCGGCCACCTGTTTGCTCATCAGGGCAGGGGAAATGGAAAAGCCGATATTGATTTTTTCCACCTTCGCGGTGGTGAGGCCGTGATGCCGGAGCATCGCTTCCAGCAGCACTTCCTGCACGCCGGGCACAGCAAAGCCGACCTTCTGGCCAGCCAGATCCTTGATGGATTTGATGGGGCCATCCGCAAGGGTGACAAGGCAGGTGAGGGGTGTCGCGACCAGCGTTCCCGCACGCACAAGTTTCATGCCTTCATGCACATTGAGATGCAGCTGCGGCTGATAGGAAATGGCGAGATCAGCCTTGCCTGCGGCCACCATTTTCGGCGGGTCGGCAGGATTGGCCGGGGCCACGATGTCCACATCCAGACCGGCTTCTTTGAAGAATCCGCGCTCGCGGGCGATGATAATGGGGCCGTGATCAGGGTTTACGAACCAGTCGAGGATCACGCTCATCTTGTCCTGCGCGGCGGCGGGCGTGGCCAGAATGAGAGCGAAAAGCAGGTTTATCAGGGTTTTCATCAAGAGGGTCCTGTATGGAAAATGATGCGCCGCCTTCGCGTAAAGCCGCAGTCAGGGAAACACAATAGCACACAGGCTCCGGCAGGGCGCAATGGCTTGAACGTCGGCCTCCGGCTCACTTTAACTCTGGGGCCGAGCTGGAACTCCGCGCTCCCTGCGCCAATAGCTTCGCCGTGGGTCGCACGCGAGGATTGGGGGGCCATGGGTACTGATAATTTTTCAGGACGTATCAGGCGGCAGAGCATTGCGGGCGAGCCAGTCGCATTCGCGCAGTACGTGATCGATCTCGAGACGCGGTTTGACTCGGAAGCCGGGCGCGCGGCCTGGCCGGACGGGCATTCTGAGTTTCAGATGGGGAAATTTCTGGCGTCTGGCCAGCGCGCGGGCCAGTCGCTTGGCCTGATGCGGCAGGTTCTCGAGCGAGCCGATCACGGCCTCAAGCCGGCGCAGAAGATTGATGGGACTTATATCCGCAGGCTTTTTGTCCGGCATATAGGGTGCGTTCAAACCCTCCTTGAGCCTGTGGAGACCCTCGTCGTCGAGCGAAAGAATGCGCGGCAGCGCGGCAGGAGTTTTTTTCGCCGGGCGCTGACGCCAAAACCGTTGCCGGGGATCGAAGAGCGCAAAAGACTGGCGTTTTTTGCCCTTTCCTGTGCGGCCAAGACCTGATGGCACGGAGGAACGCGACTGCGCGCGCGGCGGCGGCGCTTTAACGCCCGTGATGGTCACCAGAACCACGATCAACCGCCGCACAGCCGATTCAGCGGGACGCAACACGCGGACAATTCTGCGATGCAGTTCTAGGGAAATCCGCGCAGGCCCAGCGCCCCTACCCAGAAGGATGAAGAGCCCCGCGATGATGCGGGCGAGGAGCGTTTTGTTGAGATCGATGGCTGCGGGAATGTCCATGGCGGGGCTTTGTGAGTAAAGAACGAAACATGAACATACATAATGGGAAAATATTTGTCAATTGGGATTATCATCACAAGCAAACTGCGCGCGCCGGGCAAAAGGAAAACTTTACTTGTTGACCTTCGCCATGTCGGGGCGTGCAAAAAGGCAAACGGAAGGGCAAACATCCCTCCTGCTTTAAGACTATAAATTCCGGATATTTCGATGACACCTTTCCAAATCCACCCAACTCTCTTTTTGCTCACCTCCGCAAATGTCCCTGGTGGCGGGCCGTTTGCAGGAAAGGGCCAAAGTTCACCAGTATCACCGCACCGTATGTGATCAATTGCAGCAGGCTGGGCTGGTCAATATAGCCAATGAGCGTGTGCATGATCCGGCCCGTCAGGCTTTGTTGTGACAAGACGGAGGATGAGTTCCAGAGCGGCGAACTTTGCGGCAGAATATCGGCCTGCTCAAGGAAACCGATGGACTGAGCGGCCATGCCGGCCGCCAACAATGCAATCAGGATCGTTGTGGCGCGGAACAGCAATTTTGGCGGCAAAATTGTAAGCCCCGCATAGGCGGCTGTCCCCACAAGAGCACCCGCCAAAAGTCCTGCAAGGCTGCCTGCAAGCATGTGCGGCCAGGTTTCTCCGCCGCCGGCTGCGACACCAAAAAGGAACAGAACAATTTCTGATCCTTCGCGCAGCACTGCAACAGCGACAACGATGGCCAGACTCAACAGGCCGGTTTGTCCTTCAACGACGGCTTTTCCTGCTTGCTGGAGGTCCGCGGTCATTTCCCGGCCATGTTGCGCCATCCAGATATTATGCCAGATCAGCATGCTCGCAGCGATGGCCAGCACCACGCCGTTGAGAACATCCTGTCCAACACCATTAAATGCGTTGGCGATAGCCGAAACGAACAGCGCGACGCCGCATGCGCCTGCGACGCCCGCAATGATGCCGCCGTTGATCCACAGTGTGCTGCCCGGAACGCCGCGCGTCACGGCCATGACAATTCCAACGATAAGTCCCGCTTCAAGAACTTCACGAAAGACAATAATCAGGGCAGCAATCATGATTTATTCCACGACCAGAAAGCGGTTGGCGGTGGCTTCGTTGAAATCACCAAAGAACCTGTAGCGGCCCGGTTGCAGCGGACGCAGCTTGAATATTGTCTGGCCCTTGCCGGGAATAACCCGCTCCACGCGCAGATCCTTGCTTTCGAATTCTTCGGGCGTCGCGTCTGCGTTGATGACCTTGAGGTTGATTGGACGGCCCGCAGGCGCCCTGATTTCCGCTGGTTGGAATCGGTGATTACTGATGCTGAGCTGCAGCGATACCTCCTGCGCATGAGCCGCCGGGATTGCAGAAAGTAGTCCAAAGACGATGAGTACGCCAAGCTTCATGTGTTTCTCCCCTGGATTGATTGTGATCTAGAATTCGACGCCGAGTTTCAGTTTGGCGCGATGACGTGAGAAGTGATCGAGGTCCATATTCTGACCGGGCGTGTCGATGGAATGTCCCGCGATCTGTGTGGAGAAAGCAGCTTGCAGGAAGGCTTTACGTGTCAGCTGCACATACAAAGTCGGGCCGAGATAGACAGCGCTGCCAGCATATCTCTTGAACAGCAGGCCATCTTCATATCTGCGGTAATATCCTGCTTCAGCGCCAACGACGACATTTGACGTGACACGCCAGGCGAGCGCGCCCGAGAGGCCATAGGTCGCTTCGCGCTCCCATTTGGTCGTATGAAGATCGCGCACAAGTTCTGGCTCGTAAATCAGGTTTACCGCGCCATAAAGGCGGTTCGAGATGATTTCATAGTCAGCCTGTATCTTGGTTTCGAATTCGTATTTGACCACGCGTTGTCCGGTGGAATCATCGATCCGGGCGAAGTTGGGCTCAAAGGACAGCGTCAGTCCGAACGGAGAGTTCGGCGTTTTCTCGATGAGCAGATAACGGATTTCACCAAAGACGCCCTGCAGATTGGAATTGTTGATGTTGTCCAGGCCCGGAGCATTGCGGGCATTGTGCGTTGAGCCAATCAATCCAAGTTCTATCTGCACAAATTGACTGATGGTCGTTTCAAATTCGAGCCTGTGTGAGAGCGCTGCATAGCGGCCACCACGTTTGCCCAGGGAGGCGGAGGTTTCTGCTGAAATTTCCTTTTCACCTTCAGCGCCAATGTCAGCGCCTGTCGTGAAGCCGAACAAATATTTTGTTTCGAGCTGACCCCAGGGATGCGTTGACTGTTGTGCGTACAGGTTGCCGGGCGATAACAATGCAGCAGCAAGAAAGGCTGCGCCTGTAAGCATTATTCGACGAGCCCTGTCTGCGATTTTCATGTTCGTAGTCCGAAGTTATGATGGACCCGAATTCGCAGTGTTTTTTTTAGCAAGTCAATGAAAGTAAAGAAGATTTTAGATGTTCTAAATTGGAACCGATCCAGTCTGGAATTGTTCGAATTCCATTGCAGTCAAGAAACGGCTTGGAACACAGATGGATGGAAATCGAAGCGTCGAACTTTGGGCGATGACGTGGGTTGCGGAGTCATTGATTTTTTTTTTAGCGGCCATCCCAGAAGCTGTTTTTTTCAACACGAAACGGGCGCCGCAATTTCTTGACGGATCGCTTGCTGTCAGATGCGCCCATAAATCCTGCGCAGCAAAACTGCCTCTGCCACAACAGGAATCATCGCGAGCCAGATGATGGTTTGCAGTGAAAAGTTCTGGCCCAGCAGGGCTGCGCCGCTGAGGCACCCCAGCACAGCGCCGGCGTCCCAGCCGGTTTCGGCCAGGCATTGCAGGCGGAATGTGCAGGGGGCTTTCTTGGCTTCGTTGTAATAGGCGGTCATGAATGTCGGTGTGTAGAAATGGATGAGCACTGTTGAAGCTACGACAACAGTGAGAAGCGCAAGCGTGTTGCCGCCGACCATGGCGCGCATGGCATAGACGATGGCGGCAAGGGTTGCCGACAAGGCAACCGCCTTGCGGCCATGACCGAGATCGATGGATTTGCCGATGGTCAGACTTGCCAGCGCGCCTGCAATGGCGGCCAGCGCGAGAACCAGTCCATAGGCATCAAAGCGGCCGCCGATGCGTTCGAACAGCAGCATGGACCAGGCCATGCCTGCGCCGAGCCACAGGAAGCCATCGGAGAAAAACAGCGCCGTACACATGATGCCAGCCCGCCATGCGTTTGGCGGCGCGGTTTTCGCAACCGGATAGTCTGCAATCGAGAGCAGGGGCCAGATCGCGGCAAGGGCAATCAAATTGGCTGCACCAAAGGCGGCCCATGGCCCGATATAATACAGAAGATAACCTGAGATTGCCGGGCCAAGAATGCCTGTGAGTGCTGAAATCGACTGGCGTGCGCCCAGTTGTTTGCCGCGGTTATGCGTTTCTCCAGCTGCGGCGAAAACCGGATGATACAACGTCCAGTAAAGCATATTGCTGAAGGCCGTGAACAGCACATAGACCAGCAGCGTCCAGTCATAACCGCTGACAAAAGCGATGCAACCATATTGAATGGCGATCAACACGGTTCCGGCAATAAGCATGTTGCGCATGCCCACCATTGGTAAGAGCGGCATGATCAGCGGGCGCATGGCGACGCGCAGCGCGAAGACTGCGGCATAGGTGAGAAAAACCTGCGCTGGCTTCAAACCGAGTTTCAACAAAAACGCGGCAGAGAACACGGCCGACATGTTGATGGCGAGCTGATTGAACGCGCTGTGCACCTGCATGCGGCGCATGTCTGTTGGTTCGGCGGGGATCATGGGACGCGGCGGGGGATTCGGATCTTGAGACACATTCATCTGGGCTAGCATGAGCGGGAGAAAATAGCTGTAAAGCTTTGGTGAAGCCGAGGATGTGCGCCGCAGTTCGTTCGCGTCCCATTCCTGCCTCAAACCGGTCGAGAATCTGCCGTTAAGAGACCGATAACCATGACGTGCTGAACTGAGGACAGTTGTCCGTGTTCCTTGCGTCAGGGTTTTCGCTTGCCATATCTCATGCCACCGCCGGGTCCGGCTCCAGTTGTCGTCGTGAAAGACGTCGGAGGTCTGGTCACCGATTATCAACGTCAGACGGAAGCCTACCGGCAGGAAGGGCGCGAGGTGCGCCTGCACGAATGCCGCTCTGCCTGTACGATGGCGCTGAGCCTGCCCAATGTCTGCGTCTATCCCGATAGCGTGTTGCGCTTTCACCAGGCCTATAACCGCGACACGAAGGAAGTGGATATCCGCGTTTCCGACCAGTTGTTTTCGACCTATCCGGAATCTGTTCGGCGGCGGCTTGGCTATCTGACGCGCGCTTATAAATCCCTGTCTGGCGCTGAGCTGATCAATCTGGGCGTGCGCAATTGCAACGAAACGCCCGTCATGTTCGCGCGGAGAAAACAGGGCGGCACGCAGGTGGCGAGCGCTGCGCCTGTTACGCCGGAGGAACCGGGGGCTTTTTCGCGGCTGGCAGGGCGGCTGTCTGCCGCGCTGACTGGCAAGGCTGAGCCAGCTGCTTCCATGCCATCGGCAGCGCGTCCGCAGACGCCCGCGAGCCCGCCTGTTCAGGTGGCCCGTGCGGATGAGAGACCTGCGCCTTTGCCGCCGGTTCGGCCCGCCAATCTGACGCCTGTTCTCACTGATCCAACACCTGTTGGCTCGATTTCGCCTGAGGCGGATGAAGAGATTCCCGTTCCGCCCATTCGGCCTGCCCGCCTGAATGGCGCGCCCGTGCAGGTCGCGAAAGTTGCAAAGCCGCAGGTCTATAAATTGCAGGCGCGATTGCCCGATATCATCACAGGCGCATGGCCTGTGCTGCCGCCCAGCTTCAGCGCCTATGCGCCGTTGCGGTGAGAGTCTCCAGGGCCGAAGACGGCTTCGAATTCTCGCCGTAGAACGCTGTCCACCTCCGCCATGGTCACGGGGATGCCGAGATCGACGAGGCTTGTCACGCCATAGTGAGCATCGGCAATGCCGCAGGGCACGATGCCGGTGAAATGGCTGAGATCGGGCTCGACGTTCAGCGATATGCCATGAAACGTGATCCATTTGCGCAGTCGGATGCCTAACGCCGCGATCTTGTCTTCCGCCATCGAGCGATCGGGGCCGCGCGGCTTCTCCGGTCGCTGCACCCAGACGCCGACACGATCAGCGCGCCTTTCGCCGCGAATGTTGAAGGCGGCCAGCGTGAGAATCAGCCAGTCTTCCAGCGCGCAGACGAAGGCGCGGATATCCTGCCGGCGCTGGTTCAGATCCAGCATGACATAGGCTACCCGTTGGCCCGGGCCGTGATAGGTGAATTGCCCGCCGCGCCCGGTTTTATGGACCGGGAAACGGGGATCGCGCAGATCTGTCTCCTTCGCTGACGTGCCAGCTGTGTAGAGGGGGGGATGCTCGACGAGCCAGACGAGCTCGCCCGCGCGCCCTGCCGAAATGGCCTCCACCCGCGATTCCATGAATGCCAGCGCCTCGGCATAGGGCGTGAACCCAGGCGCAAACAGCCATTCCACCGGTGGCGCGCCTGGGCGGGCGCGCATCAGGTGCGAGAGGCTGCCGCGCTCGGGAGCCAGGGAACAGGCAGGCGTGCTAGCCAGCAGAGCATCATTTTCGGTGTTCATCGTGCTTTTCTATCAGAAGCGCGAAGGTTTTTCGCCAGATATGAAATGAGTGCCCCTACACGGGTTGCAACCCCCCTTCCGATTTGTTAGAGCCTGCGCCGGTTGGTGCGTCGCTTTTGTGACTGCGCCTGCGGGGGAGTTCCCCGCTTACGACCTTGCGGCCATGGCGGAACTGGTAGACGCGCTAGCTTGAGGTGCTAGTCCTGTAACAGGGGTGGAGGTTCGAGTCCTCTTGGCCGCACCAAATCATCTGAAACGATTGTGATAAAGCGGCCAGCTCGAGTCGTACGCGCTTATCCGGCTGCCGGTTTTTTTAGTTGCCATATTCGCCAAAAGCCGGTCTTTGCCAAAGTGCGGCGTTGAACCCCTGTGATTCCTCCTCGCGCATCTCTCCCATCGCTCCCATTGGACACACTCCATGGCCGAGACCGAAAAAGCCGCTTTGGCGGACAGCGACGCCCTTGCTCTGCGCGATGCGCATGACGATGTGCGCCCGGACTTTGTCGCACTGGTCGCTGTGGCTGTGGAATCAGGTGACAAGGCCCGCGTTCTCGAACTGGCCGGTGAGCTCCACGAATCCGATCTTGGTGACCTGATCGAGGCGCTGGAACATGACCTGCGGCCAAAACTCATTGAGCTCATGGGCGGTGAGTTTGATTTTGCGGCGCTGACCGAAGTTGAAGACGTCGTCCGCGAAGAAATTCTCGAGGAATTGCCGACTGAAACCATTGTCGAGGGCGTTCACGAGCTTGAGAGCGATGACGCCATTACGATTCTTGAGGATTTGCCGGAAGCCGAACAGCGGCAGGTTCTGGACGCACTGCCTGCCGGTGAGCGCATCACCTTGCGGCGCTCGCTGGACTATCCGGAGAATTCAGCCGGCCGCCTGATGCAGACGACCATGGTCACGGCGCCGCCATTCTGGACTGCGGGACAGACACTCGATTTCATCCATGATGTCAGCGAAGACGAATTGCCGGATTCATTTTTCGATGTGTTTGTCGTCGATCCAGCGCATCGCTTTCTGGGT
>CANJJI010000035.1 GCA_947474545.1 Beijerinckiaceae bacterium | reverse complement strand
GCCTACGCCGCCACTCTCACCGCAACAGGCGATCGGCTGCGCAACCCCGACCAGCTCCGCCGATCGCCTGTTGCTACACCCGCGCCACAAGGCGTAAAATCCGCCGGGACTCTAAATGCTACTGGATGAAAGTTCAGGGGCAGGTCACAGCTAAACCAACTTCGGACGGCTTGCGGTTCTGGAACCGGCGCGCATATTCCTGGGAGGCTATCGCGCCGCGGTTGAAATGAACAGCGTGTTTGCCATTGTCGATGCTTTCGCAAGTGACAGTCAAAGAAATACTTTCTCCGTCTTCAAGAGCGTCCGGTTCGCCTTGTCGGGCGACCAGGCGATACGTGTATTTTTCCTCCGGCGAAACGCTGTAATCGGCCCATTGGAAAGACTGAATGGGATGCTTGTAACTACTCGTTGGAACGCCGGGCTCCGGATCGGGATTTGTTTTTTCGAATTTTTTTTGTCCCGACAACCAGAAGACTTCGCCATCACTGTGTCGTTTTCGTTGCAAGGCAAAACCGAGAACTTTATGTTTGCGAATGGTTTCTGCCGGCATGTCCCAACCGATAACAACGACATAAGATCCAGCGACTGCAAGTGCCTTAAGATCGTTTGACTGTTTGAATACACGCATGATTAACCTCCAAAATATGAACGGAAGCTCGCATCACTTTATGACAATTTTTTAAAATGTCGCCAATGGGCTTTATAGAAGATGTCACCCCCGCGCCCCCACGCGCAACCCTTGCGCCGGGCGCTCCTGAACGACCTCGCGCCTGAACCGGAAAAGCGCCGCGGGACGGCCACCAGTTGCATGGGCCATTTCCCCCGTCGGCTCCACCACGGCGGCGTTTTCAACAAACCGGCGGAAATTTTGCTTGTGCAGATGCCGCCCGGTGATGGCTTCCGCCGCATTCTGCAGGGCGGTGAGCGTAAAGGCCTCAGGCATCAGCTCAAAAATGACAGGGCGATATTTCATTTTTGAACGCAAGCGGCCGAGCGCGGTGGCCAGAATGCGCCGGTGATCGAGCCGCATGGTGAGGCCGAGCGCGGGCAGGTTTTCCAGCAGTGGGCTGGCGCGGCCATCGCGCCGGGCTTCTTCCACGAGACCTGCTTCGTAGAGCATTTCGAAACGGTCCAGTACGTTTTCGTCATCGAAACTGCCGCCATCCTCGCCAAACAACATGCGCAGCCGGTCCATGCGGGTGAGGCCGCGCGCATTCATGCGCGTGGGCTCGCGCGCGCACCACGTCCGCAGCGCCGGGAGGATCGCCTGGTCGAGAAGCGGCGGCCGCCCGCCCCGCCAGTCCTCCCACGGGAAGCACGAATATACGGGCGCAAATTCGACGCCTGCGGGCAGTGTAGGTTCCAGCCGCATACGCGTGAGAGCCAGATAGCCTACGGACACGACATGCGGGTCACTGTCGCCGATCTGCGCGTGGCGGCCACGGTCGCCGAATGTATAGAGCTGTTCAACGTAGCCGAGTGTGACGCCAGTCTGTTCGCTCACCCAGGCGCGCAGGCCCATTTCAAACGTGCGATGGGACAGCGGATCGAAAGCTCCGGAGGGGAGGCCGATATCGTGGCCTTCGCGGGTGACGATAATCATCGGCCCGTGCGGCCTGCCCGCAGCCACCGCCAGCCTGCCCGGCACGGCGATGATAGCCGCGGTCAGGTTGATTTCGACGGGCAATGGAGTGACAGGTTTGCCGTTCATGCCGTTTGTTTAGCGTAATTCAATCGATTTCGATATGGAAAGGCTTTCCCTCCACGCATATTTCCCCTTGTGCGATGGTAGCGGCTGCGGCGCTCATGCGCCCGTTGCGGCCCAGAATCTTGTCCCCGATCTCGATCAGTTTCGCGTTGGGCATCGCGGTGGGCGAGCGCTCGCGAATGAGCGTGGCAATTTCCGTTTCCGGCCAGCCGGGCCGCAGCGCACAGGCGCTGATAAATGCCGCGGCTGTGGACCGGCTGATGCCGAGAAAACAATGGATCAGCAGCGGCTGCGCGCGATCCCATTTGCGCGCGAATTTTAGCAATTCGCGTACGTGGGTTTCAGCGGGGAGCACCTGCCCATCGCTGGGTTCGGTAATATCAGCCATTCCCAGATAAAGATGCCGGTCAGGCGCAATCTGAACGGGGCGGCTGACGGGATAATCCGGATTGATCAGAGTCACCATGTGGCGCGCGCCTGTCGCGGCGGCCGTCTCTTCTATCTTCGACAAGGGGCAGACATGGATGCGCGGCATGGCAAATCCGGGTGGTTAATTGGGCGATTCATTCATGGCGGCTTCGATTTCGCCGAAACGTTTCAGGAATAGCGTTTCCGCATGACCGGATTCCATCGGTTGCATGAAGGATTCAATATTCCGCATGGCGATTTTCGGCCGCCCGAAAAACTGTTCGGCTTCGGCGACATTAAAGCCGGCAATGCGCGTCGCCTCGATAAACGCCGAGGCCTTGTCGGCATCCTTGCAGAGTTTTTTGAGCGCGGCCGGCGTCACTGCCGGGAGTGAAAAACGCAAGTGTATAGCCCCCTGCAGCCGCTCCTCCACGGCCTTGTAATTGTCGCCAATGATTGCCTTGAACGGGGAGATCATATCGCCGATCACATATTCGGGCGCGTCATGCAGCAGCACCATCATCCGCCAGCGCGCGGGAATGCCCGGATCAATTGCGCTCGCAATATGTTCGACAAGAACGGAGTGCTGCGCCACGGAAAAAATATGCGGGCCCTGCGTCTGTCCGTTCCAGCGCGCGACGCGTGCAAGGCCATGGGCAATATCCTCAATCTCGACATCGAGCGGCGAAGGATCGAGCAGATCCAACCTGCGGCCCGAAAGCATGCGCTGAAAGGCGCGCGGAGCTTTGTCCCGGGCCGCCATTATTTTTTCGCCTGGGGACGTTCGGCCAAAGCTGCACAGGCTGCATGGCGGTGGCAATCGACAAGGTGATCATTGACCATGCCCACGGCCTGCATGAAGGCATAGATGATGGTCGGCCCGCAGAAGTTGAAGCCGCGCGCTTTCAGGTCCTTTGAAATCTTTTTCGATAATTCGGTTTCCGCGCGCATCTCGCCGAGATGCCGCAGTTGCCCCTGCAGCGGGCGGCCATCGACGAAATTCCAGAGATAGTTTGAAAACCCCTGCTTCGCCTCGATATCCAGCCAGACACTAGCAGATTTGACTGTGCTTTCAATCTTGGAACGGTTGCGCACGATGCCTGCGTCGAGCATCAGCTTTTCGACCTTGGCAGGTTTGTAGCGTACGATTTTGGCAGGTTCGAAATTGTCGAACGCCTTGCGGAAAGAATCCCGCTTGCGCAGGATCGTAATCCACGACAGACCAGCCTGAAATCCATCGAGGATCAGCTTTTCAAATAGCGCCCGGCTATCCCATTCCGGCACGCCCCATTCGGTATCGTGATAGGCGACATAAAGCGGATCGATGCCGGGCCATGGGCAGCGTTTATGGCCGTCGTCATGAGTGATTGCGATTCGCAGAGGCTTTTCTTCGATCATGCCTCATGTTTAACAGCCTGCGGCCAAGGCGGGAAGATGCGTTCGCAAGAGATGCTCATTTGTGAGTCCAGGCAATCCAGCGTGACCAGATTTCGCAGCACGTGTTAATATAGGCCGTGATGAAATTCCCGTAGATAGAGCGAAATATATTGCGGCGCGAGCGCAGCTTGAACCTGTCGCTCTCCAGCAGCGATCCCTCCAGCGCTTCGCTGGCGTCGTCGACAGGATTGGGCACGACGGTGACGATCTTGAGCCGGGTCTCGAACCAGTAACGCAACTCCTCATCAACGGGCCTGAAGATAAAATGGCGTTCAAGCAGCTTTTTGCAACAAGCAGCCGTGAGTATATAGGCAATGAGCGAGGAGTTCGGGCGCCGGTAGAGCGCAAAATCAACCCCGTGTTCACGGTAGATCGCCAGGGCCCGGCGTGGCCGGATGTCATATAATTTGATCAGGTCCCAGCGATCGAGCCCGAGACTTGCCTGCGCGATCACTTGAGCGATGGTGCCGGGGTCCTTGAAAATAAAATCATCTTCGAACACGAGCCCTGCCGGGGCACCGCTGTCGACAATTGCCTGCCACATTTTCTGATGGCCAAGATAAACAGCGACCTCGCCTGGGGTCAGTGATCTTTTCATGTAGAAAAGATTACGCCAGGGACTATAACGTTCGGCGACGATTTCGTCTTCCGGCGCGTAACCCGTTATAAGCGTGAATGGAATGCCAGCTTTGTTGAGCTGGGTTTCAACGCTAAGCCGTCTGGCTTGTCCGCCTTTAGGTGCGGTGAGAACAAAACAGGGCAAGGCCGGACCGCTTGTAGTCATAAGGTTGCTGAGGCCTTTGTTTAATGCCTAGGAAGGAAAGACTAAGCACAGTGGTGCGCACGCTTCAAGTATCAGTCGATTGTCCCTGGCCGCCCATCAGTGGTGGAGATATTCGCAATGCATTTCTTGCCCGCTGTGTTGGGGGCCTCGGTCCTGTGCTGACACTTTGCCTTGGCAAAGCCAATCAGGATTCCGCCCCGGAGGGCGTCACAGTTGAGCAATTGCCAGGATTTCTGGACAAAAATCCATGGCATCAACGAAACAAGGATGTTCGCACGTCCATCGCCATAGGTCAGAGTGACCTTGATTATCTTGAGGCCGCGATCACGCGGTTTCGCCCTGATATCGCTATACTCGAAGGTGTCTATGTCAAAGAAGCCTTGCCGGTGTTTAAAAAATCTGGGCTACCTGTGATACTCGATATGCATAATATCGAATCGGACCTGTTTCTGGCAATTAGACGCCAATTGCCATGGCGAAGACGAATTAAAGATATACTTTTGGGCGAGCGGCAATGGCGGCAATTGAGGGAAACGGATCGAACGGTCAGCCTTTCTGTAGATGAAACCTGGGTGGTTTCGCAGCACGATCAGGATCGCCTGCGGCAGATCGGCGGCAGCTCAGGGCAGATTGTGGTGAATCCGGTTCCCGATGAGCGGATGTACGAACTTCCCATTGATGAGGCGCGATATCAGAACCCGGAAGTTCTTTTCATCGGACATTTGGGATATGCGCCCAATGTTTCTGCCGTTCTGGAACTGGCTTCAAAAATCTGGCCGCTTGTCCTGGCCGGTCAACCCGGAGCCAGCCTGTCAATCATGGGGCGCTCGCCTGCCCGCGCGATCGAAGGTCTGGAAGCAGAAGCCGGTATTTCGATAGTTGGCAATCCAGCCGACCTCATCGGGCCAGCCCGGCGTCATGGATACACACTTTTGCCAATTCGCTCTGGTGGCGGCACGCGTCTCAAAGCGCTTGAGGCCATGGCTGCAGGACTCGTGGTCATAGCCACGGCCAAAGCGGTGGAAGGTCTTGGGCTGGAGCCGGATCAACATTATCTGCGTGCCGAAGCGCCACAGGATTTTGTACGTATGCTCCTGGCCGGTTGCCAGCGTCCGGCAGAAATGGCCTTGCTGGCTGACCGGGCGCGCGCCTATGTCCGCAATGGTTTTGGATCAGAAACTCTTGTTTCCCTGATTTGCGAAAGGGTTCGGGCACTAACTCACCGCAGGAATAACGCGCGGGACCAGCATGAAGCTTGAAGACGTACAAATCATCCGCAAGGCATTTCTCCTGCTTTTGTTTGTTGGGCTCTTTGCGCTGTTTGCCGTTTCGGCGGCGCGTCCTGTTTTTGTTGGTTCGCCCGCGATAACTATCAGCGTGGGCTGTGTTTTGATCATTGTCTGTATTCTCGGACGAACCTGGTGCTCCCTCTATATAGGCGGCAAGAAGATCAGCCAGCTGGTGATCTCGGGGCCTTATTCTGTTTGCCGGAACCCTCTGTATTTCTTTTCAATCCTGGGCTCTGCAGGCATCGGGATGCAAACGGGCTCCCTTGTGCTCGGATTATTTGTAGCGCTGGCGGTGGCTGCTGTGTTTCACGTTGTCGTAAAGCGGGAAGAGCGGGCTCTACTTGATCAACATGGGGTCGCCTATGCGAATTACCTCAAAACAGTCCCGCGCATGTTGCCTAATCTGTTGATCTGGAAGGGCAGTATTGACGATCAATACGATGCCCGGCTTGTCAGGCGGACTTTCTTCGATGCGTCGATCTTTCTGATTGCGATCCCCTATCAAGCGGTAATCAGATTTTTCCAGTTGCACGAAATCTTGCCGGTCCTGTTGCAGCTCCCATGATGGTCTATCCGCCCGCGAACCTTCGCTTACTCGCCACCTGTTTGTGAACCTTCAGGACCCCGGCGCGCGGCCAGGCGTTCCAGTGCGAGTGTTTCGCGAAAAAACTGCTTGAGCGGCTTGGCGATATAAGCACCGCCCCATCGCTCGCCTGCAGGCACATCCCGCATGACCGAGGCGCGTGCGGAAAGCTGCGCGCCCTTGCCGATGGTGACATGCGGTTTGATCCCCACCTTGGCGCCCAGCACGACGAAATCTTCCAGGGTTACACTGCCACTCAGGCCGGATTGGGCAACGATGATGCAGTGACGGCCTATCACCGTGTTGTGCCCGATTTGCACGAGGTTATCGATCTTCGTGCCTTCCCCAATGATTGTATCGCGCATGCCGCCGCGATCAATCGTCGTACCAGCGCCAATTTCAACATGATCATGGACAACAACGCGCCCGACTTGCGGCACTTTGATATGTCCGCGCGCGCTGCCGATATAGCCAAAGCCGTCCTGGCCGATATGACACCCCGGGTGAATGATCACGTGATTGCCAATGATGGTGTGCGAAATCGTCGTGCAAGGGCCTACAACGCAATCTTCGCCGATTTCGACGCCTGCGGCGATGACGGCATTGGCTCCTATGAGCGTGTGTTTCCCGATCCGGGCCCTTGGTCCAACAACAGCGCCTGGATCAATAATGACGCCTTCCCCAATCTGTGCCGAGGGGTGAATAATTCCCCTGACAAGGGGAGGTTCATCGTCATAGAGCCCGGCCGGGATCAGCGCGTCATGATAAAAAGCCCGCGCCACAGTCACAAAACACTTATACGGCTCCCGGGTTTGCAAAACGCTCACATGCGCCGGAGCCAGTTTAGCGAACCGCTCGGGCGCGAAAATTGCTCCGGCGCGTGTTGTGGCAACCAAGCCGGCAAAGCCGGGATTGTCGATGAAAGCGATGTCGCCGGGCCCAGCGCGATCGATGGGTGCTATATCTGATATTACCCGGTCGGGATCCCCCGAGACCTCTGCATCCAGGCCCGTCAGAGCCAAAATATCCCGGATCGTCAGGGGTGAAGGCCGCTCAAAAAAAAGGGGAAGATCCGGTTCCATTTTGTCTCCCTTGGTTATGCGGGCGCGCGCCCCACGCTTGCCGCTTGGGATCAGGCGAAGCTGTAGAATATTTCACCACAGGCAGATAGTGAAGGACCGGGCAGGGCGCCGCGAGATCTGCGCGGTTGGACCTCTTGCCGGATTTGGTTCATATAGTCTCATTCTTGTGGGTTCCAGAATCTGGCCCGGCTCGTTCCGGGCGATCATGCCAGTGACAGGAGACAGTCGGTCCAGTGTCCGTATTCCGTTTCAAAAACAAATTCGTGCCTGAAGGCGGGGATTTGGAGCTTCTCAAACGGATCGTCCGCCAGCATTGTCTGACGCACCAGCGCACTTATATTGCAATTGTCCTTTTGATGGCCCTGGCATCAGCCTGCACTGCCGCGGCTGCATATTTGCTGGGTGCGGTCGTCAACACGATATACGCCCGCAAGGAATATACTGCGATTATCGCGCTTGCTGTGGGTATGCTGGCGCTGTTTTCGGTTAAGGGCTTTGCAGTTTATGGACATGCCATGTTGCTGGCGCGAGTCGGCAACAGCGTGATTGCAGAGACGCAACGAAATTTGATCGACAAATTGTTGCATGAAAGCATCAGCTTTTTCTCCGCCGTGCATTCCTCCGAGATCGTGACACGCGCCGGGCAGGGGGCTGTAGCGGCAAGCAACATCCTGAACCTGCTTGTTGTGACTCTCGGCCGCGATCTGCTCACTCTCGTATCATTGTTCGGCGTGATGATTTGGCAGGATCCGGCGCTCACGGCGATAGGCTTGTGTGTAATGCCTCTGGCGGCGCTGGGTGTGCGCGAACTCATGAAACGCTCTATGGAAATCGCCAGACGTCGCATGTCTGGCAATGAAGCAATCCAGCAGGGACTTCAGGAAACTGTTCAGGGCATTCGCGTCATCAAATCCTTTACCGGGGAAGATCGCGTGCGCGCGCGTCTGTCCACAGAGATCGATTCGATTGCCGAATTCGGAAACAAGCTGGCCAGCATATCCAATCGTTCGACGCCGCTGGTCGAATCGCTCGGAGGCTTCGCTGTAGCTCTGGTCTGCCTTTATTGCGGGTATCGGGTTGTCGAACTGGGCGATGACCCTGGACGTTTCGTTTCATTCATGGCCGCGTTCCTGCTCGCATTCGATCCCGCAAAACGAATTTCGCGGCTGAATATAGAATTGGGATCACAGATCGTAGCCGTCAGAACGATCTATGACCTGCTGGATTCTCCCCCGACCGAGCCTGATGATTCCCATCTGCCCGCAATCGTCTTTCCGCAGGGGCGGGTCACATTCGACAATGTCTGTTTCGCCTATCGTGAAGATACCCCTGTGT
The DNA here is from genome assembly GCA_947474545.1 of Beijerinckiaceae bacterium. GTDB lineage: Bacteria > Pseudomonadota > Alphaproteobacteria > Rhizobiales > Beijerinckiaceae > Terripilifer. Next base: position 25,896 of record CANJJI010000035.1, on the reverse strand, counting down.
TGAAAGGTATATCATTCACAGCTGAACCGGGCTCACTCACCGCACTGGCCGGACCATCGGGGGGAGGCAAGTCGACGATCCTGAATGTGCTCTCGCGTTTTTATGACCCGCAATCAGGCGCCATTAAAGTCGATGGCTATGATATCAGCAGCATGTCCCGTCATTCCCTGCGTTCCCAGATTGCTTATGTTGGGCAGGATGTTTTTCTTTTTAAGGGAACGATACGTTACAATATAATGATCGGTCGGCAGAACGCTGACAATGCGGACATGGAAGCCGCCGCAAAGGCCGCCTTTGCACACGATTTTATCTCTGCCTTTCCGCAAGGCTACGACACTGAAGTGGGCGAATTCGGCTGGAAATTGTCGCTCGGGCAGCGCCAGCGTGTCGCGATCGCCAGGGCGATTCTCAAAGATGCGCGTATCGTCCTCCTGGATGAAGCAACAGCGTCGCTCGACAGCGAGTCTGAACAATATGTCCAGACAGCGCTGGCCCGCCTGTGTGAAGGCCGCACGACTATCGTCATTGCACATCGCCTGACAACAATTCGTCATGCCGATTGCATCTTTGTCGTCGAAGGCGGGAAAATCGTGGAATCAGGCAGCGAAAAAGACCTTCTGTCTGCAGGTGGCCGATACGTGGACTTTTTCAGATTGCAGTTTCCCGGGGAAGCGGCTGGAATTTCACGCGAAGGTGCAGGCGCGGCAGGTTAGCTTGGGGAATGGCGATGCAGGTGGACGCAACCGCACGGATAGAGGACGGCGCACGGATCGGCGAAGGGGCCATCATCGGGCCTTTTTGTTCGATCGGGCGCGACGTTGAAATTGGCGAGAATTGTCATCTCATGGGCCATGTGAATGTGTCTGGCCGCACGAAGATCGGCGCACGTACAGTGGTTCACCCCTTCGCGTGCTTAGGCGGACCACCGCAGGCTTTCGCTTACAAGAATGAGCCGACGACGCTCGACATAGGTGCAGATTGCGTCATTCGCGAAAGCGTCACGATGAACCGGGGAACCGAACAGGGTGGCGGCCGCACTGTTGTGGGCGGCGGCGGCTTCTTCATGGCCTACAGCCACGTCGCCCATGATTGTCTGGTTGGCAGCAATGCGATCTTCGCCAATTGCGCGACATTGGCTGGTCATTGCGTCATCGGCGATCACGTCTTCATTTCCGGGCTGGTGTCAGTGCATCAGTTTTCGCGCATCGGTTCAGGTGCGATGGTGGCCGGCGGATCAACCATTCGCGGCGATGTTATCCCCTTCGGTCTGGCCGTTGGCGCGCAAGCCCGGCTGATTGGCATCAATGTGGTCGGCATGAAGCGGCGGCGCTATACGCTTGCGAGCGTAAGGGCTGTTCGCGCGGCCTATCGCATGATCTTTCTTGGTGGCGGATCACTTGAGGATCGTATCGGAAAGGCAGAAGGTGAATACGGACAAGTTGAAGCCGTCACTGACATTATTGCTTTTCTGAAAGAATCTCGCACGCGTCCGCTTTGCCAGCCACGGGGAAAGGGCGGAAATGAATTGGCGGTCGAGGTTTGAAGGAGACAGCCACGCCAGCTGTCGTACCCACGTGGCGCCAAAGTGCAATAAATGGGCGTTATTCCAAAGGTTCAGCAGAGTAAAATGACGCTATCTGATCGCAAATTCGAACGGATATTGCTGATCAAGCTATCGGCGATCGGGGACGTTATACATACGGTTCCATTGTTCAAGGCGCTCCGCCGCCATTATCCTGACGCGCGCATCGATTGGATTTCCAAGCCGACGCCTGCCGAATTCATCAGCGGTCTTCCAGGTCTCGACAACGTTATTGTCTACGGCGAAAATCAAACCGAAGTTCCCCAATATAACTGGAACGGATTTACGCATTTCGTGCGTCTGGTTCGCGATCACCGTTTTGTCGCCATGTTGTCGCGGCTGCGCGCTGCCCGCTACGATCTTGTTATCGATATGCAGGGACAGCTGCGAAGCGGCTTTGTCGCTATGGTCACAGGAGCGCCGGTTCGCATGGGTTTTGAACGTCCGCGCAAAGCCGTTTGGGAATCTGCCGGAAAATTGCTTCCCGAAGGCTCGATCCAGCGTGCCTGGAAGGGCTCGCGGGAGGGCGCTTGGCTCGCCTATACCCATCCGATTTCCTTGCCCACGCTCAACATGCATCCAATCGACCGGAACCTTCTGGCAGCCAATATGCTGGGCATTCCTTCACAACCAGCGGACTGCGAAATTCCCCTCCGTCCGAATGCGGTTCAGCGCGTCGACGAGCTCCTGCGAGAAACAATCGGTGGATCCAGCAGGCCGCCGATCTTGCTAACGCCGGGGACGCTATGGGAAACCAAGCACTGGTTGCCGGAGGGATATGCGGCTGTCGCGCGGCATTTTCTGGCGCGAGGCTTTCCGGTGATCCTGACTGGCGCGCCCAATGAGGCGGACAAATGCCTGCGAATTGCAGAGGCGGCGCCGGGCGCAATTGTACTCCAGACAACGCTGGCTGAAATGGCTGCACTGATGCAGCGCTCCTCTCTCATACTCGCCAATGATTCCGGTCCGATGCATCTGGCGACAGCACTCGGAAAAACAGCCTTTGCCCTGTTTGGTCCCACCAACCCCAAATGGGTCGGGCCTTACAAGCGGCCTGATCTGGTCTTGTCGGCTGGTGTAGAATGTTCTCCATGCTTCCTGCGTGATCTCGCACGCTGTAAACACGATCATGCCTGCATGCGCGAAATCTCTCCTGAGCGGGTAATCGAAGCCATGGAAAACCAACTGCCGGGAAATTAGCAGGATATGCTCCGAACTTGTAATCATTCGAATTTTGATCGCTGACAAGACAGCCATGTCAATCTTCAAAGATATTATTTTCAGGCTGGAATACGCCGCCGTACTGACGTTCCGGGCGTTCATACGGTTGTTCCCGCTTGACGCTGCGGCGGAAGCAGTCGGGGCTGCAGTGGCTTTTGCCGCGCCCTATTCGTCACTCCACAAGCGGGCGCTTGCAAATCTGGCTGCCGCTTTTCCTGATAAGCCAGAGGCGGAACGCAAACAAATTGCCCTGGCGATGTGGCGCAATACAGGCCGGACCATCGCTGAGATGTTCCTGCTGGAGCGAATTCTGGCTGACGACAAACGCATCGAGGTCGAGCAGTGCGAAATGCTGGAGGGGATCTTGCGAGGGCCTGTGCCAGCTATTGCCGTCACCCTTCACATGGGAAATTGGGAAATAGCAGGCATGGCCTGCAGCAAATGCGGCGGCAAGTTGACCGGCGTCTATCGTCCCATGCGCAATCCCTATCTGGACCGGCTCCTGCGCGAAACCCGGACCCCTTATTATCCCGGCGGGCTCCTGTTCAAGGGCCGGGAGGCTAAAGGCGCTATGCCCGTCGACGCCGCTTCTATTGCAACGATCAAGGTTCTAAAAAATGGCGGCCATCTTGGCCTGGTTTGCGACCAGACCGACAGGACGGCCCCGTTTACAGTTCCGTTTTTCGGGCATGAGGCCAAATTTACACCGGCGGCAGCAATATTGGCCCGCCACGCCGAAGCACGGATCTGGCTGGCCCGATGCAGACGGCTGGATAACGGCTCCCGTTTTATTGTCGATGTGAGGGAATTGCCGGTCGAAAGAACTTGGGATCGCAATGCCGATCTGCATAAAATGACGGCCGCTATGGCCCAGCAATTTGAAAACTGGATACGAGAGACACCAGAACAGTGGATGTGGTGGGCAAGACGGTCGATAGCCGATTGAATGTCAGCGGGGTCGATCCTGAATGGAGAAAAGAAAATTCGCCGCAACTGGGGTGTTCTCGCGGCTATTGCTCAACTGCTCCGGGAATGTTTGAATGAAACATGACACCGGCGGTTAGGTGCTTGAAATATGTTGGCCCGGCTGGACGGTTGATTTACAAGCTCTGGCACGTGCGCTGTCTTGAGTTGAGCCTGTGCTTTTGGGCATCGAGTTGGGTTCGTTGGAATTGAAAGCAGGTATGACTTGAATCTCGTGGCGCCGGACCATACTCCCAAGAGGCTAAAGGTTGCCGTTGTTGGCGTTGGTCGCTTCGGCCGTTTTCATGCAAGGCACCTTGCAGAAACCCCACTTGCTGATCTGGTGGCTGTGGTCGACACAAATCACGACGCGGCTGATGCGGTTGCGCGCGAATATGGCTGCGTACCCTTTTACGATCATCGCGATCTCATTGGGAAAGTAGACGCCGCAAGTGTCGTCGTACCCGCCTCATCTCATTTCGCTGTCGCGCATGATCTACTGCAGGGAGGTATCGATACGCTTGTCGAGAAACCATTGTGCGACGACATAGGATCGGCGGAACGCCTGACGGGTTTGGCACATGAAAAGGGCCGTATACTTCAGGTTGGGCATATCGAACGTTTTTCTTCGTGCTTTCGCGCTCTTGTTCCTCGCGTAGAAAAACCGGTCTATTTCGAATGTAATCGTATATCGCCATGGCATGATCGGATTCTGGACGCTGACGTCATCTTCGACATGATGATCCACGACATCGACATGATCATAGGGCTGGCAAAATCAAAAGTCGTCGACGTCAGCGCCGTGGGCACACAATTGTTCAGCGGCAAGCTCGATCTTGCCAACGCGCGTCTGATATTTGAATCTGGCTGTGTCGCCAATATAACGGCAAGCCGGGTCAGCCATAAAGTGGAACGCAGCTTGCGGGTGTTTCAGCCCGGCAGCTACATGGTCTGTGATTTCGTGGCACATCGCATTTTCAGATACTCCCTTAAAGGGGATGTCAGTCAGATCAGCGCCAAAGACATCGCCATTGAGGTTCTCGATATTCCGCGGGAAGACAGCCTGGCCAATGAGATTGCGGAATTTTTGACCTGTGTCCGCCAACGCAAAAAGCCAACAGTAGATGGGCAGGCTGGCCTGGAAGCGGTCAAGATTGCAGCCGAACTGAACGCGAGCGTTCGCAAGTACCTCGATCGCATTAATGGGTCTGTCATAGACTGAGCTTGCTCAGATGAGGGGCGCCTGTGCCGATGAATCAGCGCCAGCGGCGATGGACCCAGAGCCATTGCTCGGGATGTTCACGCACCCAGCCTTCAATCACATTGGCAGCCATTTGAAGCGATGCCGTGATATCGACGCGCCCATTGCCGTCGCGCGGCAGGATCAGTTCTTCTCCTAATTCAACTCTGAAACGATCGCCCGGAAGACGTATCACCCGCACCATATGCACCGGACATTCGAACAATCTGGCGAGCCGCGCGAAGATCGGATTGGCCGCCGTGGAATGCCCGAACATATTGATCACCGGGCCTCCTATAAAATACTGATCGATGAGCAGGCCCAGATGCGACCCCGCTTCCAGCGCTCGCGCCAGCCGCTGCAAGGCGCCGGGGCCGGACATGACCAGCGAATTCATGGAGGACTGACGACGCGCAGTCACCATCCCGGCGATCCATCTGTTTCGAGGCCGCGCATAGAGCGCCGTTGCGTCCAATCCGTGCCGTTCGGCGGCGATCATAGGTAATTCCCAATTGGCAAGATGCGCCGCGAGGATGATCGCAGGCTTGTTGTCGCTGGCTAGCCGGATGAAAATCTCTTCGCCGGAAATTTCGATCTGGCCTGGCTGGCGCGCTGCCGGATCAAAGTCCCAGATCTGTTTAATGAAAAAATATTCGGCGGCGGTGCGGCCCATATTATCCCAGGACTGGCGGAGGATTGCGCGATGTTCCGCTGGTGTTTTTTCCGGAAACGCTAGCGCAAGATTGTGCATTCCATTCCGGTACAATTGGGGCATCCGCATACCGATTACGCGCGCTAGAAAACCGGTTGCGCGCACAATAATGCGTTGGGGAAGCACGAACGTAATGCCAAAAAAAAGCAGTGCAACTAAGGCAACCGCCATGTCGCGCACTGTACGAAAGATTGCATTTGCTAATATGAGAATCCTGCGCCCGTTCATGGCCCGATATGCACGACCAGTTTGCCGAAAACGTCGCGGTTACGCATTCTCTCAAGGCAATCGCCGAAATTCTCCATCGCAACTTCTGTGTCAATTGTTGGCCTGAGGCCAATCGCCATTTTTTGCAGGCCATCGCCGATATTGCGGATGGACGCGCCAAACGATCCGATGATCCTGTATTGTTGCTGAAACAATTGCATCAGGTTGATCTGTCCCGAAGGGCCGGACGTTGCGCCACATGTCACCAGCCGCCCGCCTCTGCGAAGAGACAGCAACGAACCGCTCCAGGTATTTGCGCCAGTGTGTTCAAATACGACATCAACCCCGCGCTTGTTCGTCAGTTTGCGTACGATATGTTCGAAACGCTCCTCACGATAATTGATGACGTGATCAGCGCCCAGCGCGCGCGCCTTTGCGCCTTTCACAATGTGGCCCACTGTTGTGATGACAGAACATCCTGCTGCTTTTGCCAGTGTTATGGCGGCCGTGCCGATGCCTGAACCGCCAGCGTGCACAAGTAAGGTTTCGCCGCGCAGAAGTCCGGCATTGTCAAACAACATATGTTCCACGGTGGAAAAAGTGACAGCAGCGCAGGCCGCATCGGTGATGGACACGCCCTTTGGCACGGGGATAACAAGTCTGGCAGGCATATTCACCTGTTCGCAGGCAAATCCGTCAATATGAAAACCCATGACGCCACCGGGGTTTTCGCAAAGATTGTCGCGGCCGGCGTGGCAGGCGCTGCATTCCCCGCAGGTGCGCGCGCCATACATCACGACGTACTGGCCGATAGACAGGTGCGGCACGCCAGCCCCCAGCGCCGTGATTTCGCCAGCTGCTTCGACACCCACAATCAGCGGAAACTTTCGTTTGGCGAACGCCATGCCGCGATAGCCCCATACATCAATATGATTGAGTGCGACGGCGTGCACGCGGATTGCCACTTCGCCTGCCTGGGGCGGACCAGGGGCGGCAATATCGTGGAGTTCCAGTTGTTGTTCGGCGACAAGGCGAAGCGCCCGCATGATAACCTCGTTATATCCACAACCGATATATCATAGCGGCGCTAAACCGTTCAGGGTGGAGATTGAAATATCAGCGAAACATTCTGCCCGCCAAATCCGAATGAGTTCGACATGACGCGATTAACTTTCTGCGCCCGTGCGATATTGGGAACAACGTCGAATGGTATGGCGGGATCAGGTTCACGATAATTGATTGTCGGCGGCAAGACGCCGTGGCGGATCGTCAGCAATGATATCACGGCTTCCACTGCCCCGGCTGCTGTCAGCGTGTGGCCAATCATCGACTTGTTGGAGGAGATGGGGAGAGCCTTCATGCGTTCCCCGAAAACCGCCATGCAGGCAAGCGCTTCCATCTTGTCATTTTCCGGCGTGCTTGTGCCATGCGCATTGATATAGTCGATTTCATCCGGGCCCATTCCGGCATCTTCAAGCGCATTGTTGATTGCGCCGACGATGGCTGAACCATCAGGATTGGAACGGGTGCGATGAAACGTATCCGCCCTCTCGCCGCAGCCCGCGACGATGCCGAGGATTTCCGCGCCACGGGCGCGGGCTGTGTCGAAATTTTCCAGCACAAGCGCCGCTGCGCCCTCAGCCATCACAAAGCCGTCCCGTTTGTGCGAAAATGGCCGCGAGGCTTCCTGCGGCGGATCTTCGTGCATGGAAAGCGCAGACAGAAGAGAAAAACGGATCACGCTCTCCACATTAATGGACCCGTCAGTACCGATAGCGAGCGCCGCATTGGTCAGGCCAAAGCGAATGGCATCGACGCCCATCTGCACCGCTGTGGCCCCCGAAGCGCAGGCCGTCGAAATGGAAATCGGCGATCCCCGCGTCCCGAAGCGTTGCGCGATCAAATCGCCAACGCGGCCCATCGAAAATGCATCAAGGATATCCCGGCGCTTGCCGAAATTTTTCTGAATCATGGCCGCATACGTGACAGGCGAGCCGGCTGGCAGCGTCGCGGCCAAATCTTCGCGGGTTCTCCATGAGATTTCGGCGGGAGGAACCGCGATGAACAGAGGGCCTGGGAATGCATTGGCTCCGTTCATTCCGGCCTCATCCAGCGCTTCGCGCGCGGCGTCTTCTGCGAGCGCATAGGACAATTCCTGCGAGTTGAAGCCGGCCGGAAGCATGAAGTCAATTGACCCGGCAATATGCGCTTTCAGCCCCTCGGTGGTAAATCGTTTGATGAAGCCGACCCCCGATTGCCCGCTTGTCAGCTTTGCCCAGTTTTCAGCCTTGCTGCGGCCCAGAGATGTGACGATGCCCAGCCCTGTAACAGCGACGAGAGGACGTCCTTTCCGGTCGCACGTATTCATGCCCGGTCTCCCCGTGCGCTGCGCAACAGGATCATGCCTTCGCCGCGCCAATGGCCGAAGCTGGTCACGACGATTTGTGAGGGCGGCGCCGGCGCATCTTTTTCGATGCCGGTCTCGTCAAAGGGTGCAAAATATTTCTGTTCGCGCAGAGCCAGTGATGCGAGAGCGAGATTGGCGGGAGCGGTAGCCTCCAGTGCATGGCCGATCATTGTGCCTGTCCCGCGAATGTAGATTTCGTGCTGCGCCTGCAGACGTTCAAACGAAGCCAGTTCCTGCGCGGTCACCGGTTCGGCTCCCGAGGCGCCTGAGATAATGCCCAGGGGGCCAGAAGCAAGTGAAGGTTTCATTCGCGCCCAGAGATCGGCAGCGCAGGTCTCGACTTCGCCGCTCTCTCTGAACGAGTGCTCAGAGAAAGCGGGTCCAAGGACTGCGGAGATGCGCGCGCCCCGCCGCTCGGCATGATCGCGTGATTCCAGCAGTAGGAATGCTCCCACCGAACCGCAGATCATACCGCCGCCCCGTTCTTTGCGCGTCCAGACGCTCGCTGGCTCGCCTTCCAGAATGGCCCCGCCTAGGCCCAAGTGCAGCATCATGTCGAAGCGCGGCGCGGAATAAGCGCCTCCAGCAAGACCCGCGTTTACGCTGCCCGCGCGTATGCGCGCTGCCATCGTTACGATGGCGTCGAGGCCCGCAGGTTGTTCGCCCATAAAGGTCCGGGACGACCCGGTCACCCCGTGTACGATTGAAATATTGCCGGCCAGCAGATTGGGGAGTTGCGCCAGGAACAGGGTCGGGCGCAGTTTCTTCGACATCGACAGATTGAAAAAAATTTGCCGGTCCTCGGCGGAGCTGATAGCGCTGAGGATCTCCTCGTCAACAGCAACGTCGCGTTCGCCATCGCCGGCTGCAACGATCAAATGTGTATTCTGCAGAAATTCTAAATCACCCAGTACGCCGCCATCCTGCAGTGCAAGGCCCGCTGCATAAACGCCGATGCGCTGGCCTTGATCCATCTGGCGTTGATCCCCTTTTTTGGGAATGAGTAGATCAAAATCAATTGGCGCCAGCGGGTGAATTGGATAGGGGGCTGTCGCCTGCCGATCAAATACAGGCTGCAACTGCCCATCGAAAAGGCCGTGATGACTTTCAACTCCCACACCCAGGGAGCTGACCAGCCCAATGCCTGTGACAACGACATCGTTCACGATCCGCGCTCACTCAATTTTCCAAGGCCCAGACGTTCCGCCTGTTTGGCCATCATGGCCGCAAACTCCGGATTTGGGAAAGGTAGAATACGAAGCATCAGTTCGGCTTCGCTGACGCGTTTCTCATCGAACATGATCTGTGCATGGGTGACAACAAACCCGGAGCCCTCATGCGCGACTTGCGCGGTGATTTCGATCGCCGAACCCGGCAATATAAAGGTGCGAAGTTTCGCTTCCTTGACCGAAGCCAGAAACGCCATCTTTTCGAACGTGTTCAACGCAAGCGCGAGATAGCCGGACGCCTGAGCCATCATTTCGATCAGCAACACCCCCGGCACCAATGGATGGCCGGGGAAATGTCCCTCAAAAACAGGGCTATGTTGGGGAACCGTCGATAAACAACGAATCGAACGAGCCTGCGTATCGAGTGAGGCTACCTGATCGATCATCTCGAAATATTCAAGCCGCATGGCGTTCACTTACACCAATGGCGATAAATCGAGCGCAGGACGCGGCAGGTCCTCAACCTGAGGCCTTTTTGGCGGCGACCAGTTCGTCGATTGCTTTGGCAAGGTTGCCGACCACAAAGTAATCCTCGGTCTTGGCTTTGCCTTCACTGATATCCTGAGTCCATTTCTCCACGGGCAGCGTGATGCTGAATTTCTTGTCGATACCGAAGTTCACATCCAGAAAATCCAGACTGTCGACGCCGAGATCGTCGATGATGTTGCTTTCGGGTGTAATTTTTTCACGGTCCAGACTGCACGATTCCGCAATGATATCCGCAACCACATCAAACGTTGACATTACACGCTCCTGGCACCCCCGGTGCCTCTGGCTGAACCGGACCGCTCGGCGTTCCGCTGGAATTTCCAAGTATTACAGTATAAACCATTGCAATTGCGGACAGCAAGTTTGCACCGCTACGCAATCAAGGTCCGGCTATTGTTAGATGCTTCACGGATCATGTTCATGATTTCGTCCGCCGCACGGCCGGATGCGCCGGGCGCACCCATGGATTTTCGCAATTCTGCCGAAACGTCGCGGGCTTGCTGTGCCCGCTCCGGTGTGAGCAACAATTCGATTTCCACCGTCAGCCTGTCCGGCGTGAGATTATCCTGGATCAGCTCTGCCGCGATCTGGCGGCCAGCGACCAGATTGGCAAGGCCTATCCAGGGCACTTTGATCAGCCGCTTGTAGATTTGATACGTCAACGCGCCCGTGCGGTAGACGATTGTCATGGGTCTGCCAACAAGCGCGGTCTGCAAGGTCGCGGTCCCGGATGCGACCATGACGGCGTCGCACAGTGCGATTGCCTCGTAAGGACGTTCGGGGATGACCGTGATGGCAATGCCGGCTGCCGCGATGAACCCATCTATCATATCGCGCGGCACGGAAGCTGCGTGGACCAGCACACATTGGCGCGCAGCTCCCCCTTTTGACGAATTTTCCGCGAGCAGTAGCTTCGCGGCGTCGAGCATGACCGGCAGGAGACGCAGAATCTCGCTTTTGCGGCTGCCGGGAAGCAAGCCGACGATGGAGCCAGCCTCGCTCAGGCCGAATTCCCGGCGAAGCGCTGCAACATCGTAGTCTTGCTGGAGTTCGTCCATGATGGGGTGGCCGACGAACCGGCAATCGACACCCGCCTTTCCGAAATAGGCGCGTTCAAATGGCAGGATGACCAGCAGCCGGTCTACATACCGGCGGATTTTCTTGATCCGTCCTTCATTCCAGGCCCAGATTTGCGGCGCAATGTAATAAATTACCCTTTGTCCTGCCCGCTTTGCGACACGAGCAAGCCGCAGGTTCAGGCCGGGATTATCGATCAGCACCACCGCATCGAAAGTATTTTCCCGGATGTAGCGGGCCAGTTTGTGAAAGACGACATAAGCGCGGCGCAATTCCGGGAGAGTTGGTACGCCGATGATGTCGAGCTTGTCGATTCCCGAAAGCAGCCGCACGCCGGCCGCCTCCATCCGCGCGCCACCAAGGCCCTCCAGTTCGATATCGGGATCCCGACTTTTCAGCGCTTCGGCAAGACTGGCTCCATGCTGGTCCCCGGAGGCCTCACCGGATAATATCAATATGCGGGGCATGGGCAGACCATTGAAATCTCGACAGCTTGACATTGGGAAAGGCGCAGCCTCCAACACGGCCCTCATAGCTGCCGCACCTCTCGCACGCAACGCAGGTTGGTTATCCTATTGACCGCCGGACAGGATCAGCAATCAAAGCCTTTTTGATGCCGCAGTCGAATGTAGTATGCTGGACACTCTGGCATCCGTGAAAATAGGCATTCGTGATGAAACTGAGCGCAAGCTTCGCCCTGTTGGCCATCTGCGCCGTTGCAACGGCTGTTCGGGCCGAAGAAGCGCGTCCGGCAGGCCTGCCCCTGTTTGCTGCGGCCCCGGGACTTGCCACAAATGGCGATTCTTTCTGGAAAGGTCTTTACGCCGGAACCGAAGTGTTTGCGCTCTCTCGCAAGGGTGCAAAGGGGCAGGTAGGCGGAGGCGGCTATATCGGATACGATCATTTGTTTTCAAATAATGTCGTACTTGGCGTAAGGGCGAGCGCCGGATATTCGCCAGCCCTGTTTCAGCGCAATTCATTTTCGGGCTACGACTACGCTTCGGCCAGTGTGAAGGCAGGCTATAACATGGGCCGTCTCACGCCCTATGTGACTGCGGGCGCAGTGCTCGCCAAGCCGACTACATTCGGCTTTGGGACAACGGCTGAATCCATCAATGGCGTTTTCGGTGGCGGTGGTGCGACCAAAACTTTCGCCACCGTCGGCGCAGGTTTTGACTATGCGGTGACGAACAAGCTGACGGTCGGTGTCGGCGTCAGCGTGTCCAACAGCAACAGCCGCAGCCTGCTCGCGCCGGGGATTGGCGCCGGCGGCATGGGCTTTGGTATTCACTGAAAACCCGGCGGAATAGTTTTTATGGATGACAGGCAGGCTATTCTTGCGATTGAGGATCAGTTCAATCATGCCTGGAACAGACATGACGCTGAAGCCATGGTCGCGGCACTCGCTGAAGACGTGCAATTTGTAACCGTGCACGGGGTGTGGAAGAAGAGCCGGGCAGATTATCTGGAGCTGATAAGCAAATTACATCAGGGGCCTTTTAAGGCCAGTTTGCGCGAAACATTGGAAATCGATGTTCGGTTTCTTGGTTCAGACGTGGCCCAGTACCATTCCAGATTCAGAATGTCCGGAGAAACCGGGGATTCCGGCCAGACGATCCCCGCGCGGGAAGGCGTAAGCTTGCGCGTTGTGCAGAAGCGTGGTGATCACTGGGTGACGGTGGCCGTGCAGAACACGGACATCGCTTCGCCCAAATGGACGCAGGACAAGTCCTGAGGGCCGCTCGAACTGTGAAGAGTTTTTGCGCGAGACGCTTCGCACTTCACAAAGCGGTCGTTGCATTGCCCTTCATCAATACGGGACCAGTTGGCCGCCCTGTTGGTGAACCACCTTCTGGCTCCAGCGTAATTTCAAACAACTGCGTGGCGGTTGTACGGGGCAGGGCTTTCACCTCAAGATCAAGCCGTCGCGCAGATTGAGCCAATCCAACCGAGACAGGGCCGCGCACCCGATCCCACAATGTCCAGATTTGTAATACGCGCCCGGCAGGCACAGGAATATCGCCCAGGGGCACGAGCTCGGCGCGGCCATCTGCAAGAACGTTCACGATAGCACCGGGCTGATTGTTTTCGGTCATCAAGACCGCGACGAGTACAGGTTGCCGCCCCACCTCACGCACAGAAAGTCCAAGCCCGGCGGCGAGCACGAGCGCCGCCATGGTGGCTACAAGACCGGCCGGCCGCCAGAATCCGAGGCTGTCCCACAAATCCTTCAATCGCAAAAGCGGCGAAGGTAAAGGTGAAGACATTTTTGCGATCTGTGGTTTGGCCGCGCGGGGCAATGCCGCTTCTATGCGCGTCCAGAGCGCTGCGTCTGGCGTGACCTTTGTGGCCGTCGCGTCAATTTCGCTTAACCGTTCCCGCCAGCGTACATGCATGGCGATGAATTCCTCATCATCGGCAAGCAGCTGCTCAGCCTGCGCAGCTTCTTCGCCAGCCAGAAGCCCCATCGCATATTCGGCGGCCAGAATGTCCTTGTCTTCCCGGGTCATCATGCCAGGCACTCCCGAAGCGATAAGAGCGAGCGCCGTATCCATGATTTGACTGTACCGAGCGGCATGCCGATCTTGCCAGCAATTTCGCCATGTGTGAGGCCGTGCATATAGGCCAGCAACAATATTTTACGCCTGACAGGCGCGAGCGTCTCCAGACAACGTTTCAAAGATCGCGCATCGGACAGCCTCAACATCGCGTCTTCCGGGTTTTCACTATCATCAGTCAGCCCGATCGGCTCGAAATCATCGACGAGATCAGTTCGGGCCTCGCCGCGTACGATGTTGAGAGCGCGATTGCGCACGATGGTGTAAATCCAGGCACGAGGCGAACCGCGAGCGGGATCAAAACTGTCCGCCTTCTGATAAATACGCAAAAACGCGTCGTGTACGCATTCTTCTGCCATATCTCTGCGCCGCAAGACACGCATTGCTATGCCAATCATGGTCGGCGCTTCAGAATCGTAAATCTGGCGCAACGCCTGTTGCTCGCCACGTGCGCACCGGGCCAAGGCGTCGGCGAGCGAGGTGTCGGTCGCGGCGGTGGGGTCTTGCTGTTCCATGAAACCTTTCCGGAATACCAGACAGTATACGCGCCAAAGCATAATTTAGATGCAGCGCTTGATATAGCGGGCAACAGACATCACGAAATCGTGAGCGCTGCATCTCCCAAGCGGATTACGGAGTACCGCCCTTGTCAGCAGGCAATGCCTGAGTCTGAACAAGGGAGACTTCAATGAAAGCCGTTCTTTTCGCTTCCACTCTGCTTGCAACCGCATTTGCAGGCACAGCTCACGCCCAGACCATCGCCGCGCTCGTGGGTGGCGATACTCTGGTACATGTCGACGCCAGGGCAAAGAAAGTCACGAAAACCGTCAAGATTACCGGGGCGGGGCCGATCGTCGGTATCGACGTCCGTCCGGCAGATGGCATGCTGTACGGACTGGCTTCCGACGGCACAGTCGTCACCATCGACCCGGCTTCCGGCAAGGCTGCCGTAAAGTCCAAACTCGAAACGATGCTTCCCGCAGGCACGATGGCCACTGTCGATTTCAACCCGGTCGCGGACCGGATGCGCATTATCGGCGCCAATGGCATGAACCTTCGCGCCAATGTCGACGATGGCAAGGTCACAAAGGACGGCGATCTGAAATTCGCCGATGCGGATATGCACAAGGGTGAAAAGCCCAATGTCATTGCGGGCGCCTATACCAATTCCGTGAAGGGCACCAAGACCACCACCCTGTTTGATATCGATGGAACGATTGGTGGACTGTTGAAGCAGGCGCCGCCGAATGATGGCGTGCTGGGCGCAGTCGGCAAACTCGGTGTCAAGGCGACCTCCTGGTCTTTCGACATTATGTCGACAGCCGAAGGCACGAACGCCGCATGGTTGATGGGTGATGACACGCTGTACAGCGTCGATCTTGAAACCGGCAAGGCGACGTCCGCCGGCAAGATCGCAGGCGTGAAGGGCAAGATCACTGATATCGCGATTTTGCAATAAGTTCGCTTGTTTCACGCATCTGAACGTTCAATCGATGCGTGGAAAATGGAAACCGGAGCGCACCCGCCATGCCTCCGGTTTCCTTTATTCTTAGGCGCTCAGTCCATGACTATTTCTGCGCTACCTGCGTATAACTTAATTCCTGACGCTCTAAATTCGTCTGCACGATCGGTTCTCAGCATCGCGAGGCCATGCCCGCCTGCGGATGACCCCATTTCACCGATCACTATCTCTCCCCCAGAGATTGGACTTCTGATTGCGGGAGCAGTGCCATCAAATCTCACTTTCACGATCCGCTTTCGTGCGGTGCCGCGGTGATGCACCCGCGAGACAACTTCCTGGCCTATATAGCAGCCCTTTTTGAAATCGACACCGTTCAGCAGGTCCATATTGGCATCGTGGGGAAACGCATCGCCGTAAGCAAAATCCAGTCCACCCTGTGGGATTCCGCATGCGATCCTGTGGGCGTGGTAGGCATCTTCGCGACCACCTTCGATTCCGATCAGATCGAATTCCTGCGCTTCGCCAATCAGCCGCCAGCCAAGTGCGTCGAGTCTCGGATCGCGATAGATGATCGCCCGGCTGACCGGTGGAGGTGCGTCGCCCCAAGCTGCGGCGGCCATCAAGCCGGAACTTGCATCGCTGAGCGCAATATCGGCGCGCAATTTATACATAACGAGACGCTTGAGCAGGGATGTGGCCTGATCTGCAGCGCAGTCAATCAGTAGCGCGTCGCCGTCAGTCACGACAAAAAAATCAAACAGAATTTTCCCCTGCGGCGACAGCAAAGCTGCAAACTTGCCTTCGCCGCTTTTGAGGTTCCCAATTTCGTTGGTCACGAGGCTTTGGAGCCAGGAGCGCGCATCACCGCCGCCCAGGCGCAAAACCGATCGGGACGAAAGCAGGGCAGTTTGGGTGATCATAGCAGAATCCAAAGATGGTTTCTGCTATATAGGACCTTACCCGATGCAATCAAAATGCGGTGGAGAATTGTTTGCTCACCGCATCGTTTTTGCAGCGGCAATATCAACCGCGCAGAAGAGTATAGCCGCGCCGCGACAAGCAATTATTGACCACCAAAGCGTAATCGTCTGTTGCGGCCGCATTGCGCTCAGCCCCGCCTGCGGCGATGTTGCCACCAAGGTCCTGGGCCGCACCGCCAGCGCGCGAAGCATTCACGGCCTGGCCGAACCCGCGCACGGGAATAAAGCCGGATAAGGCCCCTGCGACAGCGATTGCAGTGCCGGCCTGTTGTTGCGCCATCGCATCACGTGCGGCGCGTTCCTGAGGCTCCGCGCGCAAACGGCATTCCGCATGGTCCCGTTCGAACTTGGCTTGCGATTTGTTATGCATATCGACCAGCGGCGTATAGATCGGCGGCTGGCTTTGCATGTCGTCCTGCGCAACGACAGCGGCAGGCGCAGGACCAGCGGCTACGCGGGCCGGTGAAGGGCGGGATGGCGCGGGCATTGGCTCTGCCGCAGCCAATGGAACAGCGGCGGAAGCGCCCAGATCAGCTGATGGAGCAGTTTGATTGCAGGCGGCAAGTCCGAGGCTCAGGCCAATACCGATAAATGTAAGGGATACGCGCTTCATTGTTTACTCCCGGACGCTGTTCTCGAAATGGAACGTTTGCCGTTACATGGTGTTTACAATTTATTTATCGGGCAGTGCGGGTCTTGAATGCAAGAAAAAACTTATGATATCATAGTTATTTAAAGCAATAACTGCGCGTCGTAGTAAACTTGTCACAGTGGAAAAAGTTACAACAGGAGATCCAAGAATCTCCTGCTGCACGGCACTAGCGTATTGAAACCGCTATTCCAGCGGCCCCATTTTGCATTGGGCCGCATCCGTGCTGACGTTCTGAATGGTATCCAGCAATTCAAATACCACGTCATTGCCCTTCTTCACGGTCTTGGCGATGTAGATATTCTGATCCACCTGATTGGTGGCGGGGTTCATCTTGGTCGGGCCGCGCGGGCCATTAAAGGAAACCTGCGAAATGGCCTTGGCAAGGGCGATACGATCCTCCACCTTGCCATTGACCTTTTTGGCGGCTTCGATGGCAAAGCGCATGGAATCATAGGCCATCACGGCAAACTCCGACGCACCGCCGCCAAATTTCTCGCGATAGGCTTTCTGAAACGCGATATTCTCGGGGTTCTGCAATTCAGGAATATAATTGAGCGAGGAGATGATGCCTTCCGCACTGTCGCCCTGCGCGCCGCGCAACATGACCGGCGTCGTGCCAATCATCGCGATCAGCGGCACCTTCCCCTTCATGCCAAAGGATTCATATTGCTTCGTGAACAGGATGGCTTCAGCCCCATAATAAAAGGCAAGGATGGCGTCAGGATTGGCGGCGCGGGCCTGCGCCAGATAAGGCCCGAAATCCTGCGTTTTGTTGAAAGGCGAGAAAACCTCGTTGATCACCTTGCCGCCGGCCTTTTCATAGGTCGCGCGAAAATTGGCCGCAAACTCCTTCGGCGTTACGAAATCTGCGCCCATCGTGTAGACGGTCTTGTAGCCCTTTGAAAACACCCAGGGGCCGAAAGGTTCGGCAAGCTGCGAATTTGCATATGAAGCGCGGAACACCCAGGGGGAGCAACGCTCGCGCGTCAGCGCATTGGCTGAGGCCAGCGATATGATCATCGGAATTTTCGCTGCTGCAGTTGCTGGCGCAATGGCGAGCGCACCGGCGGACAATTGTACGCCTGCGATCATATCGACATTGTCGCTGGAGATCAGTTTGCGCGCTTTCTGCAAGCCGGTGTTGGGGTTCGAGCCATCGTCCTCGATCAGCAATTGAATGGGCCGGCCATTTACGGCCGGGCCAAAGTGTTCGATCGCCAGACGCATGCCGTTTGCCATTTCCGTGCCTTGCGGAACGTCATTGCCTGTTGTCGCAATAATGGCGCCGATCTTGATAGGCTGCTGTGCCTGCGCAGATGCTGCGACCAAAACGGACGCAGCTATCGCAATACCCGATGCTTTTTTCATGACGCGTGTCTCCCTTTGCAAGTTGCTTTTTGATTTTCCTCATCATCGCCGGAGTCATCGGCAAGATCAATGGGCACCGGTACGAATTGGGCGGACGAAAGTTTCAGGAAACCCCAAACGCGTGCCACGTGCCGTCTTCGCCGATTTCGCCACGATGATAGGGCGGGCGGCCAGTAAAACCGTCGCGTACCAGATCGGCAAAGGCGATGCACCGCAACATCGTTTCGCCCTGATCCGCATCAATCTCCTGCATCGGGATTAGTGCGAATGCCGGCCAGATATATATAACATGCGGGCCACGTTTTACGCGCACGAAGGTGGCAGTAAAGACAGCTTCCAGCACCATCAGGATTTCCCGCCCCTTGCCGTCGTAGGAATGGGTACGAAGAAACTCGATCGCTGTGGCAAAAGTCCTTGGCCTTTCACCCGCCCGGCCAAACAAAGGCATGACTTCGTTGCGCTCGATGGCGGGGCGGAGCTTCTCGATATCAAAGGTCGAAGAGGCCTCGAGGATTTTCTCGCGCATGGCTGCCACGCGCGGCGGAAGAAGTGTGATATCCGTGAAGGGACCTTCAACGATCTCTTGCACAGGAACGGCCTTGAGAATGGGCGCAGGCTTTTTCATGAGAGGATTGTGCAGGAAGTCTGTCCGGGATGGAAGTGGAAATGGAATTGAGCTGGCGTTTCAAACCGTTTTCTTATTCCGCCTTCGGTGTCAGTCCAATCTGCTGCGTGATCTTCTTGAAATGCTCCACTTCCGCAACAACGCGGCGGGCGAATTCATCCGGGCTACTGACCAGCGGCATTGAGCCAAAGGCATCGTAACGCCGCTTCATATCGTCGGTCGCCATTATGCCTTTAATGGTCGAGTACAACTTGTCGACGATATCCCGGGGCGTGCCAGCGGGGAGCAGGAGACCCTGCCAGCCACGCGTATCAAAGCCCGGCAGGCCCTGCTCGGCGAGGGTTGGCGTTGCCGGAGACATCGGCCATCGCTCTGAACGGGTGAAGCCGAGCGCGCGTAATGCGCCGCTTTCCACATGCGGCCGCGAAATGAGGAAAGGGATCATGGACACATGAACATCCCCGCCAGTCATCGCGGTGATGATTTGCGCATCGTTGGTGAAGGGCACCATGACGAACTTTGTATCGGTCTGGCGCATGAACATTTCCATCGCCAGATGTAACGGATTGCCAAATCCACTTGAGCCATAATTCAGCCCGCCGGGTTTTGATTTGGCGAGCGCGATTAGCTCTGCCAGGTTTTTCACCGGCAATTTTGGATCGACTGCAAGCCATATCGCCGATTCCGCCAGCATGGTCAGAGGCTGAAAATCCTTGATCGTATCGTAGCGCAAATTCGACCACAGAGACGGTGCGACAGTAAAACCGCTCGTTGTAATCAGCATGGTATAACCATCGGCGGGCGATTTTGCGACAAAGGCAGCGCCAAGATTTCCCGCCTGGCCGCCGCGATTTTCGACAAGCACTGTTTGCTTGAACTCGTCCTGCAATTTGCCCGCCAGCAGCCGCGCGATACCATCCAGGCCACCACCAGCGACAAAGGGCACAACGATACGAACAATTTTGGAAGGATAATCTTGCGACTGCGCGCGTACTGAATGGAGACTGCATAAACACGTCAGCAGGGCGGCAACAAATGAAAGGAATCGATATTCTCTCGCCATCGCTTGCCTCCCTTGCTTGTGTCATTCGGTCTTTGGTTTCAGGCCGATCTTTTGCGCGAGGTCTTTGAAATAGGCGACTTCGCGTTCTATGCGCCGGGCAAATTCTTCCGGCCTGTTCAACAGCGGTATGGACCCGGCAGCGCGATAACGCGCCATCGCATCTTCATCTGTGGTCATAATGTGTTTGATGGCGGAATAGAGCTTTTCAATAATCTCTCTTGGTGTGCCTGCTGGCGCCAGAAACCCCTGCCAGCTTTCGGAATTATAGCCGGGTACGCCCTGTTCAGCGATTGTGGGAATGTCTGGCGAAAGCGGCCAGCGTTCCAGCCGCGTTGTGCCAAGCGCCCGCAATGTGCCTGCCGCCACATGGCCTCTGGCCGCAGAAAATGGCGCCATCGCAGCATGCAATTGCCCGCCTGTAATTCCCGCCAGAATTTGCGCGTCATTGGTGAAGGGCACCATGACGAAGCGGGTATCTGTTGAACGCATGAACAATTCCATAGACATATGCAGTGGATTGCCGATGCCGCTGGAACCATAATTCAGCTTGCCTTCATTGGCTTTCGCATATGCGACGAATTCCTGAACCGAGCGCACGGGTAATTTCGGATCAACGACAAGCAGTACCGTTGATTCGCCGAGCATGGTGATCGGCTCAAAATCCTTGATGGTGTCATAGCGCAAATTGGTCCACAGTGACGGCGCAATCACATGGCCAATGGTCGTGATCAGGATCGTGTAGCCATCAGCCGGCGATTTGGCGACATAATTGGTGCCGACATTGCCGGCCTGCCCGCCGCGATTTTCAACGATGACAGGCTGCTTGAAAACATCCTGCAACTTCGCGCCGACTAGACGCGCGTTCGCGTCTAGTCCGCCGCCTGCAACAAAGGGCACGACGATGCGGACGATGTGATTGGGATAGTCCTGCGCATGCGCGGGCAGGCAGACAGCCAAGAACGCCAGCGTGCGGAGCGCTGATTGTGCGTATTCCGCAAATCGTGAGATCGGCCTGATGATCCCCTCCTTTTCCTACAGCATTTCCAGGTGCAACCTTGTGGCGGAATGTTCAATCCAGCTTGATATTGGCCTCTTTTGCGAAATCGCGAATGCGCTTGATTTCGCTCGCAAGGTTCGCAGAAAACGGCGCGACTGGCCCGCCCGCAGGCGTCACGCCCAGAGCATGAAAGCGCTTCTTCACTTCCGGCGTTTTCAAGGCGGCGTCGATGTCATCATGCAGGCGATTGACTATGTCGGCAGGGATGCCTTTCGGCCCGACGATGGCGCCAACCGCTTCCAGCTGTACGCCGGGGTAGCCGAGTTCCGCCATAGTCGGGACATCGGGAAAGTCTGGAGAGCGCTGCCGTCCTGTCATGCCGATGATGCGGATGCTGCCATCGGCGATAAATCCCATCATAGCCGCCGGTTCATTGAAGATGAGCGTGATCTGCCCGGCGAGCAGCGCTGCCGTCATTTCCTGTCCGCTCTTGTAAGGCACGCGCACATACTTTGTGCCCGCATGCGTATTGAACAATTCCGACACGAGCTGGAACGTCGTTGCGGTGCTGCCGTAATTCGCCTTTTCCGGATTGGCTTTCGCAAAATCCACAAGGTCCTTCACTGTGCGCGCAGGATTGGATCCCAGCACGGAGAGATAGAGCGGAAAGCTTGATAGCTGGATGATATGCGTAAAATGTTCCACCGGGTCGTAGGTAACTTTTGAATCGACAGCCGGTACGATCAGCATTGTCGTTGTGGGGGCCATCAGCAAGGTATATCCATCAGGGGCGGATTGAATAGTCGCCTGTGCCGCAACATTTCCGCCTGCGCCAGCCCTGTTTTCAACGATCACGGGCTGGCCGAGGCTTCGCGTCAGCGCATCGGCGACGATACGCGCTTGCAGATCATTCGCGCCGCCGGCGCCAAATCCTACGATGAGTTTGATCGTGCGCGTAGGCCAGGATTGCGCCAAAGCGGTGTTCAATTGAAGCGCAACGCCAGCAAATAAGGCTGCAGCTGCAAATATTCTAAGCCATGCGCTCATGTGTAGTCCCCGGTTTTGAAGCCTGCGATAAATAGGTGCGTCGCAGGCCTCAATCATCCTTTGGCTTGAGGCCGATTTCGGCTGTGATCTTCTTGAAATAGGCGATCTCGTCCTCGATGCGCTTTGCAAACTCTTCTGGACGATTGACGACAGGAATAGCGCCGAAAACCGAATAGCGCTTCTTCATATCTTCATCCGAGTCCATCAGGCGCTTGATGGTCGAATAGAGTTTTTCGACAACGTCTTTTGGTGTGCCCGCCGGCAGCAGCATCCCGTGCCAGCTATCAGACCGGTAGCCGGGCACGCCCTGTTCGGCGACGGTTGGCATATCCGGAAGCGGCGGCCAGCGTTTCGCGCCTGTGACGGCGATAGCGCGGATGGCGCCGGATTCCATCTGACCGCGCGAAATTGAATAGGGCGTCATCGCTGCCTGTAATTGTCCCTGCGTAATGGCGGTCAGGATCTGCGCGTCATTCGTGAACGGCACCATCACAAATTTCGCGCCAGTGGCGCGCATCAGCATTTCCATTGAAAGGTGCAGCGGATTACCGACGCCACTGGAGCCGTAGTTTGCAGAGGCGGGGTTCGCCTTCGCCCAGGCGACGAGCTCCTGCACGTTGCGGATTGGCAGCTTGGGATCGACGACCAGTACGATTGAAGTTTCGCCGAGCAAGGTGAGCGGTTGAAAATCCTTGATGCTGTCGTAACGCAGGTTGTTTGAGAGCGACGGCGCAATGGTATGGCCAATCGTAGTCATGAGAATCGTATAGCCATCGGCCGGCGATTTGGCGACGGATGCCGTGCCGACGTTGCCAGCGCCGCCGGCCCGGTTTTCAATGATGAAGGGCTGTTTGAGTTCTTCTTGAAGTTTTGCGGTCACTACGCGTGCGATGCCATCCAGTCCACCACCAGCGACAAATGGCACAACAACTTTAACGGGCCGCGAGGGATAGTCCTGCCCATGCGCTGCGCCACTCAACGCAAGAAGCAAAGCAACGAATAGCGATTTTCCGGCTGGCAGCATAATTCCCTCCCGTTTTTTCCGGGAGCTTAGCGCGCTGGCGGGGAAGGTCAATCGATGCTTCTACGGATGCCGCTCAGTGCTTGACAGCGATCGTGAATTCGCCACTGCGAATGCGTTCCGCAAATTTTTCAGCATAGGCAGCAACAGCGTCTTCGCCATAGGTCGCGACGAGTTCCTGGAGGCCCGTGAACAATGCTGCCTGAGCAAAACAATCGGCCTCGATACCGTCGCTGATCGCCTCAGCAAAGGCTTCGCGCACATAGGAGAGCGCTGCGAGGCGCTCGTCGCTGGCAGCGTTCCGGTCGGTAATTAGTGTCGAATGAGTGCTCATGGTCAGGCAGACATTAACGGCACATTCCGGCCATTGCGAGCGCGAGATTTAAAGAAGGTTAACCCAGGCCGGGGCCATTGAATCAAAAGCGATGAAAACGAACACTCGAATTCAGTCTGAATACTTTACCTATCCGCCGCCATAACGGCTGGCCACCTCGCGCGCGATTGACAATCCTTCGCCCAGATAGCGGGTCACGACAAGTTCTGCGTTGGGCGTACAGGAACGATATGTCTGCTCAAAGCCTCTGAAACCCTTGTTATAGGCGCCTGCAAATCGCGCCTTCCTTGCAGCAGTGGAGGCTTCCACGTCGATCAGGGCGGCCATCTGTTCGCGCAATTCGCTGCTTTCTTTCTGGTCGCCACAGAGTTCACGCAAATAGGCCAGCGCCCCCAGGATTTCGGAAAGGCGCAACAATTGTTGCTCATAGGGCGCAGGCGGCGGTTCGTTCGCCGGGGCGCTGGCAGCGGGTGGAGGCGTAGTCTGCGCTACCGCCGGGCACATTGTCATTCCGGTGAACAAAAGCGCCGCAAAGCAGGAGCGCATCATTTGCCGGAAACAAGCGCCCGCGCGCTGACCAGCAATTCCGCCAGCCCGCCCGTCAGGGGCAATTCTGCAACCCGGGTTTCGTCTGCCCATATAACCTGACCCAGTTCCTCGCTTGGCTCGCCGTCGCCCGCCACCCAGCGCGCGGCGAAGGAGGCGATGACATAATGACGTTTCACCCGTCCGTCATCCTCCCGCGCGATCACTTCGCGCCAGCCATTGAAAGCGACGATTTCCCCGCGAACGCCTGTTTCTTCTTCAAGCTCGCGCAAGGCGGCTTCTTCGAGCGTTTCGCCTGTTTCTACAAGTCCGCCGGGGAGGCTGAATATATCGCTGTAGGGGCCTGATCTGCGCGCGCCCAGCAGGACCGTACCATCAGGCCGAAAGACGGCGGCGCTGGCGGCCAGAATGGGGCGGGCAGGGAAGTCGCGATTGTCGGTCATGAAGGGTTCCAAACAGGTTTCCGGAGCGGGTGGCAGGATAGGGATTTACCACAAAAAGTCCGGCGCAATGACGCGCCGGACTGAATTTTGATGACGGACGCTCAGCCGCCGTAAAAAACATTGTCGCCCAGATCCTTCATTTCCAGGATCGCCATATCCGGACGGCCGGTGAAGGGAGCCTTCTGATGAGCTTCTACAACTTCGCCCACCACGATGAAATGATCGCCTTCTTCGACAATGGTCTTGACCCGGCATTCAACGGAGCCCGGCGCATTGATCAGCAGCGGAGCTCCGGTTTCGCCCTTGCGATAGGGTTGACCGGACAATTTGCCATCGGTGACGTCGGCTGGTTTGAAGAACGCGAAGGCCAGGCCCTTGTCCTCTTTGCCCAGCATATTCAGCGCAAAAGCGCCTGCGGCCTTCAGGATGGCATAGGCGCCCGAATCGGCCTTGACGCCGACGACGATGAGGGGCGGTGAAAAGGCGCTTTGCGTCACCCAGTTGACGGTCGCGGCAGCGATATTGCCTTTGCCGTCGTCTGCTGTGAGGACATAGATCCCGTACGGGATCATCCGCAATACGGCTTTCTTGGCATCGTTGTTCATCAGGATTCTCCCGGGTGTTTCTGTCTTTGAGGGGGGTAGCTCCCTGGATCGACAGGCTAAGCCGTTTGCCGGAAAAGTGGAACCCGCTTTTCGCAACGGGCAGGTGGGCAGCACAGGCAGACCCGCGGCCCCGCCCGCGTCACGGAAGCACTGTCTGCGGGATTCTTGATTTCAGTCAAGAAATGCTATGAGTTCGAACTATAATCTTGTATAAAGAAGCTCATCGACCGTTTTTTGCCGTCTCTTCCGTCCTGTTGGCGGGGGAAGCGGAGGGAGAGAAGATGTCCGCCGGACGCAATATGCCCAATTTGCCGGGTCTCGTGCAAAATCGCCTGACTCTGCGCAACCCCGCTGTGCCCGGATGCTCGTTTGCCAATGTCCGGGATCGCCTGCAGCGCGCTGGGTTGCGGCCCACCCGCCAGCGCATCGCGATAGGCTGGCTTCTGTTTGGCAAAGGCGACAGGCATGTGACGGCTGAAAAGCTGTTCGATGAGGCCCGCGCCGGCAAGGTTCATATGTCCCTGGCAACGGTCTACAATACATTGCACCAGTTTTCGGAGGCCGGGCTGCTGCGTGAAATCGCGCTTTATGGCTCGACTGTCTGGTATGATACCAATACTGGGCCGCATTATCATTTCTACCTCGCCGACAAGGACGAATTGATCGACATACCCCAGGAGCTGGTCTCGGCCCTGCCGCTGCCGCCCGCGCCTGAAGGCATGGAGATTCTGGGCGTTGACATGATTGTTCGCGTCCGCTCGAGCGCGCCGGCCTGAACCGCAGCGATCAGCATTCCTCAACAAACGTCAGCCGGTTGCCAAACGGGTCTGTCAGCGTGACCTCTTTTGTGCCCCAATCCGTCGGTTTGTCCACCGGCGAGGGCTTGGCGTAGCGGTAATCCCTGGCCGCCAACTCGTTGATAAATTCATTCACATGAGCCAATTGCAAAACCGCGATTGCGCGCTGATTTTTCGCCCTGAAAGGGAATAAATCGAGGCATCCGGGTCCGAACCTGGCATGGTGTTTCCACGACAAATCACCAACAGGCGAGTGCCTCGAAATGCCTCT
>CANJJI010000034.1 GCA_947474545.1 Beijerinckiaceae bacterium | reverse complement strand
GTTTTGAGGATGGCGATATCACTCATGTGGAAGGCAAGATCGATCCCATTGCGGATATCGAGACGATCGAGACCGAATTGATGCTGGCCGATCTTGAAAGCGTTGAAAAACGCGTGATCAATCTGGAAAAGCGCGCCAAGCAGAACGACAAGGAAGCCAAGGAGACGCTGGATCTCGTCAATCGCTGCCTCGTGCTCCTGCGGGAAGGCAAACCGGCCCGTCTCGCGGAAGTCAGCGCCGATGAACGCAAACTTTTCAATTCGCTGGGGCTGCTGTCGTCCAAGCCCGTCCTCTATGTCTGCAATGTCGAGGAAGGCGCTGCGGAAAATGGCAATGCGTTTTCGCAACAGGTGGCAGCCCGCGCGAAGGAAGAGGGGGCTGTCGCTGTCGTCGTATCTGCCAAGATCGAGAGCGAAATTGCTGTGCTGCCGTTTGAAGATCAGAAAGATTATCTCGATGCTGTCGGCCTCACCGAGCCGGGCCTCAACCGTGTGATCCGGGCTGGCTATCAGCTTCTGGGGCTCGTCACCTATTTTACGGTCGGGCCGAAAGAAGCTCGCGCCTGGACAATCGAGAAGGGCACGAAAGCGCCGCAGGCGGCGGGTGTCATTCATACCGATTTTGAAAAGGGCTTTATTCGCTCCGAGACGATTGCTTACGAGGATTATGTCTCGCTGAAAGGCGAAGCCGGCGCGCGCGATGCTGGCAAGCTGCGGCTTGAAGGCAAGGAATATGTGGTCGCCGATGGCGACGTGCTGCATTTCCGTTTCGCGAACTGATCGATTGCGATTGCAACTGCAAATCGTGAAACTCAGGTTTTGGGCGCTTCGATGGAGCTGACATGGGCAGCAACGATGCGCCAGCCCTGGGGTAATCGCACCCAGGTCTGCATGGTCCGCCCGATGCGTTTTCCATCGGGATTTATTGACAATGTGGCCACGGTCGCAAAGTCCTTGCCCCATGTCGTGATGACCGTTCGGCCACGCTGGTGTATGGGACCTGACGAACGGGACGACCGGAAGGTCGCAATCTCGTCGAAGCCGAACAGATTTTCCGCGTGACCGAAGCGAACGGTTGCAGGATCATCATGAAAGAAGCCGTTCAACGCCGCGACGTCGTTCGCAAGGAGCGCATGGTCATATGACGCAAACGCGGCTTCGATTTCCTTGATTGTTTCAGGATCGTTCTGGCGCATATCTGAATTCCCGGCTTATGTTCGGTTGAATCATCTTCGACAGGATCGTCTTTGGCTGGATAGCTGGTTGCAAGCCTTGGGCCAGCGGCGCAGAATGCGGCGCGAGTGGGGAGATTATACATGATCATCGAAATCGTTACGTTCAAAAATCGGCCGAGTCTGACGCGTGATGAGGAATATGCCAGCGCGCTGCATGCCGCCCATCAATGGATCAAGAATCCGGAACTGGTCGCCAAGCATTTCATTCGCGATGATGAAGGCAATGGCGGGGCCGTATATATCTGGCCGTCCAAGGAAGCTGCGCAGCGGGCCCATAACGAGGAATGGCGCAAAGGCGTGCTCGCCCGCACAGGCGGCAACGAGCCGCAAATCCGCTATTTCGAATTCATGCTGAGCGCCGACGCAGCCAATGGCAAAGTCGTCGAATACGGCGATCTGAAACACGCCGCAGAATAAAGGACCAATACTATGCGAATTCATGCTGTGCGGTTCGCCGCTCTGGCTGGTGCTTTGACTGCAGCTATGATGTCTGTTGTTCAGGCGCAGACCGTCAATTGGCCGGATCGCCCCGTGAAACTGATTGTGCCATTTCCGGCGGGTGGTCCGAATGATATTATCGGCAGGGTGGTTGGCCAGAAGCTGCAATCGTTACTGGGCCAGCCCTTCGTCATCGACAATCGGGGCGGTGCGGGCGGCGTCACCGGGACCGATGTTGTCGCCAAGGCTGCGCCCGATGGCTACACGATTGCGATTACCAGTGCAGGTGCTCTGGCGATTGCAGCCAGCATCCAGAAGGTGCCCTATCATTCCACACGCGACCTTGCGCCTGTAACGCTGATCGCCAGCGTGCCGGAATTGCTCGTCGTTCCCGAGGCGCTGAATGTAAAGTCCGTCGCCGAATTGGTGGCGCTCGCCAAAGCGCGTCCGCAGGGGCTGAATTTCGCGTCTACCGGGCGAGGCAGCCTGCCGCATCTGGCGGCCGAGCTCTACAAGGTTGTCACCGCCTCCAACATGGTACATGTGCCCTATAGTGGCGCTGCGCCTGCCGTCCAGGATCTGCTTGCTGGCCGCGTCGATCTTCTGTTCGCCGACATTCCGGTCTTGCTTGAACATGTAAAGGCCGGGAAATTGCGGGCGCTGGGTGTCGGCAGCAAAGTCCGTTCGCCCATCATGCCGGATGTGCCGACGTTTGCAGAACAAGGCATACCGCGGGTTGAGGCCGAGAACTGGTATGGCATGGTGGCGACGCCTGGAACGCCTGCCGCCATTCTGGGCAAGTTGCATGCGGCGACGCTGGAAGCGCTGAAATCGGATGAAGTGCGCAGCAAGCTTCTGCCGCTCGGGGCGACCTTATCAGGGAATTCGTCTGCGGAATTTGCGGCCTATATTACCGCGGAATCCGGGAAATGGGCGGATGTGGTGAAGAAGGCGGGGATCAGCGTGGAATGATTGCTGCCCGCTGCGGGAGGCAGATCGGCGTTGCTCCGGACAAAGTTGTGAAACTCTTGTCCGAAAATACAATCCCTCGTGAGCTTTGCCGTTTATTCTATTGACGCGGCGAGGTTCAATCTATTCCCTGCCAGAATGACCGTAGTTCCGCCAAAGGCACGTTCCAAGCATCTGTCACTGCCCAATATCCTGACCTACGGCCGGGTTGTTGCGGTGCCTGTCGTCGCGGCGCTGTTATTCTGGCCGGAGGCGGATTGGGCGCGCTGGGCGGCGCTCGGTGTATTTGCCGTGGCGGCCATCACCGATTTCTTTGATGGATATCTGGCGCGCGCATGGTCGCAGCAATCGGCGCTGGGGCGCATGCTGGATCCGATTGCCGACAAGCTTCTGGTTGCAGTCTGCCTGCTCATGTTGTGTGCCGATCAGCAGATCTACGGCTATTCGATATGGGCGGCTATTATCATTCTGGCGCGTGAAATTCTGGTATCTGGCTTGCGGGAATTTCTGGCCGAGCTGCGGGTATCCATTCCCGTTTCGGCCGTTGCCAAATGGAAGACAACCGCGCAATTGCTCGCCATCGGATTTTTGATCGCCGGGCCGGCGGGCGAAAAAGTTTTGCCCTACACGGAAATAATCGGTCTGGTGCTGCTTTGGATCGCGGCGCTTCTCACCCTATATACGGGCTGGGATTACCTGCAGGCCAGCGCCAAACACGTACCGGATGATTGAACATGAAAGCTGTCTATTTTGCCTGGGTGCGCGAGCGCATAGGCAAGACCGGGGAAGAAATTTCGCCCCCTGACAATGTGAAGACCGTAGGCGAACTCATTGGCTGGCTCAGCGCGAAGGGCGAAGAATACGCCTATGCGTTCGAAAAGCCGGATGTCATCCGCGCCGCGCTCGACCGTACACATGTCAAACATGATGTGGCCATCGCCGGAGCGCGCGAAGTGGCGTTCTTTCCGCCGATGACCGGAGGTTGAGACGTGGCCGTTATCCGTATCCAGCGCGAGGATTTCAACGCCGCAGCCGAAGTGGCGGCGCTGACCGCGGGGCGGACGGACATCGGCGCGGTCGTGACATTTACCGGCCTTTGCCGCGCCGAGTCGGGAAAACTCGCGGCGCTTGAACTTGAGCATTATGCAGGTATGGCCGAGGAAGAGATTGCGCGCGTGGCGGCCGAGGCCGAAGCGCGCTGGCCGTTGCAAGGGGTTGTCGCGATCCATCGCTACGGCAAGATGGCCCCCGGTGAGAATATCGTGCTGGTAGTGACGGCGTCGTCGCATCGCGTGGCGGCTTTTGAGGCCGCCGAATTCCTGATGGATTACCTCAAGACCCGCGCGCCCTTCTGGAAGAAGGAACATCTAGTTGATGGCTCGAGCGGCGACTGGGTCGAGGCGAAGGATATGGATGACCGGGCGATGGAGCGGTGGGGCTAGTTTGTTATCTCCGCCCGTCTCCCGGCGCGAACCACAACGCCGCCGAGCTGATCATCAACGAAATGGATATCAAAATCAGTCCTAACCCCAGCGCCAGAGCGAGATCGCCGCGGCTGGTTTCCAAGGCGATGGCTGTGGTCATCGTGCGGGTATAGCTGCGGATGTTGCCGCCGACCACGATGATGGCGCCGACTTCGGCGATGGCGCGGCCGAAGGCGGCGATGAAGGCGGTGATGAGGCCAATCCGTGCCATGGCAAAAACAACAGGCAGTGCTCGCAGACGCGAAGCGCCGGTTACCAGCAGACTGTCGCCGTGCTGTCCCCAAATGGCTTCGCAGGCGCGGTGGGAAAGCGCGATAATGATCGGCAGGGTCAGCACAGTCTGGGCAAAAATCATGGCCGCAGGTGTGAACAGCCAGCCAAGCGCTCCCAGCGGGCCCGAGCGTGTCAGCAGCAAGTAGATAAACAGGCCAACGACGACAGGCGGCAGGCCGAGTAGGGCATTGGCGAGGGCGATCATTAGCCGGCGTCCGGGAAAGCGCCAAAGCGCGAGCGCCGCGCCACATGGTGCTCCAATCACAAAGCCCAGCGCCGCCGCCGAAAGGCTGACGCGCAGGGAGAGCAGGACAATATCCAGAAGTTCCGTATCGAGACGGATAATAAGATCAAGGGCTGCGCCGAAGGCGCTGGAAAAGTCGTTCATGCGTTAATTGGTGGGCGTTTCCGGCAGCGGGAAGAACAATTGCTCGCCATTGATCTTGAAGGAAGCAATGGTAGCGCGGCCCGGCGCGGCCGTCAGCCATTCATGCCAGATTTTTGCATCTGCAGCCTTGATATGAGCGCCTTTCGAGGGGTTCACGAGAATGCTGCCATAGGGGTTGTAGAGTGCGAGGTCACCCTGCATGAGGATATCGAGATCAGCACGATTTTTGAAATTTGCCCAGGTCGCTCGGTCGGCAAGGACATAGGCGTTCATGGCCGCAGCGGTATTGAGCGTTGGGCCCATGCCTTGTCCCAGCTCGCGATACCAGTTTGGCTTTCCTGAAAGGTCAACGGCGGCGGTCTTCCAGAAACGCAATTCCATTCGATGGGTGCCGCTGTCGTCGCCACGGCTCGCAAATGGCGAGCTGCTTTTGGCGATCAGCAGGAATGCCTGTTTTGCGTCTTTCAATCCGCGTATTTTGGCCGGGTCGTTCTTTGGGCCGATCAGCACAAAATCGTTGAACATGACATCACGCCGGTCGAGTCCGTGTCCGTCGGCAATGAATTTATCCTCGCCGGTACGGTCATGTACCAGCAGTGCATCGGCATCGCCGCGCGCTCCGATGGCCAGCGCCTGACCGGTGCCAACGGCGACAACGCGCACATTTATGCCGGTTGCCGATTTGAAGGCGGGGAGCAGCATATCGAACAGGCCGGATTGTTCCGTGGAGGTTGTCGAGGCCAGCGTTATGAAACGCTCCTGCGCCCGAGCTGCGCTGGACGCTGCCAAGATGCAAAGCGCGATAGCGATGGTTCTCGGGTGTTTCAAATCTGCTCTCCTCTGCTGGCTGCAACATAGGGAGGCGAGGCCTAACGGGCAATTCGAAAATTAGAAAATATCATATATTCAATTGGTTAGGATCAGCCTATATAGGCTGATCCTATATGCCTGTCAGAATACCTTGGGAACGTACATCTCTTGCGGAATGGGGCCGCGGAGGTAATCAGGATTGTGTACGCGCGCGGGCAGGATCACTTCGGGATGCGGGACCTCTTCGTAGGGAAACTGCGTCAGTAAATGGGAGATGCAATTGAGACGGGCGCGCTTCTTGTCGACCGCTTCGACAACCCACCATGGCGATTCCGGGATGTGTGTGCGTTCAAGCATGGCTTCCTTGGCCTTGGTATAGGCTTCCCAACGACGGCGGGATTCCAGATCCATCGGGCTCAGCTTCCATTGCTTGAGGGGATCGTGAATGCGCATCTGAAAACGAAAATGCTGTTCATCATCGGTGATTGAGAACCAGTATTTGATCAGTGTTATGCCCGAGCGCACAAGCATGCGTTCGAATTCCGGAACGGTGCGGAAAAACTCCTCGACATCCGCTTCGGTGCAAAATCCCATGACGCGCTCGACGCCGGCCCGGTTGTACCACGAGCGGTCGAACAGGACGATTTCACCAGCGCCGGGCAGATGCGGCACATAGCGCTGGAAATACCATTGTGTCCGTTCCCGCTCATTCGGTGCTGAAAGCGCAACGACGCGGCAGACACGGGGATTGAGACGCTGCGTAATCCGTTTGATCACGCCGCCCTTGCCGGCAGAGTCGCGACCCTCGAAAATGACCACAACCTTTTTCTTGTTGAAGGCGACCCAATCCTGCAATTTCACAAGTTCACGCTGCAGCCGGAACAGTTCGCGAAAGTAAATCTTGCGATCGACACCATCGATGACAGGCGGATTGCCAGCATCATCCAGCAATCTTGCGAGGCGCTCGTCGTCGATCTCTTCTTCAAGCTCTTCGTCGAAGCTGTCGAGCATATCGGCGCGCACGCGCGCAGCCATCGATGTCGAACCCTCTTCATGACTGTGGCTCATTCTAAAACTCCGGCCTTTGTTTCCAGAGTTAGAGCGTGCCTTCTATGACAGGAATGTGACGGGGCGCAGAAATTAATGCGGCGTCACTTCCGCCGTATAATCCTCGATCAACGTGCGCGAAATGTTGCCTGGCGTAAACTTGTAAGGACCCACTTCCGAAACCGGCGTGACTTCAGCGCCGGTGCCGCAGATGAAGCACTCGTTAAATGTCGCCAGTTCTTCAGGCATGATGCGGCGTTCGTTGACACCAATGCCACGGCGTTTGGCGAGATCGATCACGGTGCGCCGGGTGATGCCGTCAAGGAAGCAATCGGCGATGGGCGTATGGATAGCGCCGTCCTTCGTAAAGAAGATATTTGCGCCAGTGCATTCGGCCACGCGGCCTTGCCAGTCCAGCATCATGGCGTCGGCATAGCCTTTCTTCTCGGCGCGATGCTTTGAAATCGTGCAGATCATGTAGAGGCCGGCCGCTTTGGCGTCGGAAGGCGCAGTTTTTGGATCAGGGCGGCGGTATTCTGCGATATCGAGGCGGATGCCGCGCATTTTCTCGGCGACATCAAACATGCTAGGCCAGTCCCACATGGCAATGGCGACATGGATCGTTGAATGTTGCGCGGCCACCGCCATCATCTCGCTGCCGCGCCAGGCGACCGGGCGGACATAACAGCTTGTGAAGTTGTTCTTTTCGAGGACGAGCTTTTTGGCAGCTTCGATTTCATCGACAGAATAGGGAATATCGAAATCCAGCAGCCGAGCCGATTTGTGAAAGCGTTCGGTATGCTCGCGGCTCTTGTATATCACGCCGTCATAGGCGCGTTCGCCCTCGAAGACACAAGAGCCGTAGTGCAGACCATGGCTGAGAACGTGAAGCTTGGCGTCGTTCCATGGCAGCAACTTGCCATTCATCCAGATGAAACCGTCGCGCTGGTCGAAGGGCAGAACTGACATGGATGTGTTCCTCCAGGACGTAGTGGGACAGGGGTTTTTGCCTGGATTTTCCGGGTCAATTGGCCGGATTGCAGACTTGTTCCTGCCTTGGCGTTCATTTTGCTGCCTTGACGGGTAGCAATCAACCTGAAATATGTCAATATCACTGACTTAATATTGCCGTCTCAGCCAAGGGGAAATCGTCTGGACAACCCGGCTCAAAACGTCACGTTATCACAGGCCCGGCGCATTCATCAGGCCGAGACGCCGGCGTTCGATCTCATCGAGCTGTTCTTTTTCGCCTACCGGGATTTCGTGGGTGATGCCGACCGGCTTCTTGCTTCTTTACGATTTGGCCGCGCCCATCATCGCGTGCTGCACTTCGTCAATCGCAATCCCGGCCTTACCATCGCCGAATTGCTGGATATTCTGCAGATCACGAAACAAAGCCTCAACCGGGTGCTGAAAGAATTGCTGGATCAGGGTTATGTCGAATCCCGTGCGGGGGTGAACGACAGACGCCAGCGTCTGTTATTTCCAACGACAACAGGACAAAAGCTCGCTCTTGAACTAGCCTTGATGCAATCGGAAAGGTTCGCGCGTGCGTTGTCGCAATTGGCGCCGGGCGCACGTGAAGATGCGATAGACTTTCTTCTGGCTATGATCGATTCCAGCGAGCGGGACAAAGTGGCCTCGCTGATCTGGGGCGAAAACGAGGGCCAGACGGACGCCAGCTCATTTTAGTGAAGGTATGATCTGGAATTTCTCGAAACCGGAGTATCGCCAATGAGTGGCGTCACACAACCTGCCGCAACGCCAGCTGCTCCCAGCGCCGTAACGCTGTCTGATGACGCGCCGCATCTGCTGCTTGTGGACGACGACAGGCGTATTCGCACGTTGATGTCGCGTTATCTCTCACAGCAGGGCTATCGCGTGACGACGGCGCAAGACGCGGCCGATGCGCGGCGCAAACTTGAAGGACTCGCTTTTGATCTCCTGGTGCTCGACGTGATGATGCCGGGCGAGAATGGATTTGAATTTGCGCGCTGGCTGCGTGGCATTTCGCATGTTCCGATACTGATGCTGACGGCGCGCACCGAAGCTAAAGACCGGGTCGAGGGATTGGAAACCGGCGCAGACGATTATCTGACCAAACCGTTTGAACCGAAGGAATTGTCGTTACGTATAGCCTCTATCCTTCGGCGCTCGGCACCCGCTCCTGCGCCTGTAACGCCGCAGACAGTACGATTTGGTCAATTTATATTTCATGTTGATCGTGGCGAATTACGGCAGGGTGAGGAAACGGTGCGCCTCACCGAGCGCGAGCGCTTCATGCTGCAGCTTGTCGCGCGCACGCCAGGCGAGCCGGTGTCTCGTGATGCTCTCGCCGGATCGCTGTCTCCAGGCAACGAGCGAACTGTCGACGTGCAGATCAATCGGCTCAGGCGCAAGATCGAGCGTGATCCGGCTAACCCCGTCTATCTGCAGACGGCGCGTGGTGCGGGCTACCGTCTCGTGACAGACGGCTAGATGCGATGAGTATTATCCTGCCAAGCTATGTCAAACGCACAGGTGAAGCGTGGCGTTCCTCGGCGCGCTGGATTGCCGAGCAAATGCCCAAAGGGCTTTATGTGCGTTCACTGCTGATCGTCATTCTGCCGATGGTGCTGCTGCAAGGCGTGATCGCCTACTTCTTCATGGAGCGTCACTGGCAGCAGGTGACGATGCGGATGTCCGCATCCGTGGTTGGCGAAATTGCAACCATCATCGAGCTTTTCGAATCCAATCCGACGCAGGCGAATTTCGATGTGATCGATCGCGCCGCCACGCGAAGACTGGGCCTGGATATCGATTTGTTGCCGCGCCAACCGTTGCCGCCGGCAACCAACAAGCCATTCTTCTCGATCCTCGACACCTATCTTTCGCGAGAATTGTCGCGCCAGATCGCGCGGCCATTCTGGATTGATACGGTCGGTAAATCTAATTTTGTGGAGATGCGTATCCAGGTGGAAAATGGCATCTTGCGGGTGATCACGCACCGCAATCAGGCCTATGCATCCAATTCCCACATTTTTATTGTGTGGATGGTGTCGGCGTCGCTGGTCCTTCTCGCCGTTGCCATTGCGTTTCTGCGTAACCAGATCAGGCCGATCCTGAGGCTGGTGAGCGCGGCAGAGGATTTCGGCAAGGGCCGCGACGTGGATTTCCATCCCGCAGGCGCGCGCGAAGTTCGCCGTGCCGGACACGCATTTCTGGAAATGCGCGATCGTATCGAAAGAGCGATTGATCAGCGCACAGCGATGCTGAGTGGCGTCAGCCATGACCTGCGCACCATCCTCACTCGTTTCAAGCTATCGCTTGCCATGTTGCCGGAAGGTCCCGAACTGGAAGAACTACAGGGAGATGTGACCGAAATGCAGCGTATGCTGGAAGCCTATCTCGAATTTGCGAGAGGTTCCGGCGGAGAAGCGACAGCTGAAACCGATATGAGCGATATGCTGGACCAATTGCGCTCCGATGCGGAACGGCATGGGCATCCAACGCATGTGTCCTTGTCCGGCGATCCGCTTGTGCGGGTGAG
The DNA here is from genome assembly GCA_947474545.1 of Beijerinckiaceae bacterium. Classification (GTDB taxonomy): domain Bacteria; phylum Pseudomonadota; class Alphaproteobacteria; order Rhizobiales; family Beijerinckiaceae; genus Terripilifer. Next base: position 24,729 of record CANJJI010000034.1, on the reverse strand, counting down.
GCCCAACGGCTTCAAACGCCTTATGACCAATCTGGTGGCCAATGCGCAGCGATATGGCAAGACAATTTCAATCGAGGCAAACAATGCCGATCATTTCCTCGTCATCCATGTGGATGACGACGGCCCGGGCATCCCGCCGGAAAAACGTCAGGACGCGTTCCGCCCCTTTGTCAGGCTCGACGAAGCCCGCAATCAGAACGAGAGTGGCACGGGCCTGGGACTTGCCATCGCGCGTGATATTGCGCGCACCCATGGTGGAGATATTGAATTGACGACGAGCCCCCTGGGCGGGTTGCGGGCGTCGGTCAAGGTTCCAGTGTAGCGAGGGTTCCGGCTAAACGTCGATAGTCCCAGCATCGGCGTTATGTTCCCTGCGATGGGGCCGCTCCTGCCACCTCTCCCGTACACGCTCATTGAGATCGCGCCCACCCTGGAACAGGGCCCGCGCGAATGTCTTGAACGGGGAGGCGAGGCGGTCGAGGTCTTCCAGACGAGCGACCAGACGCCCACCGCGGTCCAGCTCCTTGTCGAGGGCGGCCATCGTTCTGTCGTGCTGGGGGTCCTCGTCTTCAAACCAGATGTTCATCACGCGCCGCCAGGCGAGGACGAGACCCTGTAATTTCAACGTACCTGTAGCGCCTTCATGATCAATCTGCGCGGCCTCCAGCATGAAACGCATGGAATTCAGGGCGACCGAATTGAGCGCCATGGCGGATAATGGATCGCGCTGCGCCCATGCGGAAATTTCCCGCAGCGCCGGTTTGTAAGGCGCGAGCGCATCCAGTCTGCGCATCAACACGTCGAACAGCCGGTCGCGGGCGGGCTCGGCGGCAAGTTCGTCATTGATCGCCTCAAGCACCTTGCGATCGATCATCTTGGAAAATCCGCCCAGAATAGCGCCCTTTGAAGGGAAAGCGTCGCGAAAATCGGCGAGGGACACTCCGGCCTTGCGCGCGATTTCAGATATTGAAATGTCTTCAAAACGGCTTTCTGCCGCCAGTTCCATCAGCGCTTCGACTATTGCGTTGCGCGGGTCGGTGGAAGGCCTGAAACCGGTCTGCTGGGTATGATCGGACATGTTGGCAACTCCGGCATCGATAAAAATCAGCCTGATCCAAACCTAACGCTGCAATATGGTGCAACCAAGATGGTTCAGCCGGAAAGTTCGCCCGCGCGCCGCTTTGCCGCGCCTATGGCCTTTTTCATCAACGGTTCAAGCCCATCTGCAGCCATCAGGACGTCCAGCGCCGCCGCCGTGGTGCCGCCGGGCGAGGTCACGTTGATGCGCAATTGCGAGGCCGAGATCCGGGGCTCCTGAAACATCAGTTCGCCCGAGCCTTCGACTGTGGAGCGGGCGAGTTGCATGGCGAGATCTGGCGGCAGGCCGATGGCTTCCCCGGCTCTTGCCATGGCTTCGACGAGATAAAAGACATAGGCGGGGCCGGAACCGGATACAGCCGTTACCGCGTCGATCAGGGCTTCATCGTCGAGCCAGGCGACCTGGCCGATGGCGGTCAACAGGGCCGTCGCCGTTTGTTTCTGGGCGGGTGAAACACCTGCGCTGGCCACTGCGCCGGTAATGCCACGGCCCACAGCGGCGGGCGTGTTCGGCATACAGCGGACGACGGCGAGCGCGGGCAACCGGGCCGCGATGTCGGCGATGGTTTTTCCCGCCATGATCGACAAAACCAGAGTTCCGGGACCTATGAGCGGAGCAAAGGCCACGGCGGCGCTTTCCAGCATCTGCGGCTTGATGGCGAGGATCAAGACATCAGGGGCGGCAATGCCCTCGGCCGTTTCAGCAAGCCGGACGCCTTGAGTTTGCCCGATCTGTTTCATCTCCTCAGAGAGGAAGGGATCAATGGCTGTAATGTCGCTTCCTTCCATCCCGAGCGCCAGCCAGCCGCGCAACATTGCGCCGCCCATTTTGCCAGCGCCGGCGAGCACCAATGATCCCGGCAGCGATGAGGTTGTCATGCTTCGCCTTTTGTCTCGAACATGGTGTATTCCATGGATTGTTCGGCTGAGCGGTTCGCCCATTGCACGAATTCGAACGCCTGATAATAGCGTTCGCACGCGCTGATGGCGGCATGCAACAGGGCTTCGCATTGGCTTGGCGCAGGCTGGATGCCGCCAGTCAGCAGTAGGGCATGACGAAAGATGATCATACTTTCCTTGTCCCAGATGCCGAAATGGCCAACCCACATCTGCTCGTTGATAAGGGACAGCAGCTTGAGCATTTCCGGACGGCGGCGCTCGTTCAGTTTTACGTCGAACGCGCAGGCCAGATGCAAGGATTCCACATCTTCGAGCCAGGTGAACGACACGTGATAGTCGGTCCAGCCACCGCCCACCGTGATGGTGATCTCGTCGTCGCCATCGCGGTCGAACGACCAGCCGTTTCTGCCGGCAAGCTGCTCGACGACATCGACCGGGTGTTCGGCGCGATTGGCAAAATCTTCTGCGATATTCAGTGACATTCCTGAGCCTGGATTTGAGCCTACGCGTGCAACACGCAAAACCGGAACGCGGCCACGCCTGAGCTGTACGGTTCCGAAAACGCACGGCGTCACACTCTGCCGGTCTGGCGTTAGCTGCCCGGCATTACGGGCATGAATCACTGGCCAGCGCGTGCAAGCTGATGGATTCGTTGAGTTGCGTCCACGCCTCAAAAGCGTGTGTCCACAGGGATGAAGGGGATTGGACAAGAGTGAGTCAATTCGCCGCGCATGATGCCGATATCATTTCGAATACGAAATTGATTTGGCGAATCCTGATCGTTGCGCTTGACGGTATGAAGAGCTTGGCACAAGCTATGCCTCTCGGTGTCAGGCTCTGATCAGTATGAAACATAAAGAGAAATTTGCGGGAATGACGCAATCCCGCCGGCAATTTGTTTGTGCATCCGGTGCTGCGGCAAGTTTGTTTGTGACTGCGCCTCGCGTGGCTTTCGGTCAGGTAGGCGAGCCCTACAGGATATTCATAGCCTTCCCGCCGGGGGGGACGAGCACGGCTTCGATGAACCCGATGTTGCCCTATTTGCGCAAAGCGCTTGGAGCTGAGGTTGAGCTTGAATACAAGCCGGGCGCCGGCGGCGATCTGGCGGCCATCACAGTTGCGCGGTCAAAGCCCGATGGGCGAAGTCTCCTATTTGGACATGCCGGGCCGCTCGCCATCAATCCCTATCTGGCGGTACAATCATTTTACGATCCGCTGAAGGAGCTGGTTGCGATCGCGCAGGTGGTGCAGTTTCCCATTGTGCTCTGCAGCCACACCCGCCATGGCGTAAAAACTGTTGATGAACTGGTTGCTTTGGGGCGCAAGAAGGAACTCATCGTGGGTTCGTCTGGCAATGGCTCAATCCAGCATCTGTCGGGCGAGTTGTTCAAGCGTACGTTCGGTATTGAGACGTTGCATCTGCCGTTTCTGGGTGGAGGGCCTGTTCAGGAAGCGCTGGTAAAGGGCGTGCTGGATGTTCTTTGTGAAACCGGTTCCAATGTCGTCAAGCATATAGCCGAGGGGCGCTTGACCGCTCTGGCAGTGATGGGAAAGCACAGGCTCGTTGTGATGCCTGATGTGCCAACATTCGCTGAATTGGGAAAGCCGGAACTGGATGTGTCGGCCTGGTTCGGCCTGCTGGCGCCTTCCGGAACGACCGAGGCCGAACTGGGGCAAATCGAAGCGGCGGTCCTTCGTGCGCTGTCGAATGACGATGTTCAGGCAGCGCTCAAGGCAATAGGCGGGATTCCCGCTCCCTTGAATAGAGGGGAATTCACCTCTTTTATTGCGTCCGAACACAAAAGATGGGGTGAAGTGATCAGGCTTGGTGGGCTCAATTCGACCGGAAGTCCGACAACGCGCGGTGTAGGAACGCCGCAATAGGCCCAGCGCCGGTCACAAAGCCGCCATGATTGCGGGTCTTTCTAATCCTCAGAACCTGATGTACAAGCAGGCGCGTTTGGGGGTTGCTGCGGGTCCGTGTCGTCGTATCATTATGGCACATTACGGGCTTTTAACGCTTCCCGGTAATAATCCGTCGATCATAATGGACGTTTGCGTTTCATCGCGTCCATTGTGCAACAGTGACCGGGCGGTTCTCCGCTCCAAAACAGTGAGTTTGAGCTTGCAGCATCCGCGCCAAAGCACGGCCTTCCGCCGTTTCGCCGTTTCTGCTCCGGCAGCGGCTTCGCTGACGATCCTTTGCTCGATTGCCACCCCCACCTCGACCCAAACGGCCATCGCCAATGGTGACACGCGCACCATCAATCTGTTTCATGCGCACAGAAGAGACAGCATTTCCGTCACATTTCGCCGCGACGGAAGCTATGATTCCGGCGGGTTGGCGCAGCTGAATCACTTTCTGCGCGATTGGCGCAACGATCAGTCGACGCGGATGGATCCGCGCCTGTTCGACGTGATCTGGGAAGCCCAGCGCGGCGCTGGCTCCAGTTCTGTCATTACGGTCCTTTCTGCCTATCGCTCACCGACAACAAACGCGATGCTGCGCTCGCGTTCGCGCGCGGTCGCCAAGGAATCCCAGCACATGTATGGCCGCGCCATGGATATGCGCATGGCCGACGCCAATATGCATCGCGTGCGCGAAGTGGCGCTGCGCCTGCAACGCGGTGGCGTGGGCTGGTACGGCAGCTCGAATTTCGTACATCTGGATGTCGGGTCTGTGCGCGCCTGGCCGCGCCTTTCCTATGACCAATTGGCTCGCCTGTTCCCGGACGGCAAATCCGTACATATTTCTGCCGATGGCCGTGTTTTGCCCGGCTACGAAGAAGCCCGGGCGCTTGTCGCCTCGCGCGGCGGCGAATATGTGCCAACCCTGGCGCAGGTGAAGGAAAAAAGCTTCCTCGCGCGCCTGTTTGGCTGGGATGAAGGCGATGAAGCCGAGGCACGCCCTGCTGCGCCCGCTACAGTTGCCTCTGCACGCGGGGCCCGTGGCGCTCGCGGACGTGCGCCTGCTGCGTCAGCGCCGACACAAGTGGCAGCTTACGCGCCGCCGCCATCGCCATCCGAAGAAGCCTCTTCCGCCGCCGCCTTTTTCCGCGCCGATGCGGCTCGCCGTTCTGGCGGGGAGGCTGCGCCGGTCCAGGTTGCCTCAGCTCCTGCGCCAGCGCCCGTCCGGGCTGCAGCCCGTCCCGAACCTGTGAAGCCGGAAACGGCGAAACCGGAAACTGCCAAGGCCGAAACTGCCAAGCTAGAGCCTGACGTGGCCGAAAAGCCCGCCCGGCGCGCGGTCGAGGAGCAGGTCGCTTCCGCGCCATTGCCGCCTCGCCGTCCGTCGGCGGCGCAAATTGCCGCGCTCGTCCAGAAATCCGAGCCTTCGGATGTGCCGATGCCGCCGCAGCGTCCCGAATCTCTTACACTTGTCGCCGAAGCGAAGACTGTTCCGGCAGCGGCGCCTGAGGTACCGGCATCCGAGGTTCCCGTACCTCCCGTTCGCGTAGCTGCGGCGCGTGCGCCGGGATTGCCGGCGGTCATTACACGGGGTACCCCCGTGGCTGCGAGCGCCTCTGCTCTGCCTGCCGCAGTTGGCCTACTCGCTTATGCGCCGACCATTCAACCATCTTCAGAAGGGACTGTACGCACGGCTGTTCCGCGTAAGCCCGGTGCAGCACGGCCCACCTATTCGCTCGCGAAAATGGTTGGCACGCGTAGCGCTGCCCGTGCGCCTGAAGGTGTCGCGCTGGTGGCAGCCCGTCTCGACCGTTCAAACTTCTCGGGTCTGACCAGCGGGCAACGGATGAGCGAACAACCAGTCAACAGCCTGATGGGATCGTCAGTGGCGCCACTTCGCAGCGCTGCGAAAAGTGATCCTACCCGCTTGTTGTTCGCCCCGGCAGATGCGCCATCACAGGGGTTCACGCTGAGCGCCAATCCCACACGCGCCGACCGTTTTGCGCAACCTGCCTTGCGTCAGGCGAGCCGCGGGCCGGAAAAGAACGAGAGCTCGAAGGCCAATTGATCTTTCGATCTTCGGATCAAGTTTGAGGGCTCGCTGCGGCGGGCCCTTTTTTTGCAGTGCATGTCCCGATTGCCACCCATTCATTGCATTTTGGCAAGCGGGTGTCGTAAGCTCAATCCAACAAGATGCGCGATCAAGCGCAGGGTTGGGCCGGCATAAAGCGGGCGCGGGAGGGGTGAAGTGTCCGGCGAAAAACAGGCTGCTCTTGTCGTCGATAACGTGTCGAAACGCTTCGGTGATGCCGAAGAATCCGTGCTTGCCTGCGACAAGGTTTCATTTGAGGTGAAACCGGGTGAATTTGTTGCGGTCATCGGCCCGTCGGGCTGTGGGAAGTCGACCTTGTTTAATATCATCGGCGGACTTCTGGGCGAATACGAAGGCGACGTGCGCGTGGGGGACGTTCGCATTGATGGCCCGCATCCCTCGATTGGTATGGTATTTCAGGAGGAATCCACATTTCCCTGGCGCAACGTCATCGACAACGTTGCATTTCCCCTGGAATTGCGCGGTATGGACAAGGCGCAGCGGGAAGAGAAAGCCCGCCATTTTATCGATCTTGTCGGGCTCGACGGATTTGAGAAACGTTATCCCGCACAATTGTCGGGCGGCATGAAGCAACGGGTGTCCATTGCGCGCACGCTGGTTTCGCAGCCGGAAATCCTGCTCATGGATGAGCCCTTCGCCGCGCTCGACGAGCAAACGCGCCTGCTTCTGGGCGACAAGATCACGCAAATTCAGCAGCAGTTGAAGCAGACTACACTGCTGATCACGCACAACCTTACAGAGGCTGTGCAGCTTGCCGATCGCATTGTGGTGATGACCTACCGGCCCGGCCGCATCAAGCGCATCGTCAATATCGATCTGCCGCGTCCGCGCACCTCGGATGTGGTGGGCAGCGATGCGTTCGGTCATTACGTCGCCGAGATATGGAACGATCTGCGCGAGGAGGCGAGCCGGGGCATGCAGGATTCCGAAGCAACAGCCAGAGCGGACCGCCGCCGTGTCTAGTCTCATTCGCCAGCGCTGGTTTCCGGTGACGTTCGGCGGGCTGTGCTTTGTCGCGGTGGGCGTGATCGTGGAAGCGCTTCTGCGGCTTGGCATACTCAACCGCTACATTCTGCCATTTCCGAGCGAAGTGCTTGCGGCCATGCTGCGCGTCATCGAGGAAGAAGACATGATTGGCCGCTTGGGTGTGTCCGGTCTGGAAATGCTGGCGTCTGGCCTGGCCGTGGTGTTGGTTGGCGTCCCGCTGGGAACGCTGCTTTATCGTGTGCGCGTGCTGCGGCTTGCGGTGGAAGACTGGATTGCGGCGCTCGCCGCTGCGCCCATCGTGCTGGCGTTTCCGCTGTTTCTGGTGATCTTTGGGCGCGGTATGGGCACTGTCATCGCGCTCGCATTCTGCTTTGGCCTTGCGCCCGTGGTTCTCAAGACGACCGAGGGGTTGGTTGGTACACGGCAAGTGCTGATCAATGTCGGGAAGAGCCTCAACATGTCGTCTTCGCAGATGTTCTGGAAAATCCTGTTTCCCGCGGCGCTGCCTTCCATTTTCACCGGCATCAGACTGAGCTGGACATTCTGTCTGATTGCGGTGATCGGCGTTGAGTTTCTCGTCAACATTGGTGGGCTTGGCCAGCTCATCAATGATCTTGCCGAGCGTTACGATATGCCTGCCACCTATGCCGCCATTACATTCGTCATTCTGGTGAGCGTGTTGTTCTTCATTCTGCTGGAGCGACTGGAAAAATGGCTTCAACCGGCGAGATGATCCTCAAGGCCAGCGCTGCTGATATGCGCCGGGGCCGTGCTTCGCGCGAGGCGCGTATTGTGCTGACGATCCGCCTTGCTGTCGTTGGCGTGTTCTTCCTGTTATGGGAATCGGTTTCACGATCAGGACTGATCTTTCAGGACGTGGTGCCGTCGCTGTTCGCCATAGGCCAGTCCATTATCAAACTGCTTCTCAGCGCCGAATTCTGGAAGAACCTGCAGGTCACTGCATTTGAAACGCTGACGGCGCTCACTATAGGTGCGATCACGGGAGTTATTGCAGGCATCGTGCTGGGGGCCAATCGTTTCATCGGTGATGCATTCGAGCCCTATGTCTATTATCTCTCGCCGACGCCGCGCATCATCCTGTTCCCGATCATGATCATGTGGTTCGGAATTGGTCTAGCTTCGAAAATTGCGCTGGGCGCGTTGTCGTCGTTTTTCTCCATTGCGCTTTCGACAGCAGCTGGCATGCGCCAGATCGACAAGGTGCTTATCCGGGTTGGCAAATCCTTCCGCGCGACATCTTGGCAAATGGCGACTAAGATTTATCTGCCGGCCATGCGGTTGCCGGTGCTCAACGGCATCAGGCTGGGGTTCGGCACCTCGCTCATCACGGTATTGCTGGCGGAGACGAAGCTCTCCAATCAGGGCCTCGGTTATATGGTGATGTCGATCTACAACCGGTTCGATATGGCCGGTCTCTATGCGCTGCTGGTGATCGTCTTTGCGATAGCAGGTCTTGGCAATATGCTGATCGGCAGACTGGCGCGGGAATAATTCAGTGAAGAGTCTCGCTGATGCGGGACAATGGGGAGAGTACAGGATGACAAAGTTTACTACAGCTGCACTTGCGCTTGTGATGGGCGGTAGCGTGATTTCATCTGTGGACGTGCATGCGCAGGACAAATTGAAGATGGCTGTTGGGCAGCGCGGCACGGGGGAATCCGGCATTCCCGAAGTTGGGCAGAAAGCGGGCATATTCAAGAAACACGGCATCGATCTGGAAATTTTCTATACCGCGGGCACGGGTGAAACCATTCAGGCGGTTGTGTCGAAAGGCGCAGATCTCGGCAATGCCACGGGCATTCCCGGTATTCTCAGCGCGTTTCAAAAAGGCGCGCCGGTGCGAATCCTCGGCTCGAACTTCACAGGCGATTCAAACCTCTTCTGGTACGTGCGCGCGGACTCGCCGATCAAGGAACCGAAAGACGCCCTGGGCAAGCTTGTGTCCTATTCAACCAATGGATCCTCGACGCATAATACGATCTTGCAGATGGAAAAATATCTCGGCGGCAAGTTTCGCGCGACCGCGACAGGGTCAAGTCCAGCGACGCTGACTCAAGTGATGAGTGGACAGATCGATGTAGGCTGGGCGGGAGCGCCTTTCGGTGTCGACCAGATTGAAGCTGGCAAAGTCCGCATGTTGTTTCGCGCCTCAGACGTGCCTGCGCTCGCCAATGTGACAACGCGCGTGATCATCGGTCATGTGGATGTGGTCAAGGGCAAGCCGGAACTTATGCAGCGCTTCATGGATGCATTCCGCGAAAGCATTGAGCACATCTATAAAACCCCTGAAGGCGAGAAGGCCTATGCAATGTTCACCGAAAGCACGGAAGCGGTGAACCGCCGTACGCTGAAAGAGTTTGTGCCTTATGCGGCCGTGAATCCGGATCAGATCAACGGACTCGACGCCATCCTGCAGGATGCGATCGATTTCAAATATCTCCGCGAACCGCTGACAAAAGAGCAATTGACGGAACTGATCCGCATTCCACCACGCAAGAAATAGCGGCGGGGAGACAGGATTCAAATTCAACAGCAAAGGGGGCGTGAATCATGCAAGCGAAAACGTGGCTTGGGCTGGTGGCTCTGTCTGTCTTGTGTCTCCCGCACGCAAACGGCGCATTGGCACAGGATCGCCTTAAAGCGGCTGTTGGCGCGCGTGGAACAGGCGAATCCGGTTTCATGGAAGTTGGCCAGAAAGCGGGTATCTTCAAGAAATATGGTATCGAACTGGATGTTTTCTATACTGCAGCGACAGGCGAAACCGTGCAGGCCATTGTTTCAGGGGGCGCGGATATCGGCAATGGCGCGGGCACGCCGGGCATTCTGGGTGCCTATCAGAAAGGCGCGCCGATCCGCATTATCGGTTCCAATTTCACCAGTGATTCCAATCTTTATTGGTATGTGAAAGCGGATTCGCCGATCAAGACGCCGCGCGATGCGCTTGGCAAGACAGTTGCCTATTCGAGCAACGGATCCTCGACGCATGCAACAGTCTTGCAGATGGAGAAATATCTCGGCGGCAAGTTCAAGGCGACAGCGACAGGTTCAACGCCGGGTACATTCACGCAGCTCATGAGCGGGCAGATTGACGTCGGCTGGTCAGGTGCGCCACTCAATCTCGATCAGGTGGAAGCAGGGCGTATACGTGTGCTGTTTCGTTCGTCCGATGTACCCGCCCTCGCTAATGTCACTTCGCGTGTTCTGATTGCGCATACAAATATCGTTAAAGACAAGCCGGAATTGCTGCAGCGTTTTATGGAAGCTTTCCGTGAGAGCATCGAATATGTCTACAAAACGCCCGAAGGCGAAAAGGCCTATGCCGATTATTCACAGGTGAGCGAAAGCGTGAACAAGCGCAATCTCAAAGAATTCACGCCCTACGAAAACTGTAATCCGGACAAGATCAACGGTATTGAATCCATCGTGCAGGATGCGCTCGAACTCAAATATCTTCGCGAGCCGCTGACGAAAGAACAGCTTGCTCAACTCATCCAGATACCACCGCGCAGGAAGTAACGCCGGATACATCGCAACAACGGGAGACATACATGCCGGAAACCAAATCTGCCTTGATTGCCGGTGTGGGCGATGGTGTCTCTGCTTCATTAGCCCGATTGTTGGCCCGCGAAGGTTATGATGTTGCGCTTGCGGCGCGTAATCCGCCGAAGCTAGCCGCGCTTGCTGCTGAAACCAAAGCCAGCGTTCATGCCTGCGATGTTTCGAAAGTGGAGGATGTTGCGGCGTTGTTTGCTGCGTTGCCTCGGGATCCCGATGTCGTGATCTACAATCCTTCCTACAGAACACGCGGCCCATTGATCGAGCTTGATCCGGAAGAGGTTCGCAAGACCATGGAAATCTGCTCCTTCGGCGCGTTTCTTGTGGCGCAGCAGGCGGCGCGGCGCATGCTGACGTGTGGGGCGGGCACGATCATCTTCACAGGCGCTTCGGCAGGCGTGAAGGGTTTCGCGCGGTCCGCGCCGTTTGCCATGGGCAAGTTTGCGCTGCGTGGACTCGCTCAGAGCATGGCGCGTGAACTGCATCCGCAAAACATCCATGTCGGCCATGTGGTGATTGATGGCGGCATCCGCTCCGCGCGCAGATTGGATGAGCCAGGCGCGGATAAATTGCTGGATCCTGACGCGATCGCGCAAAGCTATCTGCATCTGATTAACCAGCCACGTTCGTCGTGGAGCTGGGAGATTGAAGTGCGGCCATGGACAGAAACGTTCTGATCATAGATCGTCAGATTGCTCAGTGACTTAAGGTGTCAAAATAACGTCGTCTGGCGTTCATGCTGCTGAATTATGGCGCGCCTACATCCCATGAAACCCTAGGGGATTCGGGATCAATCATGGCAAACAGCGCGCAGGCGGTACAACGGATAACGGTCGAAGGCCTGAACGGCGCCGTCCACAAAAACAAGGCGATGTCTCGGGAAGGCATTCTCGAGCGCCTGTTCACGTTTGCATTTCGTGGTCTGGTTTATCCGCAAATCTGGGAAGATCCGGTCATCGATATGGAAGCGCTGAAATTGCTTCCTTCTGATCGCATCATCACAATTGCATCAGGTGGATGCAATGCTCTGAGCTATCTCACAGCCAACCCGGAGCATGTGACTGCCGTTGATCTCAACGGCGCGCATATCGCTTTAACCAAGCTGAAAATCGCCGCGGCAAGATCATTGCCGGATCACGAGAGCTTCTTCCGGTTTTTCGGCAAGGCGAGCGACTCACAGAACGTGAAAGCTTATGAACAATTGCTCCGTCCGGTACTCGACCCCACGACCAAAGCTTATTGGGATTCACGCAGGATGACGGGACAGCGGCGCATTAGCATGTTTGCGCGTGGCTTCTATCGCTACGGATTGCTCGGCAACTTCATTGGCGCAGGGCATTTGCTGGGCCGTCTCTATGGCGCCAATCCGGCGGTTATGCTGCAAGCCAATTCGCTGGAAGAGCAGCGCGCATTGTTCGACCGTCATATTGCGCCGGTCTTCGAGCGGCCGACCATGCGCTGGCTCCTGCGTCAACCTGCGTCGCTTTATGGTCTTGGCATTCCGCCGTCGCAATATCGTTCACTTGCTGGCGATCACGATTTGGGAATCGGCGCGGTATTGCGCGCTCGGCTGGAAAAGCTGGCCTGCGGGTTCGATATCAAATCGAATTATTACGCGTGGCAGGCATTTGGACGCTCTTATGCGCCCGGGTCAAATCCATCTCTGCCTCCCTATCTCGAAGCTCATAATTTCCAGACGATTCGCGAACGGGCCGGGCGCGTTGAGCCTGTTCAAGGTTCGATGACTGCGATACTCGCGGCCAAGGCTCCGCAAACGCTTGATGCCTATGTCCTGCTGGATGCGCAGGACTGGATGAATGATGAAGACCTGACGGCGCTTTGGAGCGAGATCACCCGCACAGCGCGTCCGGGTGCCCGCGTTATTTTCCGCACAGCGGCGAATGAGCGTTTATTGCCGGGCCGCATTCCAAACAGCCTGCTGAATGTGTGGCAATACGAGGAAGACGCCAGCCGTGATTTTGGCGCGCGTGATCGCTCCTCCATCTACGGCGCGTTTCATCTGTACACGTTGAAAGGCTGACGTCATGAGTCCTGCTGCCGATCACATGGACAGAATGTACCGCGGCCAACGGCATATCTATGATGCAAGCCGTAAGTTTTATCTGCTCGGCCGTGACGGATTGGTGCGCGAATTGCAACCGCCGGATGGTGGCAAGGTGCTGGAAATCGGGTGCGGTACAGCAAGAAATCTTATCGTGGCTGCGAAGGCCTATCCGCAGGCTCAATTTTATGGCGTCGACATTTCTTCTCAGATGCTGGAAACAGCCAGAAAGTCGATTGCGGGAGAAAAACTCGAAGGCCGTATCCAGGTTGCCGTGGCTGATGCATGCGATGTCCGGTCATCGGACCTGTTCAACGTCGAGAAATTTGATCGCATCTTCATTTCCTATGCATTGTCGATGATCCCTTCGTGGGAAGATGTGCTCGATCATGCCATGGATCTTCTGGCTCCAAACGGCTCTCTGCATATTGTCGATTTCGGAGATTTTTCAGGTCTGCCGCCCTGGTTCGGCAAGGCCATGAAATCATGGTTGGCGGCGTTTTCGGTTACGCCGCGCGAGAACTTCGAACCGGCGTTTGCGACATTGGCCTCCCGGCGGGGCACATACGCACGGGTCATGAAGCCATTTCGCGCCTATGCGTTTCACGCGGTGGCGGTATTGCCGGGCAAAGACCACAGCTGGCTAGAGTCTTCAGCCCTTAATCGTGTGAATTAAAGTGGCCGCCGGGCAACAATCCGGCGCAGTCCGGACGCCACGCATCCTGATCGCAACAGATGCGTGGCGTCCGCAAGTCAACGGTGTCGCGCGCACGCTGCAATGGCTGATGGAAGAGCTCACCGCGACTGGTATTGATGTAGTCATGCTAACGACGGAAGGTTTTTCCTCCATACCGGCGCCTTCCTATCCCGGGTTGAGGATAGCCCTGCCTTTGCCTTCTGCCATCGGAAGGTTCATCGAAAGGCATGATCCGGATGCCGTGCATATAGCCACCGAGGGACCGATTGGCTTTTTGACACGTATGCATTGTCTGCGCAGCGGGCGGCGCTACACAACCTGCTACCACACGCGCTTTCCCGAGTATCTTGCTGCGCGCTGGCCGATACCACTTTCCTGGAGCTATGCCGCATTGCGGCGCTTTCACAATGCGTCGGCAATGACGATGGTATCCACCCGAAGTGTCCAGCAAGAACTTGAATCGCTTGGATTTGAACATCTCGTCCCTTGGCGGCGCGGCATACCCTTGCACAATTTTCCAGTGCCGGACCCGGTGGAGCTGTTGTGGCCGAAGCCGGCCTTTCTCTTCGTCGGCCGCGTTGCGGTTGAAAAGAATATAGAAGCGTTTCTGAAGCTCGATCTGCCCGGCGTCAAAGTTGTCGTCGGCGACGGTCCGGCGCGCAACGCATTGATGCAAGCGTATCCCGGCGTGATATTTCCCGGCAGGCTGGATGGCGCTGAATTGAGCAGGGCATATGCGAGTGCCGACGTTTTTGTATTTCCAAGCCTCACCGATACATACGGTCTGGTGATGCTGGAAGCTATGGCCTGCGGCATGCCAGTTGCAGCATACCCTGTCGCAGGTCCGCTGGATGTGGTGGGGGATACAGGTTGCGGTGTGCTCGATTTTGATTTGCGGCGCGCTGCGCTCGCGGCCCTGGATATATCTCGTGACAAGTGCCGCCGTTATGGAGCCGCGCACAGCATGCAGGAAAGCGCGCGCAGCTTTATGGGCAACGTCGTCAGGGCGAACCAGATTTCGTGGCAGCCCGGCGCGCTTCAGGAAGCTGTCTGAAGCGCCGACGCGTTGGCTGGTGTTTGAGAGGAGTTTTGATGGGCGGCAACTGCGTCCCAGCGGATCAGTTCGAGGGTGCCGTCAAAATGTTCGGCGATGGCAGTGCGCGATTCCACCCAGTCGCCGCAATTCATATAAAAGATTGGTCCAATCTGTCGTGCGGCTGCTTGATGGATATGGCCGCATATCACGACCTGCGCGCCCTGATGATTTGCATCAGCTACGACGGCTTCTTCAAAGGCGCCAATGAAATTGACGGCCTGTTTCACCTTTGACTTTGCGGCTGCGGAGAACGACCAATAGGGCATCCCAAGTTTGCGCCGTATGAGATTGAGATATCGGTTGATGTAGATGGCGAAGTCATAAGCCCAGTCGCCGAAATGCGCGAGCCATTTCATGTTGCGCACCACGGTATCGAACTTGTCGCCATGGAGAATGAGTGCTGTACGGCCGTCAACAAGCCGCAATTTCACTTCATTGGCGATTTCGATGCCACCGAAATTCAGGCCGTCATAGTCCCGGACTAGTTCATCGTGGTTGCCGGGTACGTAGACGATGCGTGTCCCTTTACGCGCCTTGCGCAAAAACTTCTGCACAACCACGTTGTGGAGATCAGGCCAGTACCAGGCTGCCTTGAGCCGCCAGCAATCAATGATATCGCCGACAAGATAGATTGTGTCGGCGTCGTAATGCTTGAGGAAGTCTAGAAATGCCTCGGCATTGCACCCTCTGGCGCCCAGATGGATATCAGAAATAAAGAGGGTTTTGACGTGATTGCTGGGTGTGTCGTCAAGCAAGGCTGCCATCCAGATTTGTTAAGTTTCTGACGGCTAGTTGTCTGATTCACGTCAAGGTTTTATGACGCTATTCGCTGTTTTTTTGGTGAGCTGCCTCGTTTGTCGAAAGCGACTGTAAAGATCGCTTGGTTGTCCGGCCATTTACACGCCCCGTCCAATCCGCTAATGGACGTCCGCAATGAGCCCCGCGCAGCCATTGTGGTTGCGGCGGGGTTTTTTGCAGTCCGGGACCGCGAGCGGCGGCCGGGACGGAACCCGGACAATCACGGAAACCGGTTATGGCGAATGTAGTGGTGGTCGGCGCTCAATGGGGCGACGAGGGCAAAGGCAAGATCGTTGACTGGCTGTCGGTCGAGGCGGACGTGGTTGTGCGCTTTCAGGGCGGGCACAATGCCGGACATACGCTTGTTATCGATGGGGTAACGTACAAGCTGTCGCTGTTGCCTTCGGGAATCGTGCGCCCAGGTAAATTGTCGGTCATCGGGAATGGCGTCGTTGTCGATCCACATCATCTCGTCAAGGAAATTGCTGGTCTGCGCAAGCAGGGCGTCGAGGTATCGCGCGATAATCTCCGTGTTGCCGAGAATGCGCCGCTGATTCTCTCGGTTCATCGTGATCTCGACGCGCTGCGCGAAAATACAGCGGCTGCGGGAACGAAAATCGGCACGACGATGCGCGGCATTGGTCCCGCCTATGAAGACAAGGTCGGCCGCCGGGCGATTCGCGTCATGGATCTGGCGGATTTTTCGACGCTGGACGCCAAGATTGCGCGGCTGCTTACCCATCACAACGCGCTACGGCGCGGTTTTGGGCTCGATGAAATCAAGCCACAGATGATTCGCGACGAGCTGGCGGCGGTTGCTGAGGAAGTACTAACCTATGTGGACCGCACCTGGTCCTTGCTGGAAGATCTGCGCCGCGCGGGAAAACGGATCCTGTTTGAAGGCGCGCAAGGCGCGCTGCTGGATATCGACCATGGCACCTATCCCTATGTGACGTCTTCCAACACGGTTGCCGCTAATGCGGCGACTGGTTCAGGGCTGGGGCCGAAAGCCGCGCAATACGTGCTAGGTATCGCCAAGGCCTATACGACCCGGGTGGGCGAAGGGCCTTTCCCCTGCGAATTGAACGATGCAACGGGCCAGCTGATCGGCGAAAAAGGCCATGAATTCGGGACGGTGACAGGCCGGCCCCGGCGTTGTGGTTGGTTCGACGCTGTATTGGTGCGCCAGACGGTGAAGACATCCGGCATTGATGGCATAGCGCTGACCAAGCTCGATGTGTTGGACGGCTTCAAGGAAATCAAGGTTTGCACGGCCTACAGGCTCGATGGCGAAACGATTGATTACTTACCAGCAGCGCAGGCTGCGCAGGCGCGGGTTGAACCGATTTACGAGGTTATTGAGGGGTGGCCGGGAACCACTCAAGGCGCGCGCTCATGGGCGCAACTCCCGGCAGCTGCCGTCAAATACGTCCGGCGAATCGAAGAGTTGATTGGGGCGCCAGTCTCGTTGTTGTCCACAAGTCCCGAGCGCGCTGATACGATACTTGTCCATAATCCCTTTCAGGATTAGTAGTTTAATCATGTCGCGGAACTATCGGGATTGACGTAGCGGCGCAGGGATGGTCTGAACGCGAAATGGCCGATTACTACCCACTTTTGTCGCGGGCCGTGTCTGGCCTGCCGTCTTCCACGCCTGAGTCTCGCCGGGCGATCTATGATCGCGCCAGCAAGGCCTTGCTCGGCCAATTGCGGTCCATCCAGCCGCCGATTCCCGCCGAAGACATCACGCGCGAGGAAAAGGCGCTTGAAGAGGCGATCGCGCGGATTGAAGCGGATCATGCTCCGCCCTCTGCGGAGGCGGCCGGGACAGCTGCTATTGAAGCTGCGCTAGCTGATCTGACGCAACCACCTGAAGCCCGGCCGGAAGCGCCCGTCATCAAGCCGGTGGCCCCGGCTCCGGCCCGGCCTCCTGCGCCACCCGCTGCGCCCGCGCCGTCTTCACCGCCGGCCCCGCCAAGTGTGTCGGCTCCAAGCATTTCGGCCCCGGGCGCTACTTCGACGGCAGGCGTTACAGCGCCCGCCGTTTCTGCCCCATCTGCTGCTGTCCGGCCATTGGCGCCTTCGTCTGCCGCCACGCCACCGGTGGTTCCGGTTACACCTCCCGGCGGCTCTCACACAGCAGGCGCCGTTGCGCCGAGCGTTTCTGTGCGCCCGCCCTCACAGCCGCCGGCGCCGGTTACGCCCACGCCGGTATCCGCACCCGTGCCCGCGAGAGGCGATGTTACCGATGATCTCGACAAACCCTTGCCTCCGGCTGTCAGCGCTGCTGCGCCAAAGGCAGGCGGCAAAAGGGCAAGACCAGGAGGTGCGGGATCGGATTCACGCAAGCCTGTGGCGCTTTATGCTGGCCTCGGACTTATTCTGATCGCAGTAGCTGGGGGCATTGGCTTTTACGCCTGGAAAACCCGGATATCTCCCGATCAATTCAGGGCTGGGCGCTCGTCGAATGTGCCCGTGCCAACTCCGGCTTCGACACCTCCGGCGCAGACACCTGGTAATGCGCCGAAGAATGAGAGCCGCGCAGGAGGCGATTCAACGGCGCCGCCTGTGGAACCTTCGACCGGGCAGGTGGCTCCCGAGCGTCCGCGCATCACGACCCAAGCGGATAGTCCGCCGCAGGCTCCATCGGCCCAGTCTCCTGCATCGCAACCCTCCGACCAACCGCCCGGAGCAACCGTGGCGGTTGCACAGCGCAGCGCCATCCTGATTGCCGCACCGACCCGCGAGAATGCTCAGAATGTGCAGACTTATGTCGGCACCGTCGTGTGGCGGACTGACAATGTCAGCCGTGGCACGGGACAGCCGCTCTCTCTGGCGGTCAGGGCCGATATTGATATTCCCGATGCGAAATTCTCTGCGGGAATGACTATAGAGAAAAATTACGACACGACCCTGCCGGCGTCACATACTGTCACCTGGCGATTTCAACGGGCGGACGACAGTCCGATTCCCGAGATCGTTGAGACGGACACTTTGCAGATGCGGGATCAAAGCTCACCGACGGTTGATCCTTTGGTCGGTGCAAAGGCGCGCATCACCGCCAATATCTTCATCATCGCGCTCGCGTCGGGCGATGCGTCCTCTAAGCGGAATCTTGATCTGCTAGAGAAAAAGGGATGGTTTGATCTGCCTGTCCGTACAGCCGACAACAGACTGGCAAAGATCACTCTGGAAAAAGGCACGCCGGGAGACAAGCTTTTGCAGGATGCGCTGGTGCGCTGGGCGCAGCCCTAGTTTCTCCCAAATCGGATAAAGCAAAGGCGCAATGCAGGGGTGCATTGCGCCTTAATTGCATTCAGACTTCCGGCTTAATGGGCAGAGAGAGCCGCTGCTGCCGGTTTGTGAGCTATCGCCAGTGGCGTCGCCTCGATTTGTGCGAGACCCGCCTTCACCGCCTGCTGCACTTTTTCAAAGGCGCGTACCTCGATCTGGCGAACACGCTCACGGGATATGTTGAACTCTTCTGACAGGGCTTCCAGAGTCACCGGATCATCTTCAAGGCGGCGAGCTTCGAAGATGCGGCGTTCGCGTTCATTGAGCACACTGAGGGCGCCGCGCAGTGCGGAGAGACGATTGTTGCTTTCTTCCTGATCGATCAGGCGGCTCTCCTGACCGGGGGTATCGTCCACCAGCCAATCTTGCCATTCGCCTTCGCCATCAATGCGCAGAGGCGCATTCAGTGAGCTGTCACCGCCCAGCCGGCGGTTCATCTCGATGACTTCCTGCTCATGAACGCCGAGCTTGGTGGCGATGGATTTGACCTGTTCGGGACGCAGATCGCCTTCTTCCAGTGCGGAAATCTGGCTTTTGGCCTTGCGCAGGTTAAAGAAGAGCTTTTTCTGGTTTGCGGTCGTCCCCATTTTCACGAGCGACCAGGAACGCAGGATATACTCCTGAATAGAGGCGCGTATCCACCACATGGCGTAGGTTGCGAGACGAAAGCCTTTCTCGGGCTCAAAGCGCTTCACGGCCTGCATCAGGCCGACATTGCCTTCAGAAATAACTTCGCCGATCGGCAGGCCGTAGCCGCGATAGCCCATGGCAATCTTGGCCACAAGGCGAAGATGGGAAGTGATCAGTTTTTGCGCGGCATTGCGGTCATCATGCTCGCGCCAGCGCTTGGCAAGCATGTATTCTTCCTCCGGCGCGAGCATCGGAAAGCGCCGGATTTCAGCGAGATAACGGTTCAGACCACTTTCAGCGGAGAGTACCGGTAAAGCTGCAGCCATTTCATCCTCCTTGGGGGTCCCCCAAAATGGGGCGGCTCCCTGCAGCTGCATGACGCCAGCTGCGTGCGCTTGATATAGGATGCCGGGATGGTGGCTTAAAGAGGGCGATAGGCAGGAAGGAAAAGCGACGGCTCATCACAATGTTGTATATTATGGCAATTCAAGGAGTTATTGGGATACGTTTTCTGCTTCGGGGATGCTACCCCGGCAACGCCCGCGCGCCGGTCAATCTGACAAACCGGCGGCAATCTGCTAAATCAGTTTTTGCCAACCCACAGGAAGCGACTTATGAAATACGGTTCCGGCATTGCCGCTGTCGATCACTACGTCAACAAGGAATACGACAGCGTTTTTGGCATGTCGTCGCAATTTGCCGCCATCATTGCAGCCCATGTGATGGATCGCCAGACGAAGCTCGGCATTACCGGGAATATCGCCGAGATCGGCACATTCGAGGGTCGGTTCTTCATCGCTATGGCGCTGGCGACGCAGCCTGGCGAGAAGGGCGTGGGGATCGACACATTTGAATGGCCGAGCCCGAAAGTGCGGGACAAACTGCATGCCCATATGGCGAGACTTGGTGTTCGCACCGGTGACATGACTATTATCACCGCCAACAGCGAAAACCTGGAGCCTGCCGATATCTCGGGGCCTGCCGGCGGCCTGGTACGCTTCTTTCATGTTGACGGGGATCACAATCCCAAGGCGCTCAAGCATGATCTCGACCTTGCCTATGCTGTCATGCACGAAAAGGGCGTGATCTGCCTGGACGATATGCTGCATCCCGGCTTTCCGCTGCTCACTGTGGCGGTTTACGAATGGCTGGAAAAGCATCCGGACATGCGCGTTTTCTGCGTGATCGACCGGGAGGATATCGTGGCTGCGCCCAAGTTCATGCTGTGCAAACATGAGGCGGCGGCGCTGTATGAGGAAGACCTGCTGAAAGCCTTCCCCGAATGGCATTTTGAGGCAGCGTCGCAATGGGACAAGTGGATCGCGATCGTCCTCACACCACACCCTCGATTTGCGATTGTTGAATAAATTCATATAATTATACATTTCTATTGGGTCTCTCGTGTGATCAGAGTCTGATAATTTGCATATCTGCCATGCTTTTTACGCAATTCAAAGTAATCTTGATTGTGTTGATCCGGGCCCCTCTGGCGCACCTTCCAAGGCAGCGCGATGTCGGATCAGCCGGTGCGAAACCGCTTGCGGTATTGCTTGGCTGCCTGGGTCCGGACTTCGGAAAATCAGACACCAGGATCGTAGGACACGCATCGACAGTTCAACCCTGGAGGAACCTATGCCTATGTCAGATCTTCGTCGCCCTATCCTTCCCGCCCGTCTCCTGTTTGAAGAGGGCGATGTCGCCCGCAGCTCGCAATTTATGGAAGCCGTCGTGGCGGCCTATGTGATCGTGGCCCAAGCTGATGGCGAGGTAGCGTCTGCAGAGCGCCGGAAGTTAATGTCGCTAGCGCGCCACGACCCGCTGCTTGCTGCCTTCTCGCGCAACGATATTGCTGAAGAGCTGGCGATCCACGAAGCCAATTACGAGCTCGACAACGAGGTCGCGAGCGAAATTGCAGCTGAAAAGCTGGAGCCGATGCATAAACATCCCCGTGAAGCCAAAGCGATTGTTGAGGCCGCCAGAGCGGCTATCCCTGCTGATGGCATTGCGCATCCGGCAGAGTTTCGCGCCCTCGCGAAGGTCAAGCACATCCTGCGCGTTCTGAAAGACTGATCTTACCCCCTACAATCCGACTGCGTTGCGCGCGGCTCCAGGTCCTCGCGCAACGTGAACCCATGAGTTTAATCAGGCTAAGATTCAAATGGAAAACCTTGCTACCGCATTCTCCGCGAACTGGCTCGGCATGCCCGTATGGGTATGGTTCGGCTTTCTTACAATCGTGCTCGTGATTATGGCGATTGATCTTGGTTTATTCCACAAGGACGCGCATGAGCCGGGCATCAGGGAAAGCATGGTGCTTGCAGGCGCGTGCATTGCAATGGGCTTTGCCTTCTCTGCCGTCGTTTGGTGGCTATATTACAAAGGCTATGCGGCTTCACTCGATAAGGCCATCACCAGTGCACAGACCCCTGGGTTGCGCGCCTGGACTGCGTGGGAATTATATCTGACCGGCTGGGTCATCGAGCAGACGCTCGCCTTCGACAATGTGTTCGTGATGGCGATGATCTTCACCTATTTCGGCATACCAGCCAAATATCAGCATCGCGTTTTATTCTACGGCATTCTCGGCGTCATCGTGCTGCGCGCGATCATGATCGGCTTGGGAGCGGCGCTGGTGCACAAGTTTGAATGGATTCTCTATTTCTTCTCGGCCTTCCTTGTTTTCACAGGTGTGAAGATGTTCATCATGGCCGAGCAGAAGCCCGACCTTGAGAACAACCCCCTGTTGAAATGGATGCGGGGTCATATGCGCATCACAAAAGAGCTTCACGGGCAGAATTTCTTCGTCGTCCTGAAAGACGGAAAGACTGGCAAGGCCGTGCGCTGGGCGACGCCACTTTTCCTGGCGCTTGTACTGATCGAATTTGCCGATCTGATTTTCGCGGTTGATTCGATCCCGGCGATTTTCTCGATCACCCAGGATCCGTTTATCGTCTACACCTCGAACATCTTTGCAATCCTCGGATTGCGAGCACTCTACTTTGTGCTGTCGTCGATGGTGGACCGGTTCCATTATCTGAAATATGCGCTCGCGCTTGTGCTAATCTACGTCGGCGGTAAGATCTTCCTGCAACAGTTTGTCGGCAAGATTCCGCCCGAAGTCAGCCTTGCCGTCACGGTGCTTATTCTTGCAGGCGGCATATTGTATTCGCTGTGGGCGACGCAAAAAACCAAGCAGGGCGCCTAATCAGGAAAGCTTGAGCAAGGCGCAACCGGCGGGGAGTTATGCCCGCCTTCGCGGTTTCGGTTCAAACGTGCTATGCGGCGTGCATGAACTCAAAAGTCAAACAACGTCACGCCAAGGGCATCTACGGGCCCCTGAGCGAATATGAAGCGGAAGTCGCCGAGGCCGAGGCAAAGGTGACGGCGAAAGCCGTCGCCAGATCGCTTTCAACACCCGCTTCGGGACGGCGGGATATTCCCGTCGAGGCGGAACATGCGGGGCTACGGATCGACAAGTTTCTGGCGGCGCTGTCTGTGGCGGCAGGAGAAGCGCTGTCGCGCACGCGCCTGCAGGCGCTGATTGAAGCGGGGCAAGTTTCAATCGACGGCAAGCCCGTCAGCGATACCGGCGCGAAAGTGCGGGCCGGGCAGATCGTCAGTGTGGAGGTGCCCGAGGCGATTGCGCCCGAGCCCCTGGGCGAGACGATTCCGCTGACCATCGTCTTTGAGGACGAACATCTCATCGTGATCGACAAGCCTGCCGGCCTGGTGGTGCATCCGGCCGCCGGTCATGAAACCGGCACGCTGGTCAACGCGCTGATCGCTCATTGTGGCGATACGCTTTCGGGCATCGGCGGCGTGAAGCGGCCGGGCATCGTGCACCGGCTGGACAAGGATACGACGGGCCTGCTTGTGATCGCGAAAACCGATGCGGCGCATCTTGGCCTCTCTGAACTTTTTGCCGACCATGGCCGCACGCTCAATCTCACCCGGGAATATCAGGCGATCCTGTGGGGTGGGCCTACGCGCATGCAGGGCAAGGTGGATGCGCCGCTCGGGCGGCATCCGCAGCAACGCGAGCGGCAGGCCGTTGTGCATGGGGAAAAGGGCCGCGAAGCCATCACCCATTGGCAAGTCGAGGAATCCTTCATTGGCGAAGAAAAGATGAAGCTCGCCGTGCTTGTGCGCTGTGCACTGGAAACCGGACGCACGCATCAGATCCGCGTGCACATGGCTCATCTCGGCCATCCCGTCATGGGCGATCCCGTCTATGCCTCCGGCTACAAGACAAAGGCGGCGCGGCTCGGCGAGAAGGCCCGCGCAGCCTATCATGCTTTGGGCCGGCAGGCGCTGCATGCGGCTGTGCTGGGGTTTTCGCATCCGGTGACGGGTGAAGAGCTGATGTTTGAGAGCCAGTTGCCCGAAGATATGGCGAAGCTTGTGGAGGTTTTGAGGGCAGGCCCTCACGCTGAGTAGGCCCCACGGGGGCCGTATCGAAGCGCGCGGCGATAGCCCGGACCACGTGGTAAGGCCATTGCTTCCCTCCTTCGATATGCGTTGCATTGCAACGCTACTCAGGATGAGGGAACTGTGATTTAACGCCAATACAAAATGCAGTTAGGATAACCGCCACTGCAAAATTCATGGGAGCGAATGATGCGCATTTCGACTTTGGCGCTATGCGCGATTACAACGCTGGTCTCAGCGCCTTGCGCCTTTGCTCAAAAATCTGCGGATACTTTGCGCTTTCCGCTCAACGATCCGATTCAGGTTCTCTCCTATTATCTCGATCCCAAGACGGAGACGATCCTCACCAGCGATGCGGTCTATGATTGCCTGATCGGTTTTGACGAGGACAAGGGCACGTATGAGCCGCTTCTGGCCAAAACCTGGAAACGTATCAACGACACGACGCTTGAATTCGAATTGCGCGAGGATGTGAAGTGGCATGATGGCCAGCCCTTCACAGCTGATGATGTCGTCTATACGTTTGAATGGCTCACAGATCCTAAAACACAGATCCGCTTCAAGAGTTATTGGGAATGGATCGACAAAGCGGAAAAGCTTGGGCCGCATAAGGTGCGGCTTACCGCCAAACAGCCAACGCCGTTTGATCTTGCGCGGCTGGCTTTTCTCACCACTATCGTTTCAAAACACGCCCATGGTGCAGCGGCTGATAAATTCGCCTATAGCCGCAAGCCCGTGGGTACAGGCATGTACAAGGTCAATTTTGTAGATCCGCAACGCGGCATCGAGCTGGTGCGCAATCCCGATTACAAGCATGGCGGCACAGTGAAGCCGCCGAGCAATATCGGCAAAATCAGCTTTCGCCAGGTGCCGGAACCAGGCACGCGCGTTGCTGAATTCATGTCAGGCGGTGTTGATATTCTGCCCCGCGATATATCGCTGGATCAATCGGTGGAGCTGGGCAAAATGCCGGGCAAGACGATCACGGCGGGGCAGGGCACATCTTGGTCTCAAACATCAAGTGCAACGGTTGAACTGAAGGCTTTGATTTCTTCGGCCATGGCCTCGGCAGGGGTTTTCCAGCCGAGGGTTTTTCTGGGGCGGCCGTTCATCAATCTGGCGACATCGTTCAGCCAGGTCTG
>CANJJI010000033.1 GCA_947474545.1 Beijerinckiaceae bacterium | reverse complement strand
TTCTCCATGCGCTTCGAACCGCGCCGGGCTCAGGCGCTGCGCAACATGAAAAGCTCCGCGCCAGAGCCCGGCGCTCAACCCGCCCAAATGGGCAAACCAAACGCCAGATACGAACTCACAACTGGATAAAACTTGGGGGCAAGGTCAGCTGGCTTTGATGCCGATGCAGCGTTGCACGCAGCAGACATTCGCGCCGAATTGGAACGGCGAGGCCAGGTGATCGGAGGTTACGATCTGATGATTGCAGGCCATTCCCGCAGTCGCGGTCTCATTGTCGTGACAGGCGACGGCGATTTTGCCCGCATCGAAGGCCTGCGCTGCGAAGACTGGCTGGCCTGACCCGCTCGCTCCCGCTTCCAGAACGGCGGCCCGATATTGCCGCGCTGGATGGCCATGATCAGCAGCACAACGCCGGTTGTCATGCAGAGCAGGAAGGCGATGAGCGAGGATTCGAGGCCATAACTCTGGAAAGAATACGGCGCGTGAAATTGTGCCGGGCACTGCAGCCGCCATTTCATCTCGAAGAAACAGCTGCCGCAGTTTCGCATCTCGTCACGAACCCTCGTGCCCTCGTCCTAAGCCTGTCGAAGGCCGAGATTGTGGTGCCTGCACGCTTGTGAGGCGGATTGCGAGGTGACAATCCTGATTGGAAACCGCCGATATTTCGGTCTATGTCTAGACCCCGACCTTACGAAACTGCACGGATATCCCATGCCCATCACCATCTATGGCATTAAAAACTGCGACACGATGAAGAAAGCCCGCACGTGGCTTGATGCGCATGGCGTCGCCCATGGTTTTCATGACTACAAGGTTGCTGGCATAGACGAGGCTACGCTTAAAATCTGGTCGCAGAAAGCGGGCTGGGAAAAGCTGCTCAATCGCGCAGGCACAACATTCAAAAAACTGCCGGACGCTGACCGGCAAAATATCGATGAAGCCAAGGCCATCGCGTTGATGCTCGCGCAACCCTCCATGATCAAGCGTCCGGTAATGGACGTCTATGGCAAGCTTCAGGTTGGCTTCAAGCCTGAAGACTATGCGAAGGTTTTTGCTGCTGCCAGATAATCCCCGGTTGCCGGAATAAATCGTACAGCCACGGCAAATGAGCGTAGACTCCGGCCAAACCGCAGGAGAGCGCCATGAGCAAGGTTCAGAAAAGCAACAAAGAGAAAAAGAAGCCGAAGGCCGACAAGAACAAGGAAAAGACCGGCAATACGCCGTCGCCTTTTGCCTCTGCTGGATTTCAGACCAATTCTTCACTCACGGGCAAAAAACCGAAATAGGCTCGCGCCAGAAAGCAGGCCGCCATGAACTGGCGCGATATTTGGCAAGGGCGTCCGGCAGCGGCGCATGCCGCCATCGGATTTCCCAACAGCAGCCGTTCTTTTGATGCTGCACGTAAAGTCGTGCTGTTCTGGGGCAGCAATGGCGCGCTCGAAGCGTCGTTCTATATCGGCGAAGCCGCGCTTCGCCGGTTGCATCCCGATATGCCGACTGATGAAGCCGCCATGTTGGCAGCTTTTGACAACGCGCGCGATCACATCAACGCCGTCGCCGTCAAAGTTTATGCGCGCGGCCGAAAGGGCGTTTATGAGCTGCAGGACAGCGATTTCTGAGCAGGTGAATTTGGAAGAACTTCAACCCGGACGCCAAAGGCGATCCCGGATGGCGGATAAGGCGAAAGCAACGCCCAGTTTCCACTATCGGATGAAAGTGAGTCACGCAGTGACGCGCCTTCTGCAGAGTCTGCAGATGAAAAGTGGATACGTCTCAAATGACGACGTACCCGGAAGCTATAAGTCCGGATACCAGAATCAATTAAACTTCAACCCCGCCGCTTTCACCAGCGCCTTGTTGACGTCGATCTCCTTGAGTATGAGCGCATCGAATTCCTCGGGAGTCAGAGGCATTTCTTCAATGGCCTGCACTTTCAGTTTTTCGATGACGGCGGGCATGGCGAGCACTTTGCGGGTCTCGTCATATAGCCTGTTGATGATTTCGCGTGGCGTCTTGGCCGGCGCGAGCAGGCCATTCCAGAAGGTGTAATCGGAATCGGGAAATCCTGCTTCGATCGTTGTCGGCACGTTGGGCAATGCGCGCGAACGCTGCGGCGTACTCACTGCCAGCGGCAATAGCTTTCCTGCCTCAATGAGCGACATGGAGGACGAAGTGCCCATGCACGCAAAATCCACGCGGTCCGCAACAACCTCCATCGTCGCTTCCGGCCCGCCGCGAAACGGCACATGGGCCACTTTCAGGCCTGCCGCAATGCGAAAGCGCTCTGCTGCCCAATGGGTCGCGCTGCCAACGCCAGCAGAAGAGAACAGCAATTCGCCCTTGCGCTGCCCCTCGGCGACGAGGTCTTTCAACGTCTTGATGCCGCGCGTGGGATTAACGATGGTTACGTTCGGCACACTCCCGAAAGACGCGATGGCCGCGAAATCTTTCGCGACATCATACGCGATCTGCGGATAGGCTGCAGGCGCGGCAGAATGCGCGGAGGCATTGATCAGCAGCGTATAGCCGTCGGGATTGGCGCGCGCGACTGTCGCCGACCCGATGGTGCCGCCAGCGCCGCCCCGGTTTTCAACGACAATGGGCTGGCCGAGTCGTTGCGACAGCGCGTCGGCGACGATACGGCCAATGACGTCCAAAGTAGAGCCAGCAGTGAAAGGCACGATGGCGCGGATAACCTGGTTCGGCCAGGATTGGGCGCGCACAACTGAAGGCATGGCGGGCAGCGCGGCTGCCGCACCGACTGTTTTCAAAAACTGGCGCCGTGTGGTGTTCATCTGTTCCTCGCTCGGCCCTGGTGCGGGCGTCTCCCTGATCGCGCGAACCGGGTGGTTCGCAAGACTTATATCGACAGGCGTCATCCTGGAAAATGCGTAGCATTTATCCGGGATCGCCGGGAAATTACAACCATACGATCCTGAATCGCCTTCGGCGTCCGGGATGACACACCACCAGATAAAGTGGTTTGCGTTTCCGGGGCAATCAACAGGCCACCCTTTCCCAATTCCGAGGCTTTGGTTTAACGTGCATGCAAATAGTTGCACGGGCGAGGGCGGGGATCATGTACGCGGGCAAGACTTTTTTGCAGATCATCGGGCAGTTGATGATCGCCTTTCTGTTTCTGGGCACAGGCGTCGCGAACGCCATCTGGAAAGAGAAACAGCACATCGATCGCATGGTCGCCTATGATATTCCCTTTCCCCGCGCAGTGCTGTGGATGGGCTTTGCCATGCAATTTGCCGGCGGCCTGCTGGTGGCGCTGGACTGGCACACGCGCCTTGGCGCGATCATCCTGATCATTTTCACCATACTGGCCTCGGCGATTTTTCATCGATACTGGGAAGTGGACGATCCGTTGCGCCGGCATTTCCACGTATCGTTTCTGTTCAGCAATGTCGCCGTCATCGGCGCGCTGCTTCTGCTGCTGTGAGGACACAAGCATGAAAGCTCTTATTATCGGGGGTGGCATCGGCGGACTTGTGACAGCTCTGGAGCTGAACAAACTCGGGATCGAGGCGCATGTGTTTGAAAGCGTCGGCGAGGTCAAACCGCTGGGAGTTGGTATAAATCTGTTGCCGCATTGTGTGCGTTGTCTGGATGCGCTTGGCGCGCTCGGCCGGCTTGAAGCCATCGGCATTCCCACGGCGGATCACGCCTATTACACCAATCGCGGCCAGCGGGTTTGGGGCGAGCCACGCGGGCTGGCGGCCGGTTACAAATGGCCGCAATTTGGCATTCACCGTGGCGAATTGCAGGTCGCGCTGATGGATCTGGCGCGTGAGAAATTGCCTGCGGGACATATCCATACGGGCCATCATCTGGCGGGCTTCGAAGAAAAGCCCGGCGGCAAAGTCGTAGCTTCCTTTATCGACAGGCGTAGCGGCGCGAAGCTTGATGACGTGGAAGGCGATGTCCTGATCGCCGCCGATGGCATTCACTCCACGGTGCGCGCAAAGTTTTATCCCGGCGAAGGCCCGCCGAAATGGAATGGCGCCATCATCTGGCGCAGCGCCAGCATCGCAAAGCCATGTTTAACTGGCCGCACACAGCTGGGAATCGGCGGACGTCAGACGTTCATCACCTATCCCATGTCCAAGCGGGAAGAAGACAAGGGCAGTGGTTTAATCAACTGGGCTGCGCGTTTCTTTGTCGATACGTCCAAAGGCTTTGCACGCGAGGACTGGAACAGGGAAGGGCGGTTTGAAGATTTTCTGCCGCGTTATGAAAACTGGCGGTTTGATTTTCTCGATGTGCCCGCGCTGATTGAAAAAGCCGAAAAGGTCTGGGAGTTCCCGATGGTGGATCGCGATCCCCTGCCGCGCTGGACCTTTGGGCGCGCAACGTTGCTTGGCGATGCTGCCCATCCCATGTATCCGCTCGGCTCCAATGGCGCTTCGCAGGCGATCCTTGATGCACGCGCGCTCGCGCAGGCGATTTCGGACCTAGGCGATATCGATGGGGCTTTGGCCCGGTATGAAGAAGAACGGCGCAGCCGCACCAGCGATATCGTTCTGCGAAATCGCA
This sequence comes from Beijerinckiaceae bacterium, assembly GCA_947474545.1. GTDB lineage: Bacteria > Pseudomonadota > Alphaproteobacteria > Rhizobiales > Beijerinckiaceae > Terripilifer. Next base: position 30,427 of record CANJJI010000033.1, on the reverse strand, counting down.
CCGGCGGGCCGGAAGTCGTCATCCGCATGGCCGAAGAGCGTGCGCCCGACGGTTTCAAGGATATCGAGGACGTCATCCCGCGCGCCGAGCTTGAACGGATTTCCGCCAATTACAAACAGCTGGCTAGCTTTGACATTGCTAGCGTGAATGGGTGAGGATTGTGTCATCCCGGACGGCAAAGCCGATCCGGGATCGTTGGGCGCATGCAACCAGACGACCCCGGCTCTGCCCTACCTTGCGCCGGCTGATCCGGACTGAAAGCCTTGGAGATATCCCCATGCTTACCCGCCGTAGCTTTATCCAGAGCACATTAACCGCATCTCTGGCGGCGCCCGCTCTTGCGCAATCAGCAGATAACATGCCGCTGGTGCGTTACGCCTCCGTCGGCGGCGGCACAGATGTGGGACTCTTCCTTGCGGAAGAAAATGGGTTCTTCAAGGCAGAAGGCGTGCGCGTTGACATGCAGCGCATCCCCAATATTCCCAATCTCGTCACGGCGCTGGCGACAGAACAACTCGAGGCAGCGGGCATTCCTATCGCGCCTGGCCTCTTTGCGGCAGCTCGGCGCGGCGTCAATCTGCGCTTCGTGGGCGACAAGCAAAGCCTGCGCAAAGGGATTTCAGCAACGCGCCTGCTGGTGCGCGCACAGAGCTGGAAGGGCGATGAAGCCGCAACGATTCAGGCGTTGCGCGGCAAGCCGATTGCCGGGCCGGGCCGCACATCAATCGGCTATTATCTGGTTGCGCAACTTTTAAAGAAGCACGGCATGAAACTCGACGACGTGAATTTTGTCGAATTGCAATTGCCCAGCATGGTTCCGGCTATGACCAATGGGGCTATTGAGGCCTGTATCATCATCGATCCCTTCATGGCCCAGGCTTTGCGAAGCGGGCTGGCAAAAGTGCTCTCCGATCTCACGGAATTTGTGCCGCCCGGAGGCACAATTGTGCCACTCATTTATAGCGAAAAATTCACGCGTGACAGAAAAGCGGCGCAAGGCTTTATGAACGCCTATATGCGCGGTGTGCGTTTGTATAACGACGCCATCCGCCCAAGCGGCGACCGCAAGGCATCTGTTGAAGTGATTGCGCGGCGTATGGGCGCAGAACTCGCGCTGATCGAGCAAAGCGCCGATATCGGCCTCGATCCAGATCAAAAGCTTGATGCGGAATTTCTTTCGACGGTGCAGGCATTTTTTGTCGAACAGAAATTGCTCGACCAGCCAGCTGATCTTGGCCAACTGGTCGATAATTCATTTGCGGAAGAAGCGCTGAAGAAGTTCGGGATGTATAAGTGACGGCTGCCGCCAAGTCATTTGGCGTCATCCCGGAAAAATGCGGAGCATTTTATCCAGGATCGGTGGCCTTAAATGCCTTGTACCCGGAGCGATCCCGGATCGCCTTTGCATCCGGGATGACATTCGCTCAGTCCCTCAATGCTTCCCGCCGCCGCGCTTGATCTCGTTGGATGAGTTCACCACTGCATGGAGATTACGCGCGTAATCCACGGCGGCAGGCACATCCATCGTCATTGCGCGCTTGAGATAATCCTTCACGCCTTCTGTGGCGATGGCGGGCGCTGAAATCATCTTGGCGCAGAGCGCTTCCACGCGCGCATCGAGTTCGGATGCAGGCGCAGTGTCGCTGACCAGCCCATAGGTGATGGCGCGTTCGGCTGAAACACGCGCGGCGGAATGCACCATATAGGTGATGCCCTTGCGCGTGGCCCTGTCGATCAGCGACGAGAGAACCATGGTCGGCAGGATGTTGTGTTCCATTTCGTTGATCTGGAAAATTGCGTCATCTGCGGCAATCGTGATGTCTGAGACCGACGCCATCGAACAGCCAAAACCAATCGCCTGGCCGCGCACTTTGGCGATCACGGGTACGCGGCAATAGCGGATGGCGGCATAGCAATCGAACACCACGTCAGCTTGCCGGCGCCGGTCGAGCGCCTCGTTGGTCGCAGCGGCGCGGCGGCCATGGCTCGCGCGGCCCTTGCAGAAATCCTTGCCTGCGCCGGTCAATACAACAAGGCGCGCGCGCTCATGAGCGGTATTTAAAGCCGCCGTCATTTCTGCCGCCATGTCGTCTGTCGCTGCATTGCCGTCATCGGGCCGGTTGAGCGTGACACGCAGAATATCGCCATCGAGTTCGCAGAGAAGGTCACTCATATCATTTTCCTTTTTGCTTGGAGGGTAAATTCGATTTCGACGCCTGGATCGCCTGCCAGACGCGGAATGAGGTTGCAGGCATTTCGATATGTTCAACGCCGAAGTCTTTAAGGGCGTCACAGAGCGCGTTGATCAGTACGGCTGGCGAGGGTACAGTGCCGCCTTCGCCGCCCGAACGCACGCCGAGGCGGTTCGTGGGCGAAGGAAATTCGGAGATGTGCACATCATAGGAAGGCACATTGTCTGCGCGCGGAATCGCATAATCCATGAATGAGCCCGCAATCAATTGCCCCTCTGGTTCATAGGCGCAAAGCTCGCTCATGGCCTGTCCGAGGCCCTGCGTAATCGCGCCATGTGTCTGTCCATGCATGATCATGGGATTGACACATGTGCCGACATCATCGACGGCGCTATATCGAATGATTTGATATTCGCCGGTATCAGGATCGACTTCGACTTCGCACACATGCGCGCCATAAGGATAGCCCGCTTCCTTGATCGTCTCGTCGCATATTCCTTTTAGTGGGCCCCGCAGATCGTCGGGCAAATCGTTTTTCGCAACGGCCGCACGGGCGATTTCGAAGATATCAAGGCCTTTGGAGTCACCCGCCGCAAAAAAACGGCCTTGCTCGAAACGCAGGCTGTCGGCGGGCTGTTCAAACACATGCGCAGCAATCTGCCGTGCCCGCGCCAGAATGTCGTCTGTCGCTTTGGTCACCACGATCCCGATGATGCGCATGGACCTGCCCGATTGCGTACCACCGCCAAATTCAACACGGTCTGTGTCGCCCTGTATGAAGCGGATGCTGTCGAGCGGAACGCCAAGCCAATCTGTGAGTAGTTGCGGGAAGCTGGTTTCATGCCCCTGGCCGCTGGAAAGCGTACCAACCACATAATCCACATGGCCTTCGGGATGTACGGTGATCTCGGTGCGTTCGCGCATGACGCCGGTGGTGATCTCGATATAATTGGCAAAGCCGATACCGCGCAGCCGTCCCTTTTTGGCGGCCTTGCGCCTGCGTTTTTCGAAACTTTCAGCTTTGCCCATAGCCAGCGCTTTGTCGAAGCAGGCGCTGTAGTTGCCACCGTCGTAAGTCAGCGTGAGAGGATTGGCGTAAAAAGCGCCTGACGAGTCGATGAGATTACGGCGGCGTAGGTCTATGCGATCGATCCCCGTGCGCCGCGCCGCGATATCCAGCAAACGTTCGATCACGAAAATGGCTTCCGGCCGTCCCGCGCCACGATAGGAATTGGTCGGCACCGTGTTGGTGAGAACAGCGCGGGCCCGTACATGCGCTGCAGGCACATTGTAAATGCTGGTCATGATTCCTGCACTCTTGATGAGCGAGACGAGGCTCACCGTGTGCGCGCCGATATTGCCCGTATTGACGGAGCGAAAGGCGAGTATCTTGCCATCGCCGTTGAGTGCCAGCTCCGCTTCGGCAGTCATGTCGCGGCCCTGATAGTCCGTCGCAAAAGCTTCCGAGCGTTCGCATGTCCATTTGACCGGACGTCCCGTGCGCCGCGCTGCCCAGGCGCAGAGTGCGAACTCCGGATAGATCGCATTGCGCGTGCCGAAATTGCCCCCGATATCATGGGCGACAACGCGGATGCTTTTTTCATCAACGTTGAGAATGCGCGCCAGCTCGCCCTTCTGCCGGTTGGTGCCGCCAGAGCCCGCGTAGAGCGTATAACGCTGCGTTCTCGGGTCATATTCGGCGACCGCCGCACGCGGCTCCAGTGGCAGCCCGGTGACGCGCTGCAGCCATGTGTCGAGCTTGATCACATGTCTTGCTTTGGCGAAGGCCGCCTGCGTAGCTGCGGCGTCGCCCACTTCCGCATCGACGCAGAGATTGCCGGACGCGTTGGCCCATATATTTTCGGAGGTTTCAGCGCTATGGGTCAGGGTATTGGCGGGAAGCAGCTCGTAGCTGACCTCTACCGATTCGCCCGCGTTGCGCGCATCATCCAGTGTATCGGCGATGACAAAAGCAACGCCCTCTCCAACATACCGCACCTTTTCCACCGGCAAAGGCAGATAGGGTGTGAGGATAGCATCGCCGCCGGGCAGGGCGGTCATGACAACATCCGGCGCATCAGTCAGACGGGGGCGATGCGGCGCGGGCTTGAGGCCGTCGGCCTGTATGTCCTTCGCCGTCAGAACAGCCAATACGCCAGGCGACGCTGAGGCGCGGCTTGTATCAATCGATATGATGCGCGCATGGGGATGCGGCGAGCGCACGACATAGCCATAGGCTTGGCCAGGCAGATTGAAATCGCCGCTATATTCACCGGCGCCTGTAATCAGGCGCTGGTCTTCCACGCGCAGAACGGGATCGCCGATTTTGGGGTGCTGACTCATAGCTATTCACGCGCCTTGCGCGCTCGCTCAAGCAGTTCCGGCGAAAGACCATCGAACCGGCGCACAAATTCCTGCAGTTCTGCGCCGGACATCGGATCGAACTCTGCATTGGTCTTTTCGATCTCGGCGAGGAATTGCGGATCTTGCAGCATGCCGTCAAAGCCGTGGCGAAGCATCGTGACAATCTCCGCATTCATGCCGGGCGGGGCAATGAAAGCGCGGCCAATATCGCCGCCGCTGGCGTAGAGTGCGAGGATTTGCCGGTCTTCTTCGGTGCGTCCTGCTTCCACCAGCGCGGGCACATCGGGGAGATCCTTGTGCCGAGAAGTCGTGAATTGCACGGCGATATTGATGAGCTTGTCGCGCAGCAATTCATTGCGCCTCACCTTGATCGTATTCCAGGAGGTGAAGGCGCCCTCGGTTTCGCCGCGCTCCATAGCGAGCAGCATCGGCGTTGCGCTCTGATACCCGCCGATGATCTTCAGTTTTGTGCCGCCGATTGTATTGAGAATTTTCCAGTAATCATGCGCGGAAGAACCCGGCGACGTTGCTGAAACCGGCACAGAATACTGGCGCGCATCCTCGATGCTCTTCACTTTCGACGTATGCCAGAACAAGCCTATTTCGACACTCGAAGTCATACGGCCGATATAATTGAACTTGCTGGCGTCGTAGTTCACGCCGGGCATGCCGAGCTTGTCAGAGACAGCGATCTGTTGTGAGGATATAGCGATGGCCGTGCCGTCTTTCGGCGCGGCGCTGTAGAGAAAACCGATCAGGCGAAAGCCCGAGGCGCCAGGCATGTTTTGAGGGACAAGTTTGGGATTTCCTGGCAGATGCGTGCCCATGTAGCGCGCCAGCATCCGGCCATAAAAATCATAGCTGCCGCCTGCATCATAGCCGATATAGACATTTATGGTTTTGTTTTTGAAGTGATCGTCCGCAGCGTCTGCGAAACTCGAAGCTAGCAGGGCAGTTGCAGCCATGCTTGCAAAAACGCCCGGCCTGATCCGGGCAGCTTTGGAACGCCACCGCACAATGCTCAAATATGCCTCCCGGTTGTTTTACTTTTGCGCGGTCGCGTCAGTGCAGCTTGGGCGCCTTGAACAAATGCGTGCGGTCGCCGGATTTCACCCGTACTTCAAAGGTTCGCCCATCGCGCATGATTGTCAGCGGGATTTCGACCCCGGCGACGCCCTGCGCCATGATGCGGCGATAGAAATTCGCCAGGGTTTTGACAGGATGTCCGCCAACAGCCAGCAAGATATCGCCATTCTTGAGATCAGCCCGCCGCGCGGGCCCCCTCTGGCTGCGCCCGACAATGACGATCTGATCGCTCATCTCGGTTGCATAGACGCCAAGCCATGGCTTGGCCGGGGCATTGCGGCGGCCAAACGCCTTGAGATCATCAATAATGGGTTTGAGCAGATTGATTGGCACAATCATGTTGATGTGCCCATCCTTCTTGCTGTCGCGCCCTTCCTCCAGATGCAGAGAGCCGATGCCGACGAGTTCGCCGTTTTCATCGACAGCGGCAGTACCGCCCCAATTGGGGTGGGCGGGGGCGGTCAATATGGCGTTGTCGAGCACATATTCCCAATAGCCGGCAAATTCCTGCCTTGCGACGACATGGGCCACCAGTGAACGCTCGCGTCCACCTGCGCCAGCTATCAGCAACATGTCTCCTGACATAATTTTATCGGAATCTCCGAAGCGCAGATAGGGCAGATCAAGCCGTGCAAGGGCCTGCACCAGCCCGAAACCGGTTTCTTGATCATATCCCAGCACATGGGCGGGAAACAACCGCCCGTCATTGGACCGCAGCCAGACTTCCTGCGCCTCGGTGATCAGGTAGCCGATGGTCAGTACCGTTCCATTTTCGTCGATGACCACGCCATTGCCCGCCCTTTCCGTCCCAAGGGTCTCGGCGGTAAAGGCGTCTTCAGGAACCCGCGTTGATACCGCAACCATCGCGTCGAGCACACGATCGAGATCGTAGGCGTAATTCCGATGATTGGGCTGCATCGAGGCAGGAATTCTCCATTCCGGAGCGGGCATGCGAAACTTTCTCCAACAAGCGGCCGGCCGGCACGCCCGGCTGTTCCCGCAGATTATCACGCGAGGCGAATTTGGCTATCGTCCAAACCGCCCGATATCAGGGCCTTCCGCCATCAAGAGCGGAAACCGCTTTCGTTGCGAATATATAATCGAAATGGACCGGAGCCAAACGGTATGAATTCTTGTACCCTGACACGCCAGTCAGCCTGAGTCGCACAGTGCAAGGCCTGTTCTGGTTCAAAGCCTCTCGCTTTACCGACGCCATGAAAAACCGGGGTGAGACATGAGCGACGACAAATCCTCTCCGCCGTCCCGGCGAGGGACGCTGCAGCCTTGGGGACGGTCAGCTTCAGCGCCTCCAGCTGGTTCCGGCGCCCCTCCTTCTCAAGGGAAATTTTCCATGCAGAACCTGAATCGGTTTCTCATCGCCTGTGCCGTTGTTATCGTACTGATGATCGCCGGCGGTTCGTTTTACACGGTTGATCAGGGCGAACGGGCCGTTGTTCTGCGCAATGGCGCGATCAGCCATGTGGCCCAACCTGGACTGGGCTTCAAACTGCCGTTTGTCGACAAGGTCGAAAAGATATCGATCCAGACGCAGACCTTTACCTGGCAACAGGTCAATTCCTATTCGTCCGATCAACAGCCGGGCGATCTCAAGATCAGCGTAACCTTTCATCCCGACCCCGAACGCGTCAGCGAACTGTATGCCCGGTTTGGGACTGTCGCCAACGCGGTGAACCGGGTTATCAGCCCTATTGTGAATCGCGACATCAAGACAGTTTTCGGGCAATTCACCGCTGCCCGCGCTATTCAGGAACGTGGCCGCCTCAATCTGGATGCGCGCGAAGCCGTTCGCAAAGGCCTGGAAGGCGAGCCCATCGTTCTGCAAAGCCTGCAGATCGAAAATATCGATTTCTCCAAAGAATATATCCGCTCGGTCGAGCAGCGCATGGAAGCTGAAGTCGAGGTTCAGCGCCTGCGCCAGAACGCGGAACGAGAGAAGGTGCAGGCCGAAATCACGGTCACGAAAGCAAAGGCCGAAGCGGATTCTACCTTGGCGCGAGCGAAGGCTAATGCTGAAGCGACGCGGTTGCGCGGCGATGCGGAAGCTTCCGCCATTCGTGCGAGGGGCGAAGCTCTGCGCGACAATCCCGCTTTGATCGGCCTCGTGCAGGCGGAAAAATGGAACGGCGTTTTGCCGACGACAATGGTGCCCGGCAGCGCTTTGCCGATGCTGAACGTTCAGACGCTAGCTGCACCAAAGTGAGAATTGTTTGGTCTGAACGCGAAATGCGGCGCAATCTGCCGGATTTTGCCGTGTAAACGATCCCGCTTGCGTGAGCATGTGATCGCGAGCTCTATAGCTCAGCGAAATGAAAGTCAGGGACGAAACCGCATGAATGCGCCCAGAGGTTTTCCACTCAACGCCTGGTACGCGATTGCCTGGAGCCATGAGGTCAGCGGCCGGGAAATACTTTCGCGCACGCTATGCAATCGCGCGATTGCATTGTGGCGCAAACCGGATGGCTCCCCTTCCGCCGTTCAGGACGCCTGCTGGCACAGGCTTGCGCCATTGTCGCTGGGCTGGATCGAAAATGGCGAAGTCGTTTGCAAATATCACGGGCTGAAATTCAACGCGGCGGGACAATGCACACGGATGCCCTCGCAAGACACCATCAATCCCGGTGTTTGTGTGCAAAGCTATCCGGTGGCCGACAAGCATCGCTTTATTTGGGTCTGGCCCGGCGTGGCAGAAAAAGCCGATCCCTCGAAAATTCCCGATATGCACTGGAATGACGATCCTGCATGGGCTGGCGATGGCAAGACCATGTTCGCCAAATGCGATTACCGGCTTTTTGTCGATAATCTCATGGATCTGACCCACGAAACCTTCGTGCATTCCACCAGCATCGGCAATAGCGCTGTCGCTGAAACGCCAATGGAAACTTCGCACGAGGGCATAACAGTGACCGTGCAGCGCTTTATGGAGAATATCGATGCGCCGCCTTTCTGGCGCGCACAACTGGGCAAGCCCGGCAATGTCGATCGCTGGCAGATCATAAAATTCGAGGCGCCCTGTACAATAGTTCTGGATGTCGGCGTGGCGCCAGCGGGAACAGGTGCCTTGCAGGGAGACCGGTCTCACGGCGTCAATCTGCGCGTGCTGAACACGATCTCGCCGGAGACGGACACGACCTGCATGTATTTCTGGTCGCTGGTCCGCAATTACCGCCTTGGCGATATGGCTCTGACGGCGCTGCAGCGCGAAACCAATGCCAGGATTTTTGTCGAGGATCAGATTGTGCTGGAGGCACAGCAACAGCGCATCAGCCAGATGCCCGACATGCCCTTGAAGACGCTGAATATCGACGCAGGTTCCTTCCGCGCACGGCGGATCATCGAGCGCATGATCGCGGGCGAAAGTTGAAGCAGGCTGGCCATGCAGGTTGGCTTCAAATAACGCCTTCCCAACCGAGTAATTGCGCCGTAACCTTGAACACAGGTGATAATCAATCGCCGGATCGGGGAGGGCAGGGCGGATGAAGCTCTACAGGTTTGGCGTATGTCTGGCGCTTCTATGTCCCTATGCGTCCGCCACAGCTCAGACGGCCGCTGACTTTTATCGCGGCAAGACCGTCACGATCAGCGTTGGCTTTGGTCCGGGCGGCGGATACGACCGGCATGCGCGCACGCTCGCACGGCATCTTGGCAAACATCTGCCCGGCAATCCCTCGGTTGTCGTCAAGAATGTGCCCGGCGCCGCCGGCCTCGTGCTGGCCAATGCGCTATATTTCACTGCGCCAAAAGACGGGACTGAGTTCGGCACGTTCAATCGCACCTTGCCGCTCGATCCCTTGCTCGACAATCCGCAGGCGCGGTTTGATCCGCTGAAGTTTCTCTGGCTCGGTTCGACATCCAATGAAATTAACACCTGCGTCGCCTGGCACACAGCACCCGCGACGAATATAGAGGAACTCAAAAACCGCGAATTGCTGGTGGCCGGGACAGGGCCGAATGCCGACGCCGTCATGTATCCGAAATTGCTGAACGCGATCACTGGTACGAAATTCAAAATCGTTCAGGGCTACAAGGGTTCAGCAGATTCTCTGCTGGCGATGGAAAGCGGCGAAGTGCATGGCTTTTGCGCTTGGGGTTGGGTGACAATGGGCGTGGAGCGGCCGGACTGGGTGCGCGACCGCAAGACAATCCCGCTGGTGCAATTCGGCCTGAAAAAACATCCCGATCATCCCGAAACGCCACTGGCGCTTGATCTTGCAAAGACCGAAGAGGACAGGCAGGCCATCGAACTCGTCGTGTCGCCATTATTGTTCGCCCGGCCCTTTGCCGCCCCGCCAGGGTTGCCGCCCGAGCGCGCAGCAGCTCTGCGCGCCGCCTTTGAGTCAACAGTCAAAGATCCGGACTTTCTGAGCGAGGCCAACAAACAGAAGCTCGAACCCGGCCTGGTCACTGGAGCAGAAATCGACACAACACTTGCGCGACTCTACAAAACGCCCAAAGCTGTTGTTGAACGCGTCAAGGCAGCCCTGAACTGAACCGGCATCAAGAGTGACCATAAGAACAACAACAGAGGGTGGTGTATCCATCCCGGAAGACTCCGTCCCCATGCGTACGCAGGCTCCGGTCTATGCGGCGGGGCTCTTTTCCAATTCCATGTCTGACGTCGCCGCCATCGTGCTGCCGCTCTGGCTCGCGGGCATGGGCGTTTCGCCCGCTGCTATCGGCATTGTAATTGGCGCGAAACATATCCTGCCCTTTTTGCTTGCCATTCACGGTGGCGCCTTGATGGACAAGCTGGGGGCGCGCCGTCTGATGGTGGTCTGCGCATTGATCAGCGCAGGCGTTGCCCTGTGTTTTCCGCTGACATCGTGGGTTCCCATCATTTTCGCGCTGCAGATGCTGAACGGATTCGGCTCGACCATCGGTTTCCTCGGCGCGCAGACGGCCTTCGCACAGGTGCTCAAAGGCTCTCATAAATTCGCCGGACGTTTCGCCTTCTGCATGCGCATGGGTGGCCTTTTGGGGCCGCCGATTGCCGGACTTGTATTCGATCATCTGGGTATTTGGGGAGCGTTTGTTTTTCTGTCCGCATGGGCCATCGGGATGGCGATCGCCGCTTTCCTGATGCCGCAGCCTAAACTTGAGAATCCGCTGGCGAGCGTGAAGTTTGCGATGATCGATCTGATGCCCAAATGGTCCGACTATGCCAGCGCCTTCCGGCTTGCGACGCTACCGGCTGTCAGCATCATGCTGGTGATAACGGTTATCAGGATTTCATCATCGGCAGTGCAGGATTCCTTTTATCCGCTCTATCTCAACGAGAGTGGTTTTTCTGCGACACAGATCGGATTTCTTGTGACCATTTCCGCTGCCTTTGCTGCTATCGCCTCGCTCTGCGTGACGACTGCGATCCGTTTTATGAAACCTTTGTGGGTGCTGCTGCTGGCGACCGTTGGTTCGATCATTTTTGTCGCGGTCACGCCGTTGCTGCATTCTTTTGGAATGTTGGCCATGACTTCGGGCTTGCGCGGTTTCTGTATGGGGATCAGCCAGCCGTTGATCTTGTCCATACTTGTTCATGCGGCCGGGCCGGGATCGCAAGGCAAGACGATTGCGCTACGCACAACAGCCAATCGCGCCGCCGCTGGTCTGACGCCGATGGGTATGGGACTTGTCGCCGCCAGCGCCGGACTGGGCGCGAGCTTTTTTGTGGTTGGTGGAGTGCTGATGACATTCTGCGCCCTGACCGCGATCTACATGCGCAACAGGCCAGAGCTGACGGATTGATTTAATCTCGGCAGAACCATCATGCCGCCAGCAGGTCAATCTGGCGCTGCAAATCCTCCACGATGTTTTCATAACGCCACAGCCGTTGTATCGCCGATGTGTGGGAAACCTCGGGATCGCGCGAGATCATTGTTTCGAGCCTGCTACGGTATTGAACAATGATCCCGCGCATGCCAGCATCCGCTTCGCGCAGGATATTACGAGTCCTCGCATTCTGTAATTCCTTGATGATGCCCGAAATCCTTTCGCTGGCGTCGTAAACGGCAAAGAGCAACCGTTGCGCGCTGGCGTCCCAATGAATTTCAATATCAAAGACTCTGGAAACGCCCTCGATTTCGAGCGTAACCTCATGGAGAGTTTCACGCCGCCTCTCTGCAATAACGGCTTGTGCAATGTGAGTGTTCATGCCCCAAAGAACACTCGTAGAGAAAATGTCTCCGCCCTTCGGTGGCGCCCATCTCGCCAGAGTCCCGGCCCGGCTGGCTACAACACCTTTTAAATCGCATGCAATCAGCCCCAGCGAAGGGTCCAGTATGGCGTCGATATCTTCCATCTTCTCATGGACTGAGGATGGACGCGTCAGAATCAAGTGATCGGATAAGAGTTCGGACACGGGCAAAGTGCTTTCCGTTTCGATAGCCCCATCGGGGACTAAACCAGTTCGGTTATCAATTTCCAGGTTTCAGAATGACCGATACCGCCAGCACGATAACCGGCCAGAAGAGTACAGCTATGATCGCAATGCCCCGGCCGGCACACAGAAGTTTCCTTGGCACGCACACGCCTCCAACCGCCGTTCCTCAACTCGCAGTCTGGGGCTGATTAAACAGCCATTTTTGCGGGCGACGAAGTGCCACCGGTCATACGCAGATGTGACAATCGTCATGCCTGCAGGGTTTGGCCCCATGTGACCCTAGGTCACCCCCGGAGGCCCTGTTCGGCAAAGGTTTGGGCTTGTCGGTCCGGCAACGGGTCGGTAGCCTTCATCCAATAGCTGGAAAATGCCGCAAAAGGCGGCCAACACGAGGAAACGCCCATGCTGGAAATTGGCATTTTTGATCACGTCGACAGTGGATCGAATTCGCTCAATCAATTCTACAAGGACCGGCTCGACATCATCGAAGCTTATGATCGCGCGGGGTTCTATAGCTATCATGTTGCGGAGCATCATTTCACGCCGTTGGGCATGGCTGCATCTCCCGGTATCTTTCTTTCGGCCGTTGCCCAGCGCACGCACAATCTGCGCTTTGGACCGATGGTCTATTGTCTTCCACTTTATCATCCCCTGCGGCTGGCCGAAGAAGTCTGCATGCTCGATCAGATGAGCGGCGGGCGCTTTGATCTTGGTGTCGGTCGCGGCATCTCGCCGCTGGAGAGCCGCACCTATGGCGAAGACCCTGATTTTCAGGCGTCGCGCAAGGTCTACAATGAGAGCCTGCAGATTTTGAAACAGGCTCTGTCCAGCAAGAAGTTTTCTTTCACCGGGGAAAAGCGCAGCGCCGAAGACGTACAGATGGTGCTTGAACCCGTGCAAAGACCGCATCCGCCCTTGTGGATGGGTGTGCATTCGCTCGAAAATGCAGAACATGCGGCAGAGCATGGCATGAATATCGTCGGATTGCGTACGCCGGGCGAAATGAAGCCGTTCTACGATCATTTCCGGCAGGCCTGGACGAAAGTGCAGCCCGCTGGCAAACCCGCAGGAAAGGCTGGACTCGGCCTTTTCATCGTTGTCGGGGATACAGACAAGCAGGCCATGGAGCTTGCCAGCCGCGCCTATAAGGTCTGGCACAAGAGCTTCCACTACCTCTATCATCTGCATGGACGCTCGCCCGTTTATGGCGAACGGCCCAATGATTTCCAGCTCGTCATTGATGAGCGGCGCGGCATCGCCGGAACGCCCGGGAAGGTGCGCGACTTCGTCAAGTCAGTCGTTGCCGAATGTGGCTGTGATTATGTGACAGGCCAATTCGCCTTCGGCGATATGACGAAAGAAGAAGCGCTGCATTCGATCAATCTGTTCGGCAAGGAAGTCATGCCAGCAATGAAGGCTCTACCCGCAATGGCGGCAGCAAAATAGCACTGGGTTGACCGGACTCCGGCCCGGGAGGGTTCCACTTTTCCGCCAAAACCTATATCGTGCGTTTCAACGAAACGCCTGCCGGAGGGAAACACATTGCTTACACGTCGCGAACTCTTGAAAACGTCAGCCGGGGCCGCGCTGGCCTCGCCCTTCGCCACCCCGTCCGCCTTTGCGCAGGAGGTCTGGCCATCGAAGGAAGTGCGGGCCATCGCGATGTTTCCGGCTGGTTCCGGTGCGGATATATATGTCCGCTTCTTTGCCAAGAAGCTGGGCGATGAACTCGGCAAGACCGTGATCGTGGAGAACAAGCCCGGCGCGTTCGGTAATATCGCCAATGAATATGTCGCGCGCGCCAAGCCTGATGGTTATACAATCTATATCGCGCCTACCAATCTGCTGACGATCGCGCCTGCGCTCTACAAGAAGCTGAACTACGATCCGCTCAAGGATTATGACAGCGCCTGTACCCTGTTCAAATTGCCGTTCATTCTGACAGTGGCCGCCGACAGCCCCTACAAGACCGTCGCCGATCTCGCCGCCGCGCTCAAGAAGAAGGGCGACAAGGCCAGCTACGGCTCAGTCTCTACTGTCAGCCTGATCAGCGCCGAATTGATGAAGGTGCAGTTCGGCCTTGAAACCGTTGAGGTGAAATACAAGGAATCTGCAGGCGCAGTGGCCGATCTTATCGGCGGTGTTCTGGACTTTGTGTTCATCGATCCGGCCGGCAGCGCAGCCATGCGCAATTCCGGCAAGATCCGTGCTCTGTGCGTGACGACAAAGGATCGCGTGTCCTCCTTGCCGGATATCCCCGGCGCCCGTGAAGTTGGCATCATGAATTCGGATGTCTTCTCCTGGTGGTCGATCCATACGCCCAAGGGAACGCCCAAGGCGATTCTCGACAAACTGGAAGTGGCAGGCCTCAAGGTAGTGAAAGATCCGGAGACCAAGGAGTTTCTTGGCAAGACCGGTTCCGATCCCTTCCCCGGCGACGCCGCCCTTGCGCGCAAATTGTTGGAGGAGGGCGTCAAGATCTGGGGCGATTGGGTCAAGCTCGCCAAAGTTGAACAGATGGGCTGATAGGCATCAATCGATTGATAGGGATCAAGGGCGGCTCGCAAGGCCGCCCTTATTCTTTGATTGTTAAACTGGGAGCAACAGCCTGATGGACAATCGCAATACACCCAACGAACTCGACGAAATGTTTCCAAATGCCAAGGCAGTTCTGCACGAGCTGAAATTACGCAATGGCCATTTTGCCCGGCTTGCCGAGGACTATCACCAGGTTAACCGGCTGGTCCATCGCATGGAAACGAATATTGAGCCGGCAGCGGATGAAATTGTAGAGGCCGAGCGGAAGAAGCGCCTGCACTTGCTCGATCAGATCGCCAAAATGATACAGGATCAAAAGTCGGCATAACCTGCCATTGCCTGGAAGCTGGAATTCACCGGACCCCGCGATAATCTTCAATTGGCGTGAGCTGCGGTCTTCCGGCTCTCGCCCTCTCGCGTTTCCGTTCGCGCCGTGCTAACCGCTGCTCTTCAATCCCCACGGGGCAAATAAGACCGGCAACGCGCCGGAACCGATCCGGAACGGACATGGCCGATATCTTTCGTGAAGTCGATGAAGACGTTCGCCGCGACAAGGCAGCGGAATTCTGGAACAAATATCAGAACTGGATCATTGCGCTGGCCTTGGCCATCGTATTGGCCACTGGCGGCTATCGTTACTGGGATTATCAGCGCAGGATTGCCGCCGAGGAGGCCGGAGCGAAATTTGAGGCCGCGCTCCAGCTGAGCCAGCAGGGTAAGAAGGACGAGGCCGAGGCGGCATTCGGCGCTCTGGCGCGGGGCAATGCCAGTGGATATGCAGTTCTGGCGCGCCTCCGGGCGGCTGCCGAAGCTGGTAGCCAAAAAAGCGAAGAGGGCGTGAAACTGTTCGACGCCATCGGCGCTGACACGTCAATCGACAAGAATTTCCGCGATCTCGCGCGGCTTCGCGCCGCTATTCTTGCGATTGATACGGCAAGTCTTGAGGATGCTCGCAAACGGCTGGAACCTCTGGCGGGCGCTGATGGCGTATATCGCCACACGGCGCGGGAGCTTATGGCGCTCGCAGCTTTCAGGGCCGAAGACTACGATATGGCCTCAAAATGGCTCGATAACATTATCATTGATGCCCAGACCCCCGGTTCTGTGAGGCAACGCGCGACCACTTTGCAAGCGCTGGTTGCGGCGGGCAAACCGGCAAAATAAGCATTTACCGAAATAAGTCTTCGTTCCGGCCCTTTCCCGCGATATGGGAAGGGATGCATTTTTCCATCGCCATCATAGGCCGCCCGAATGTGGGCAAGTCGACACTGTTCAATCGCCTCGTCGGCAAGAAGCTCGCGCTTGTCGACGACCAGCCCGGTGTGACCCGCGATCGCCGCGAGGGCGAAGCGCACCTCGGCGATCTCACCTTCACCATTGTTGACACAGCGGGCCTTGAAACAGGGGACGCAGAATCCCTGACGGGTCGTATGCGTGCCCAGACTGAGGCAGCTATTGGCCTTGCCGACGCGATTTTCTTCATGATCGATGCCCGGACCGGAATTACGCCAGTGGACCGCCATTTTGCATCGCTGGTCCGCCGCGCTGGCAAGCCAATCATCCTCATCGCGAACAAGGCAGAAGGAAAGCAGGGCGAATCAGGAGCTTTCGAGGCCTTTGATCTCGGACTTGGGGAACCCGTGGCCTTGTCCGCCGAACACGGCGATGGTTTCGCCAATCTCTATGAGGCCATTCGCGAAGCCCTGCCAGCCGAAACTGCTTTGGCAGAAATCGCCGAAGAGGAAAACGAGGAACGCCCCGTTTTCGGCGACGACGAGGATGGGACAGAGCTTGACGTTACAAAGCCCCTGCGCATCGCTGTAGTCGGCAGGCCTAACGCTGGAAAATCCACGCTGATCAATCGCCTGCTGGGAGAGGACCGGCTGTTAACCGGGCCAGAGGCCGGCATCACACGCGATTCCATCAGCGTTGATTTTACCTGGAAACAGCCGGATGGCTCGGACCGCCAGATGAAGATTTTCGACACTGCGGGGCTGCGTAAGCGCGCGAACATTCAGGAAAAGCTGGAAAAGCTGGCCGTCGCCGACGCCATTCGCGCGGTGAAGTTCGCGGAAGTCGTAGTGCTGCTGCTCGATGCCACCATCCCATTCGAGAAGCAGGATCTAACGATCGCCAGCCTTGTGGAGAGCGAGGGCAGGGCACTTGTGATTGCGGTCAACAAATGGGATCTGATCGACGATCGCAACAACGTGCTGACCACCTTACGTGAAGAGGCCACCCGCCTGTTGCCGCAATTGCGGGGAACCCCGGTTGTCCCCGTGTCAGGCCGCACAGGCGACGGATTTGAAGGCCTGATGCGCGCCGTTATGGCTGTCCACGCCACCTGGAACCGCCGGATTTCCACATCCAAACTCAACCGCTGGCTGGCCGACGCCACCCAGCGCACACCACCGCCCGCCGTTTCAGGCCGCCGAATCCGTCTGCGCTACATGACCCAGCCCAAGGCCCGGCCACCCCATTTCATCATCTTCGGCAACCAGCTCGACGAACTGCCCCGCAGCTACGAACGCTTCCTGATCAACAGCCTGCGCGAAACCTTCGATCTGCCCGGCGTGCCCTTGCGAATCTCCCGCCGGGCCGGTGACAATCCCTACAGCACCAAAGGCAAACGCAAGATCTGGTGATTGGCTGTCGCGCTACATCTGTCCTTATTTCGAGCTGAACCACTTGTCGTAAAGCTTCTGATAGGTCCCGTCTTCGCGCAGCACGAGCAGGACATTGTTCACGCGTTTACGCAATTCACTGCCGTTTCGAAAAGCGATCCCATAATCTTCCTTGCGGAAGGGTTGCCCGATCAATTGAACTTTGCCCTTGCCGTCATTCGCCGCGTAATAAAGCAAAACCGGCGCGTCGAAAACGATGGCATCGACTTCCTTTTCGTCGAGCGCCTTGTAGGCATCGTCGATGCTGGCCACTTCCTGTACGTTGGCGCGCAACTCGCCCAGAATGCTGACCGCTGTGCTGCCGCGTGTGGCTGCTACCTTCTTGCCATGCAAATCGTCAGGTCCGTTGATCGTGCCCTGGATTTGTTGCACGGTCAGATTGGCTGTGAGTTGTGCCGTGTAGAATGCCACGAAAACAATTGCGATGAACATCCACAGCACCGTAATAAGGCGCGAGAGCCAATGGCGTGGCATGTCTCCACCCTGGGTCGCCAGCGTCGTGGAGGCCCAGTAGAGCGCATCGAAAATCCCGGGGAAGTAAGCGGGATGTTTAAGCAGCCCGGAAGGATGATTGCGTTCGAGCAGCCAAACGACATGCGCGGGAATGATAACCATCATAAGCGCGATCCCGATCCAGACCATGAAAGCTTTGGAAAAGATATGCACGGTCAGGTCAGCAAGCGGGTTGGAATCGCCAGCGTCTTTGCCTTTGCCACGGACCATGATCTGCAAACCGGCGCTCATCATAGGCTGAGAAAAGTCAAATTCGGCTTCGCGTGCGGCGGTAATCGAAATAGCGGCGATGCCAGCATCGACTGCGCCGCTGCGAACCAGATCCAGCAATGAGCGCACATCGGGAGCCGTTTGATAAGTTGTCTTGACGTTCAACTTTCCGGCGATGGCGTTCCATAGGTCTATGCTGAAACCGTTGATTTCATTGCCATTTTGCACCACCATTGGCGGTAGCACGCGCGTGCCGATTTTCAATTCAGCTTGCGCTGATTGCGCGAACGCAGGCTGCGACGCTCCCAGCAGCGGCGCAATTGCCAGCATCAAGAAGAAAATCCAGCCCATGACAGGCCGACGTTCACGATTGGGCATAATAGTTCTCCCGGGACTATCAAGCGGGAATGATTCGCGCAGAAAGATAGCAGTTTCGCGACAACCTGCTTAGCAGTTCGCAGGGCCCTGGAATTTCTTTAAAACGCCTTCCGGCAATTGGAACAGACAGCCGTTATGCATCCATGACGGCGCGCAAAGCGCCGCAATCTGCGGCGCGACCTCGTCAGGCGTTGGCAGCGTCAGGGGATCTTCGCCTGGCATCAATTGCGCTCGCATCTTTGTGCGCACGATGCCAGGGTTCACAATCGTGACCTTGATGTTTGACGTCGCAGCGCATTCAGCGGCGTAGGTCCGCATGATCGCGTCCAGCGCTGCTTTTGAAACCGCATACATGCCCTTGTAGGGCGACAGATCGGCCTTGTTGCCAGCGCCAGAGGAGATCGACACAACGCGTCCGGCATCCGAGCTGCGGAGCAGCGGGTCCATCGAGCGCAGCAAACGGTAATTGGCCGTGACATTGACCGCGATGGAATCATCCCATTGTTTCTGGTCGATATGCGGCAGTGGCGTCACAGGCCCCAGCAGCCCGGCATTGGCGACGAGAATATCCAACTTGCCCCAACGTTGGTGGATGGCGAGGCCCAGCCTGTCCAGCGCATCGAAATCCTTGAGATCGCAGGGAACAAGCGTTGCCTCACCGCCGCCTGTACGAATTTCGTCATCCAGTTCTTCCAGACCGCCTTGCGTGCGGGCCACAGCTATGACATGGGCGCCTTGACGCGCCAGCTCCTTCGCCAAACCGCGCCCGATGCCGCGCGAAGCGCCCGTCACAAGGGCAATGCGTTGGGCAAGCGGCAGGGTCATGGTTTGATCCATCTCTGTTTTGTGAGGCTTCAGCGCGCGTAGCAGCCCTAGCCGGCTTCAGCCAGCAACGACAATTGCTGGCGCGCGGGCGATTCATCGCCAAGGTCTGTCAGCGACGTCGGATAATCGCCAGTAAAGCAATGATCGGTGAATTGCGGGCGCAACGGATCACGCTTCTCATAGCCCATAGCCTTGTAGATGCCCTCGACAGAGAGAAAGGCGAGGGAATCGCAGCCAATGAATTTTCGCATATCTTCCAGCGAATGTGTCGCGGCCAGAAGGTTGTCTTTCACCGGCGTATCGATGCCGTAATAATCGGGATGGGTGATCGGTGGTGAGGAGATCCGGAAATGAACTTCTCGCGCCCCGGCATCGCGCATCATCTGCACAATCTTGACTGATGTTGTGCCACGCACGATGGAATCGTCGATGAGGATGATGCGTTTGCCCTTCACCACGCTGCGATTGGCGCTGTGTTTGAGGCGGACACCGAGTTCGCGTACCGATTGCGTCGGCTGGATGAATGTCCGCCCGACATAATGGTTGCGGATGATGCCCAGTTCAAAGGGAACGCCGGACTCCTGTGCATATCCAATGGCCGCTGGAACGCCGGAATCGGGAACGGGGATGACAACGTCGGCGTCGACGCCGGATTCGCGAGCCAGCTGCGCGCCCATCTGCTTGCGCACATCATACACGGGGCGTCCGTGCACAATGGAATCAGGCCGCGAAAAGTAGATATATTCAAAGATACAGGGACGCATCTGCTGAGGCGGAAATGGCTTGTGGCTTTCAATGCCGTCTTCGGAAATGACAACGATTTCGCCGTTTTCGATATCGCGCACGAAGCGCGCGCCGATGATATCAAGGGCGCAGGTTTCAGACGCTAGAATATAATGGCCGGCAAGTTCGCCCAGCACGAGCGGACGGATGCCCAGGGGATCACGCGCGCCGATCAGCTTTTTGTTGGTGAGCGCGACCAGCGAATAGGCGCCTTCGATCTGGCGCAAGGCTTCGATGAAACGATCGAGTATCCGGGGTTTGCGGCTGCGCGCGACCAGATGGAGGATCACTTCGGTATCGGAGGTCGATTGATAGATGGTGCCTTCGCGTATGAGTTCCCGGCGCAAGGTGACGGCATTGGTCAGATTGCCGTTATGGGCGACAGCGAAACCGCCTGAATCCAGCTCGGCAAACAGGGGTTGCACATTGCGCAGAATGGTCTCGCCCTGGGTCGAATAACGCACATGGCCGATGGCCGAATTGCCGGGCAGGCGCTTGATCGTATCGGCGGATGAAAAATTTTCGCTGACCAGGCCCATCCGCCGTTCCGATGAAAACCGGCGGCCATCAAAGCTCACAATACCAGCGGCTTCCTGACCGCGGTGCTGCAGCGCATGCAGACCAAGCGCGGTTATCGCCGCCGCATCGCCATGGCCATAGACGCCGAAGACGCCGCATTCTTCATGCAGGCGATCGGCCTCGGGATCGAATTCGTGTTCAGCGGATAGCGAAGGCGAACGGTCTTGGCCCGGGGCAAGAAAAGCGGGCGGGGCATCGCCCGCACCGGGCTTGTTGGCTTCACAATGGGCAGGGCCGCCGTCACGATGTTGTGTCATCGAATTTGCCTTTTGTAGCCTGTCACTTAGGGCAGCAACGATGCCGCCGCCGGTACGGCGTCCGCGACTCGCCATTGCGAGCCAGTTTAGACCTTTTAGAATGTTAGTGTTGCCGATATCTGTGGATGATTGCGGCAAAAGCAACAGGTAACTTCAAGGTTCAGGACTTTTTGGCGGGTGCAGGCGCGGCCTTGGCGGGTGGGGTTGCCTCTTTTTCGCCGTCGGCGGGAGCTTCTTCGCCGGATTTATTCTTTTTCAGCCTTTGCAGAAACGCTTCGACATCGTCCGGCATCATGGCCATCAATTGTTCGCCGGAACTGGTCAGCAGCGGACGCGTCTTGGCGTTTTTGACCCATTCAGGCTGGCCCTTTTCAGGCACCAGCCAGCCGAAGAATAGAAAGGCAACAACGCACAGCAGCAGCCCGCGAGCCGCGCCGAACAAAAAGCCAAGTGAACGGTCGAGAGCGCCAATTTTTGAATCGAGAATCATGTCGGAAATTTTCACAGTGACGATCGAAACAACGATGAGTGTCACGAAAAATATGGCGGCCGCCGAAACGCCCATGGCGATCTGCTCCTTGCCGCCAGTATAGGGCTGAACATAGGGCATCCCCATGGGGTAGAAATAATAGGCCGCCGCCGCCGCCGCCGCCCATGAAATGATGGCGAGAACTTCGCGGGTGAACCCGCGCAGCATCGACAGAAGCGCAGAAACAAGCACAACGACAATAAGGGCCAGATCAAGATAAGAGGGCATGAACTCTGCTCATTTGAAGGCGAACGGCGATCGCCTCAACGCTCCTGCGCCCGGCGCCGCCACCGGACGGAGGGTCTTATAGACAAGCCACGCCCGCCCGTCACCCCCGCGCCAGCGCAATAACGGCAGAAGATGAGCCGCCCTGGGTCTGCGCGCCCTGAGCAACACTGGGCGGACGCGCAGACTTCCGGTTCTCGTTGCGGGGAGCCAGTTGCGCGATATCCGCTACGAGCCCGGAAATATGCGCGCAGCCCTCAATGATCAGGCCGTTGTCGGCTCCACGGGATTTTTCGGTAGGCTCAACGGCCGCTGCCGGAGCAATGGCGCGCGCAAAACCCAGCTTGGCCGCTTCCTTCAACCGGGCGCCCGAATGGGAAACCGGCCTTATGGCTCCCGAAAGACCGATTTCCCCAAAAAACACGGTCTCCGGCGGTAGTAACGCTCCACTGAGCGACGATATGAGCGCTGCGGCCACAGCCAGATCAGCGGCCGGCTCCTGAATACGTAAGCCACCGGCCACGTTGAGATAAACATCGTATTGGCCAAGCCGCAGGCCGCCATGGGCTTCCAGCACCGCCAGCACCATGGCCAGGCGCGCAGGATCCCAGCCGACAACCGCGCGGCGCGGCGTACCCAGCGCGGTGGGCGACACCAGCGCCTGTATCTCGACGAGCAGGGGACGCGTCCCCTCCATGCCCGCAAAAACCGCTGTGCCGGTCGCCGAAGCATCGCGCCCCGACAAAAACAGGGCGGAGGGATTCAGCACTTCGCTGAGACCGGCGCCCGTCATTTCGAAAACGCCGATTTCGTCGGTCGGACCGAAGCGGTTTTTCACTGCACGCAAAATGCGGAACTGGTGCCCGCCATCGCCTTCAAAGGACGCTACAGCGTCCACCATATGCTCGACCACACGCGGTCCGGCAATCTGCCCGTCCTTGGTCACATGGCCTACGAGGATCACACAGGCGCCGGTCGTCTTGGCATAGCGGATCAGGGCCTGAGCGGCAGCGCGCACCTGTGTGACGGTGCCGGGTGCGGCCTCCGCTTTCGCTGTCCACATGGTCTGGATGGAATCAATGACCAGCAGGGACGGGCGTTTGCCCTGTTGCAAGGTCGCCAGAATATCTTCGACGCTGGTTTCCGCCGCCAGCTCCACCGGCGCTTTGGCCAGCCCCAGCCGCTCTGCCCGCAAGCGCACCTGCGCCACCGCCTCTTCGCCGGAAATATAGACGACCCGATGTTTCTTGTTCGCCAGAGCCGCACAGGCCTGGATCAGAAGGGTCGATTTGCCGATGCCCGGTTCGCCGCCGATCAGGATTACAGAACCTGGCACGAAACCGCCGCCGGTCACCCGGTCCAGTTCAGCAATGCCAGACAGAATACGAGGCGCTTCTTCATAGGAGCCGGACAGACCCTCAAGTGCAAACACCCGGCCTTTTCCCGCCAGACCTGCCGCGCGCGCGCCGATTCCTGTTGGCGCGCCTTCTTCCACAAAAGAATTCCATTCGTTGCAATCCTCGCAACGGCCCTGCCAGCGTTGTGCGGTGGAGCCGCAGCTCTGGCAGACGAACAGGGAATGGGGTTTGGCCATGGGCTGGATCGTCCGGAAAAGCGCTGCTGGGAATCAGTTCGGGGATTTTTTCATATAGGCTCTGAGATCTCCAAGCTGACGTTCAAGCGCCGTCTCTGTCGCGCGCAATTGCGCGAGTGCATCCTCCACAAGCGCAGAAGCTTCGCTGAAAGCCCGGGGCGGGGCGAGGCGCGCGGCCCTCGGGTTCACACCCGCCGGAGAAAAATGCCGGATTGGCATTGCGTCTGCAAAACTACCGCTCATGTCGTTCATGGCCAGCTCCTGAGGTCGCTTTCGATTTCACTCGAGAACAATACAGGAACATTTTCGAGTCGCCAAGATGTTTTTGGTTTGTTCCAGATTTTTTTACTGGAATATTTGCTAACCCGGGGTAGCGGCGGGTAGTTTATGGCAAAAGTGTCGGGTCATGCCGCCCGCACAGAGGGAGTCCAGAATGTCAGCTACCGCGCCTGCGAAAACCTTCCGCAAGAAGCTCGAAAAGAACGCCTATTACGTAGATGTGTTGAATACGCCCTGGGAGCCGACGAAACTGCCAGGTTCCGAACGTAAGGTGCTTTTTCAGGACCCCGTGACCGGCGCGACGACCGTCCTGTTCCGCATGGCTCCGGGCGGCGTTGTGCCGTTCCACGAGCATCCCGAGATCGAGCAAACCTATGTTCTGGAGGGAAGCCTTGAGGACGACGAAGGCTCCTGCACAGCGGGCAATTTCGTCTGGCGCCCGGGCGGCAGCCGCCACGAGGCCCATTGCCCCAATGGAGCGCTTTTCATCGCGTTTTTCCAGAAGCCGAGCCGGCCAATTACCAGCGAGGAAGAATAGAAGAATCGCTGTCCGCGTTGCGGCTGACTCGCTATGGCCGCGCAATGAGATCGGCAGCCTTCATGTTGCCAGTGATCCGCCCCTGCGCCTTCATCGTGTCGATCCACCATTGGACGGAATCATCTCTCAGCCCGTTGTCCATATTGGGGAAGGGCAGGGCGTCGATCACGCTTTGCGGCAGTTTGATATAGGGTGCGAGCATTGTCCGTGCTTCGCTCTGGTTGGCGTTGGCCCATGTGATGGCCTCATCAATGGCGGCGCGGAAGCTTTTTGCGGCATCGCGATTGGCGGCGATCCACGATTTAGTGGCGACATAGGATATGCCGAGTTTGCCACCCGCCAGTCCATCCATGAAGCGCACGGCCAGCTTGCCATTGCCGGTCTGCTGAATGCGTGTGAGGAAGGGCTCCACGACAACAGCGCCATCCACAGCGCGGGATTTCAGCGCATCGTCGGTCTGGGCGCTGGAAACTTCGATAAAGCTGATCTGCTTTTCGTTGATACCCTTGTCGGCAAGCCATTTGCGGAACAGCACATCGACCGAGGAGCCAAGGCCGGGGATGATGATCTTCTTGCCTATGAGGCTGGCCGGAGTGTCATAGGGCACGTCAGCACGTGTGAGATAGGCGATGCCGGCGCCCATGCTGGGCGAAGTCGTAGAACCTGCGATCAGCTGCAGTTCCAGTCCATTATCGGCGGCCTGAAGGAACACCGCCGCATTAGGCGCGCCGACCTGAATGGAATTCGAAATCAATCCGGCTGGAATGGTCGGATTGAGCGGGATGATGGTGAAGGACACATCGAGGCCATGCTTTGTGAAAAAGCCTTTTTCCCTGGCTACAAACGCCGGCATCACATCGGCCAGCGGCGTCGTGCCCAGCGTGATTTTCACGGGATCGGCTGCGAGGGCGGGCGACAGACTGGCAGCAATGGAAAGCCCCCATAGCGCACGTTGGAAAATTGTCCGGATATTCATGGCGGCCCCCCCCGATTTGATGTTCAATGTGTCACTCAAGCAATATTCAGATGTTCTGTAAACAACGTACGGACAGAACTTTATTTCGAGCGGAATTTCGCGATCAGGGGCGCGTGCAGCGAGCCGGCGACCGGGCCTATGACATGGGCTTCGTCAGCCAGTTCCTCGTTGAGGATTTCAACGCCGGTGCAATCGGACTCCAGCGAATTGGAAACAAGAATATGGTCCAGCAGAACAGGTCTCCGGTCATGAATGACACTGAACCGCCGCTGTTGCGGCAATCTGAGTTCCAGTGCTGTGAGCGCTCGCGCAGCAAGCAGGGCAGGGCCGCCTTCATCAGGGACACCCCGCAATATACGCAAAGGCGTTTCGAAATTTTCAGCGTTGAGGTCGCCGCAGACTGCGATACGTGCGCCAGCGTCTGAATCAAGGATTGCATCGATAGCAAGGCGCGCTTCCAGAGCCTGTCCCTGCCGTTTGAGCGCAGCAATGTAAAAGCCTCTGGCCCAATCAGCATTGGTGGTCCAATGACCGCCATGCCCGCTTTGAGGTAACGGAGCGGCGCGCGGCGCGCGCAGATGCATGTTGAGGATGTGGAGAGCGCCGCCGGGCTTTGCTATCTCGCTGACGAGCGTCGGCCTGTCGAAGCAGATCTCGACATCAGCGCCAGCAGCGCCGAAGTTCGATGCCGGCATGCGCCAGGCTGGAATGAAATTGTGAACCAATTGCTGCGTTTGAACGATCGGCCAGCGCGAAAGCGTCACGAGATTGTGGACATCGGAAGGGCGCATTGTATGCGGGTTGACGCTGTGGCTGCGGTAAAATCTGGAATAGGGCGTGCCAGCCAGAAGATGATCAAGCGCCTGGAAAACACGCGGCTGCTTCCGCCCCTGTTCCTGTGCATTGACCTCCTGCAGGCAGAAAACGTCAGCATCCACCTGCATCAACAGGGGCTGCAACGCCGCCACGCGATTGGCAAAGGCTTGTGGCTCGCTTGCGCGTTCGTCGAACGATTCCAGATTAAATGTCGCAAGACGCCAGCCTGTTGCCATAAATTCACATTAATGACCCGTAAGCCCCGGTCAATTGACCCGCATCAATGCTGAAAGGGTATCGAAAGCCCATCAGGTTCTAAGGTAACGAAAGTGAATGGCCATGCGCGCAATAAAGTGGAAACTTGTCTTCGCCGCAGCATCGTTGCTGTATGGCTCATCCGCATGGGCTCAACAAACCATTGAGGGGGAGGGGCGCGCGCTGGCCGTGAAGACGTGCAGCGCCTGCCATTCCATTGAAAAAGACGATGGCCCCTCAAAAACCCCTGCAGCTCCTGCATTTTCCGCAATTGCCGCTATGCCCTCGGCTACACTTCTCTCGTTGCGTGTGTTCCTGCGCTCGCACCATACCGATATGCCTGCTATTGTGCTGACTGATGATCAGATCAGCGCGATCAGCGAATACATTTTGGATTTTCGAGCGAAATGACGCAGCAAGCCGGGCCTCAGACAGGTGCCAAAGCACCCGTGCGTCCGGTCGTTTTCGGTTGCGCCCCGGCTCTGCCGAACGCGTTCAAGGCGCGTGTCATCGGCCGTTCAACATAAAGATGAACAAGCGCCGCGACCGCGATGGCGCTGGCGACAGCGGCGAGCAGGTAGAGCGGCATGGGCAGATAGCCATCGGCAACCCGCAACCATATTTCGCGCAACGGGCGGATGGCGAAGGGATGGATCAGATAGAGCGCGAAAGAAGCATCGCCCACAAACGCAAGCCAGACAGTCACTTTATTGCGGCTCACATCCGGCCCCAGGACGGCGGCTGTAACGAGGAAGGCTGCAGGCACACCCGCGCGCGCCAGTTCGGGAATATCGGCCTCCATAGCCCAGAGCGGGCCCATGATGATAGCGCCCGCGACGCCTGCTGCGCAGAGGAGTAAGGCTTCAAGTCCATTTAACGCAAAACCGCGGCGCGCCATCAGGCCTATGCCCACGCCGAGCAGGAATTCAGCCAGCAGCTGGCTCGTCCAGAAATCCACTTGCGTATTGTGCCACGGACCCAGGGCGCCGAAGCTCAACAGGGTTACGAAGATGGCGCAAAGCGTCATCAGCCCCTTGCGTAACGGCAACAACATGCCGAGCGCGAACAGAACATAAAAGAACATCTCGTAATTGAGTGTCCAGCCCAGGGCGAGCAGCGGTCTGACTGCACCATTGGCATTTGCTTCGGGAATGAAGGCGTAAGAAGCAATGCCATGCCACAAGCTGCTTGGCGGCACATTCAGGATTTTCGGGGCCAGCAAGGCGGTCAACACAAAGGCCGTTGTCGTCAGCCAGTAGAGCGGTACGATGCGGATCAGGCGG
This sequence comes from Beijerinckiaceae bacterium, assembly GCA_947474545.1. Lineage (GTDB taxonomy): Bacteria > Pseudomonadota > Alphaproteobacteria > Rhizobiales > Beijerinckiaceae > Terripilifer. The sequence continues at coordinate 3,129 of CANJJI010000033.1, read as the reverse complement.
CGGCGGATGAATTCACGTGAAGCGCCAGGCTTGCCGAAATGCTCGCTGCTTGTGTGCATCATGATAAAGCCGCTGATGACGAAAAAGATATCGACGCCCCAGGCCCAGTTAAAGAACTCGAGATTTGGAGCGGATTGTCCGGTTTTCGCTGCCATGAGCGACATTTCTTGGCCGGCATGGCCAAAAACCACAAGCGCAGCTGCGATCGCCCGCATGATCTGCACGTTAAGCAATTGCCCGGATTGACGCATCTTCTTCTCCACCGCCGGAAAGAAGGCATCTTGCTCGAGACAATCCGAAAAATCACGCTAATGCTTTGTTTACCATGAATACTACGGATTCAGGTAAACGCGGTGATAGCGCCGTCCGAGGCTCGTTAATATCTCATAGCCGATTGTGCCCGCACGCTCGCCGAGATCATCAATTGAGATGCGCTCGCCCAAAAGCTCCGCCATTGCGCCGGGAGCCAGTTCGCTTTCGGGCACATCGGTAACATCAAGAACAATCAGGTCCATGGAGACACGGCCAACCAGCGGACACAGACGTCCGGCAATTTCCGCCTGCGCTCCGGGCTTTTCCGGCGTGCTCATAGCCGAACGCGGCAGCCCATCCGCATAACCAATGCCGATGGTCGCCAGACGCGACCGCCGCTTGGCAGTCCATTGCGCGTTATAGCCAGTGCTTTCGCCCGCTTCGATGCTGCGCAACTGAATGATAGGCGCCTGCAGTTTCACCACGGGCTGCATGGAATTGGGAACGCCCGGCGATGGATTGCCGCCATAGAGCGCATAACCGGGCCGCACCAGATCATAATGCGGCTTCTGCGGCAACATTATGCCCGAGGAATTCGCTAGGCTGAAACGAAAGCCTGCAAAGACATTTCGCACAAGATCGAAGGCCTTGATCTGAGCGCCATTGAGCGGATCACGTTCGGCTTCAGAGGAAACGAAATGACTCATTACGTAATCAATTTTTGATTCAACGCCCGCTGCACGCAGAACCGCCAACACCTCTGCCGCATCGTGTGCGTCAATGCCCAGCCTGTTCATGCCCGTGTTGAATTGCAGCGCTACAGGCATTTGCTGAAGGTGCAACGCGCCTTGCTTGATCCAGGCGTCCAGCTCGGCACGCGAGCCGATGACTGGCCGCAGATCGTGTTCAATAAACGCATCGAAAACCTGTGGCCCCGGCAACAAGCCATTCAGACAATAGATGCGGTAACCATCCTGTTTATTGAGCGCCGCACGCACACGCGCGCCCTCGCTGGCTTGCGCCACAAAAAACGTGCGGCAGCCAGCCGCCGCCAGAGTGCGCACGGCCTGTTCTATCCCGATGCCATAGGCGTCCGCCTTCACCACAGCGCCGCATTCTGCTGGCGTCGAGTAATGACGCAGCTTGCGCCAGTTCTGGGCAAGGGCGCCAAGATCAATCGTAAGGATAGCCTGCGCTGCGCTCAACGGCGGGCCAGACGTTTCAGGCGGCAGGGTCACAGCCGCTCCGGCATGATGTCTTCGCGCGCCAGATTGGAGAAGCGCGTCACCTCCGCGTCGAATTGCAATTCTATTGTGCCAGTTGGACCGTGTCGGGATTTGCCGATGATACATTCGGCCTTGCCATGGGCGCGCTCCATCTCCTGCATCCAGGTGATGTGTTCTTCGGTGCCGGTGCGCGGCTCCTTGTTTTTCAGATAATATTCTTCGCGATAGACGAACAGCACTACGTCCGCGTCCTGCTCGATCGAACCGGATTCACGTAGATCGGACAATTGCGGCCGTTTGTCGTCGCGGTTTTCAACCTGGCGGGATAGCTGCGACAGCGCGACCACGGGAACATTGAGTTCCTTGGCCAGCGCTTTCAGACCAGTCGTGATTTCAGTCAATTCCTGCACACGGTTATCGCCCTTTGAGCGCGAGCCGGTGAGCAATTGAAGATAGTCGATCACAAGCACATCAAGGCCGCGCTGGCGCTTCAGGCGCCGCGCGCGCGCGACAAGCTGCGCGATGGAAATGCCGCCGGTCTGGTCGATGAACAAAGGCACGGTCTGCATGTCGCGCGCGGCTTCGGAAATACGGTGAAATTCGGAATCGTGAATGTCGCCGCGTCTGATCTTGTAGGAAGGCACGCCTGATTGCTCGGCGATGATACGCGTCGCCAATTGTTCCGCCGACATTTCCAGCGAGAAGAATCCGACGATGCCGCCGTTAACTGCTTCACGTGTGCCATCGGGCTTCACACGCGATTCATAGGCGCGCGCAATGTTGAAGGCGATATTGGTCGCCAGCGCGGTCTTGCCCATGCCGGGACGGCCCGCAACGATGACGAGATCGGATGATTGCAAGCCGCCCAGCTTGTTATCGAGATCGCTCAGGCCGGTCGATATGCCCGAGAGCTTCCCGTCGCGCTCATAGGCCTTGGCGGCCAGATCAATTGCCGTCGTCAGGGCGTTGGAAAAGGTCTGGAAACCGCCATCGTAGCGGCCCTGTTCGGCGATCTCGTACAGACGCCGTTCGGCTTCCTCGATCTGCGAACGCGGGCTCGCGTCGACAGGCGAATCATAGGCGACGTTGACAACGTCTTCGCCGATCTGGATCAGCGAGCGGCGCAGTGCGAGATCCTGGATGGTGCGCCCGTAATCCTCCGTATTGATGATGGCGGTTGCTTCGGAGGCGAGGCGCGCCAGGTATTGCGGCATCGTCATGCCGCCAAGGTCGTGGTCACCCAAAAAGGTCTTCAGCGTCACGGGCGAAGCAATCTTGCCCGCCCGGATCAGCTGACTCGTCACTTCATAGACGCGGCGATGCAGTTCTTCTGAAAAATGCTCAGGCTTGAGGAAGTCCGAGACCCGGTCATAGGCTTCGTTGTTGACGAGAATGGCGCCCAGCAAAGCCTGCTCGGCCTCAATATTATGAGGCGCGACCCGGTAAGCGATTTCATTGTCTTGCTGACCCGGCGCGAAATCGAGCCGGGCCGCGGATGAACCTGCGGCAGCCATTTTTATCCTGTTAGAAACTGGGAAACGCGACTCACCCGGAAACTGAACACTCGCTCATTGCGCCGGGTTGCGCCAACTTTGTGGCATGCCGGGCCTCGGAACGGAAGTGGCCATTCCGCTCTCAATCGAGTTGTCCT
>CANJJI010000032.1 GCA_947474545.1 Beijerinckiaceae bacterium | reverse complement strand
TTCGCCCACTTCAGTTGAATACTTGTTTGCAGTCTTGCTCATAGTGGCTCCACCTTCTCAGGAGTTGGAGCCTCCGGCAATCCCGCGGCGGTTCACTTTATGTTTTGATCCCGGCACTGTCATTTACAATTAATGGTTCCTTGCTGGCAGCTAATATTCGCATAGGGAAAATGGAAATTGGTTTCAACCTAAAAGTGAGCGACCCGTCTGGCTGCTCTGGCGTAACAGACGCAGCCTCTGTTACGCTGCGTTTACATCGTAGCGCTAGGGAGCAACTCGTCGAGCCTGAGGATAGCGTGACAACCTACCAATTACCCAGACTATGCTGATTTGAATCCCCCGCTAAAAGCGCCATTCTGTTGCACATTCCGGTTCGCGCGGCCGATGGAATCCGGCGCTCGAAGTGGAATTGAAAAGAACCCTATTGACAAAATTTCCCCAAACATTATGTTCTTGTTTTGTTCGATTCGAGCAAAGCGCCCCATGGATATTCCCGCAGCCATCGATCTCAACAAAACCCTCCTCGCCCGCATCATCGCAGGGCTCTTCACTCTGCTGGGTGGGGGGACTGGGCCTGCGCGGATTTCTGTAGAGCTGCATCGCAGGATTGTCCGTGTGCTGCGTCCTGCTGAATCGGCTGTGCGGCGGTTGATCGTGGTTCTGGTGACGATCACAGGCATGAAAGCGCCGCCACCGCGATCGCAACAGCGTTCTATGCCCGCAAGCATTGCCCGCACGGGGCAGGGAAAAAAGCGCCAGTCTTTTGGGCTTTTCGATCCCCGGCAGCGGTTTTGGCGTCAACGCCCGGCGAAAAAAACTCCTGCCGCGTTGCCGCGCATTATTTCGCTCACCGATGAGGGACTCCGCAGGCTCAAGGAGAGTCTCAACGCCCCAGCCCCGGCGGACAAAAAGGCTAATGATATTAGCCCCATCAATCTCCTCCGCCGGCTTGAGGCCGTGGTCGGCGCGCTCAACGATCTGCCGCATCAGGCCAAACGGCTTGTGCGCGCGCTGGCCAGACGGCAGGACGTGCCGAAGTTGAAATTCAGAACGCCCCTGCGGCCGGGACACCCGCCGGGCCATCGCCAAAAACCGCGTCTCGAAATCGATCACGTACTGCGCGAATGCGACTGGCTCGCCCGCAATGCGCTGTCGCCTGATACGTCGTGATAGATGCGTTGTTTCTTGTCGACTAAGCTTCTTCCCCTCGCGTGCATCCGCACTGCGAGGCTGTTGGCGCTGGGAGCGCAGTGCTCCACTCCGCTTTGTAATCGCGAAGCGTGCCGGTGGTCAGCGCTCCGCGCCGTTACTTTGCCTGCGCTTAAACCTCCACCACCAGCACATGAACATGGGGCCGTTTGCCCCAGACCTGCCCGACGGCCGAGCGCACGGAGCGTTCCATTGTGGTCATCAGGGCGTCAGCATCCTTGCGGCGGTTTTTGGGCAGGCTTTCAAAGGTCTGGAAGATGGCCTTGTCGATAATTTCATCCATCGCGCGGCCATCGCCGGCACGGGCGGGGACGCCATAAGTGAGGACGTCGGGATCCCCTGCCATATCGCCTTTCGCGCTGATGGCGATGGCGACAGTGACAATTCCATTGAAAGCGAGCCGTCTGCGTTCGCGCAGCGCATTGTCATCGGCATTGATGATCAGCTTGCCATCCGAATATTGACGGCCATGAGCGACCTGATCAATCACGCCGGGTTCGGTGGGAGACAGCAGCACAACGTCGCCATTTCCGGCTTTCACAACATGGGGCACGCCTTTCGCGCGGGCGAAATTCGCGTGTTCAGCCAGATGCAGCGCCTCTCCATGGGCGGGGATGGCAATGCGCGGCCTGATCCAATCGTACATCTGCGAAACTTCGTTGCGGCGGGGATGGCCCGATACATGGACCAGCGCCGTGCGGTCTGTGATCACCTCTATGCCCTGCTTGATGAGGCCGTTGATAATGTCGTTGATCGATTTCTCGTTGCCGGGAATGGGACGCGAGGAAAAAATCACGCGGTCGCCAGGAATGAGGCGGATCTGCGGATGCTCGTCTTCCGCAATGCGCGCCATCGCCGCGCGGCTCTCGCCTTGCGATCCCGTGGCCATGATGACCACGCGATCCCTCGGCAGGTCCTTGTAGACATCGGGCGAGAGAAATTCCGGCATGTTTTCGAGCATTCCAAGTTCGCGCGCCACTTCGCTGACCCGGTCCATGGCCCGGCCAGCGAGGATGACCGAGCGTCCCGCCTTCACCGAGGCTTCGGCAACCGCATGAAGACGCGCGACATTGGAGGCAAAAGTCGTGACCAGTACGCGGCCCGGCGCATCCTTGATGAGCTTTTCGAGCGTTGCGGCAACGTCGCTCTCGCTGGGGCTGACCCCATCGCGCAGGATGTTTGTGGAATCGCAGACGAGCGCGAGCACGCCTTCATCGCCGATTTCGCGCAGGCGCTTTTCATCCGTGGCCCAGCCTGCGCCGGGGGTCGCGTCGATTTTCCAGTCGCCGGTATGAAGGACCGTGCCCACTTCGGTGCGGATCGCAAGCGCCGTACTTTCAGGAATGGAATGGGCGACCTTGATAAACTCGACATTGAACGGGCCGAAATCTACGCGATCGCCTGGTTTGACAATATTCAACGGAACTTTTGGCGAGCCTTCTTCGGACAGGCGCTTGATTTCAAGAAGGCCTGCAGCAAAGGCCGTCGCATAGACGGGGCAGCCGAGCTTGTTCCAGAGAAAGGGGATGGCGCCGATATGATCTTCATGGGCATGGGTGACGATGAGCGCGATGAGATCCTGCTTGATCTTCGCAATATAGGACACATCGGGAAAAATGAGATCGCAGCCGGGCAGATCGGGGCCGGCGAAAGACACGCCGCAATCAACCATGATCCATTTGCGTTTGCGCTTCGGGCCAAAGCCATAAAGCGTCGCATTCATGCCAATTTCGCCGATCCCGCCGAGCGGGATCATTACAAGTTCATTGTCAGCCATTAGGGATTCTGCTCCGGGGATTGGTTGTTCTCGGCGCCCGCCACCGGAAATACGTCGCCTGCGTCAAATGTGATGACACCGTCAGCGCAATCGAGAACAAGCCTGCCCTGTTCGTCAATGGTCTTGAATTTCCCCCCCCTTATGCGGTCTTGCGCGCTGACACGCAAGTTTGTGCCCGCCGGGTGCGCGCGAGCAAGCCAGGCCTGGCGGATCGCAGTAAAATTTCCGCCGCGCGACCAGACGCCGAGCCAGTAAGCAAATGAATCGCTCAATTCTGAGAAAAGTACCGCGGCGCTGAGTTCTTCCACGTGATCCGCGAGGCTCGTTGCAGGATAGGGCGTGTTGTCTGGATGGCTCGCGCAATTGACGCCAAAGCCAATTGCGCAGACAAAACGGCCATCGGGCAAGGTGGTCGCCTCGATCAGCAGGCCCGCGAGTTTGGCGCCTGCGATCAATAGATCGTTCGGCCATTTCAGCAGAGCCCTGCCCGGCCCTATTATCGAGGCAACCGCATCAGCCAGCGCAACGCCCGCCACAAAGCCCAGTTGCGGCGAAACAGAGACGGGCGCGGGATCAATCAGCAACAGACTTGCGTAGAGATTGCCTGATGGTGAAGCCCAGGGACGCGCCATGCGTCCGCGTCCCGCTGTCTGCTGCCGCGCGACAATCCAGAGTTTCCCGGGATCTCCTGCGCGGGCGCGGGCCATGGCTTCGTCGTGGGTGGAGCCAAGTGTGTCGAAGACTTCGACCCGGTATCCGCCTGCTAACGCCGCTGGTCCCGGCTTCACGCTCAATACCAGACGAGAGACCGGGCTGCTGCGCCGGCAGCGTCCACCAACGGGCTTGCAATAGCGCCGAAAATCACAACCACAATCAGACAGATAGTCATGACCCCCCGCACTTCGATAGCTGCTCTCTCAAAGGGACGCGCAGGCGGATCGAAATAAACGATTTTCACGACACGCAAATAATAAAACGCAGCAACGGTGCTGGCGAGCATGCCGATCACGGCCAGCCAGTAAAGCCCTGCATTGATGGCGGCTGCGAAAACATAATATTTCGCAAAAAATCCTGCGAGCGGGGGAATACCGGAGAGCGAAAACATCATCATCGCAACAGCGAAGGCCATCAGTCCATTGTTGCGGGAAAGGCCGGCGAGATCGCCGATATTTTCGACATATTGATTGCCGACGCGCATACTCAGAATGGTGGCAAAAGTGCCCAAGGTCATCACAAGGTAGATGGCGAGATAAATAAGAACGCCCGCGACCCCGTTCTCCGAGCCGGCCGCAAGACCAACCATTGCAAAACCCATATGCCCGATAGATGAATAGGCCATGAGGCGTTTGATATTGGTCTGCCAGAGTGCGCCGAAAGCGCCAACAATCATTGACAGGATCGAGATAAACATAACGATCTGCTGCCATTGCAGCTTGATGCCTGGAAAGGCTGTGATGACTATACGGACCGTGATCGCAACTGCCGCCATTTTCGCAGCAGATGCGAAGAACGCGGTCACGGGTGTCGGGGCGCCTTCATAAACGTCAGGCGTCCACATGTGGAAAGGGACCATGGACATCTTGAACGCGAGCCCGGCGAGAATAAATACAAGCCCGAAGACGGCCCCGAGCGGCGGCGTTCCCTGCAGTGCGACCGCCAATTCGGGGAAGTTCACTGTTCCGGTGAAACCATAGATGAGCGATGAGCCATACAGCAGCATGCCCGATGACAAAGCCCCAAGCGCGAAATACTTCAAACCAGCTTCAGAGGCACGAAGGTTATCACGATGGAAAGCGGCGATAACATAGAGAGCAAGACTCATGAGCTCCAGGCCGACATAGAGCGCAATAAGCCCATTGGCTGATATCAGCATGGACATGCCAAGCGTCGCGAGCAGGATCAGCACCGGAAATTCAAAGAAATCGATCTCTTCGCGCGCCATAAACTCGCGTGACAGAACAAGGGAAACCAGAGCGCCGCCCAGAGCCAGCATCTTCATGAAACGCGCAAAGGCGTCATCAACAAAGGCGCCGTTCCAGACCAGCGCCTTGCCATCCACCGGATAAAACATCGACAACAACGCCACGCCAAGAATGACAATTGCGACTTCCGTGATGATCCAGTCGCGCTTGCCTGCGCCGAATGCGCCGAGCATCAGCAGGAAGAGCGCACCGAGCGCGATGATGATTTCCGGCAGCGAGTGAGCGAACTGGAATGAGAGCGACATGGTCTTACTTTCAATGCAGCGCGACGGCGGCGGTTTTGGCCGCTGCGATGGCTGTCTGGTAATTCTTGATGAGGAGATCAACGGCCGGGGCGCAGGCTTCAAGGATTGGCCCGGGGTGAATGCCGTAATAGATCGTCAACACAAGAAGCGGCGCAAGGCAGATTATTTCGCGGGCGCTCAAGTCCTTCATGGCGGCGACCGCGGGTTTATCAAGCACACCGAAGATGACGCGGCGATAAAGATAAAGCGCATAGCCAGCCGAAAGGATGACGCCCGTGGTAGCGAAGAAGGCGACCCATGTGTTGGCGCGGAAAGCCCCTGCCAGTGTGAGAAATTCACCAACAAAGCCAGATGTGCCGGGCAGGCCGACATTCGCCATGGTAAAAAGCATCATGACAAAGGCATACATCGGCATGTTCTTGACAATACCGCCATAGGCCGAGATTTCACGCGTATGCAAGCGATCATAGACGACGCCGACGCACAGGAACAGAGCGCCTGAAACGAGACCGTGGCTGACCATCTGGAAGACAGCCCCCTGTACGCCCTGCGCATTCATCGCGAACAGGCCCATGGTGACGAAGCCCATATGTGCGACGGATGAATAGGCAATGAGCTTCTTCATATCCTCCTGCACCAGCGCCACGAGCGAAGTGTAGACGATAGCGATGATCGACAACGTCCACACCAGTGGCGCAAAATATTGCGATGCTTCTGGAAACATGGGCAGCGAGAAACGGATAAAACCGTAGCCGCCCATTTTCAGCAGAATGCCGGCCAGGATCACGGAGCCTGCCGTCGGCGCTTCCACGTGCGCATCGGGCAGCCATGTATGCACGGGCCACATGGGCATTTTCACCGCGAAGGATGCGAAGAAGGCGAGCCACAACCATTTCTGCATGGACGAGGGAAAACTCGTTTTAAGCAAAGTAACGATGTCGGTCGTGCCCGCAACGCCATACATGGCCATGATGGCCAGCAACATCAGCAACGAGCCCAGCAGCGTATAGAGGAAGAATTTAAAGCTGGCGTAGATGCGGTTCTTGCCGCCCCATACGCCGATGATGAGGAACATCGGAATAAGGCCTGCTTCGAAGAAGAGATAGAACAGCACAAGATCAAGCGCACAGAAAACGCCGATCATCAGCGTTTCAAGCACGAGAAACGCAACCATATATTCTTTCACGCGTGTGGTGATGGATTCCCATGAAGCAAGAATACAGATCGGCATCAACAAAGTAGTCAGAAGCACGAAGGGCATGGCGATGCCGTCGACGCCGAGCTTGTAGATGATGCCGGAACCGAGCCAGGCTTTCTGCTCAACGAGCTGGAAGTCCGCAGAATGCGTATCAAACAAGCTCCACGCATAGAGCGAAAGCAGGAAGGTGATGATCGTGGTCAGCAAGGCTGTCCAGCGCACGTTACGCAACACGGCTTCACTCTCGCCGCGTAGCAATAATATGAAGGCCGCGCCTACCAAAGGCAGGATGATCAGCCCTGAGAGAATGCCAAAGCCAAACATCTCAATGCACCCCGCCGAGCATGAACCAGGTGATAATTGCCGCCAGGCCGATCATCATCGCGAACGCGTAATGATAGATATACCCGGTCTGCAATTTCACGACGCGGCCCGCCAGATCGTCGATACGCGCCGATATTCCGTTCGGGCCGAGGCCATCAATGATGCGGCCGTCGCCACCCTTCCAGAACAGACGCCCGAGCCAAAAGGCAGGCCGCACGAAGATGAGGTCGTAAAGCTCGTCGAAATACCACTTGTTCAGGAAGAACAGATAGAGCGGGCGATGCTGTTCGGCGAGCTTGCGCGGCGTGTCCGGAGAAAAGATGTAGAACCATACAGCTACGGCAAGACCGATGAGCATCATGTAGGTTGCTACAAGCGCAACAAAGGCGGGCACGTGGTGCATCTCTTCCAGCACCTTGTTGTCCTTGCCAAAGAACAACGCCTGCTTCCAGAAGGCGGACATCTTATCGCCGATGAAATAATCCTTGAACAGCAGGCCCGCGAACAATGCACCGAGCGCAAGCACATAGAGCGGGATCAACATGACATTGGGCGATTCATGCGGCTCCAACTTGTGGTGGCCGTGATCGTCATGTGCATGATCATCGGCAACTGCATGGACATGATCATCATGACCATGTGCATCGTGCGCGTCTTCCGCCCAGCGCTCCTTGCCGAAGAAGGTCAAGAACACCAGACGCCACGAATAGAAGGAGGTCAGACCAGCTGCAATCACGACCATGACAAAGGCATAGAGCGCAGCCGGGCGATGGGCGACGAAGGCTGCTTCTATGATGGCGTCCTTAGAGAAGAAACCGGCAGTCAGCGGCAAGCCCGTCAGCGCAAACGTGCCAATCGTCATCATCCAGAAGGTGATGGGAATGTGCTTGGCGAGCCCACCCATGCGGCGCATGTCCTGCTCATGATGCATGGCATGGATCACCGAACCTGCACCAAGGAACAACAACGCCTTGAAGAATGCGTGAGTGAAGAGATGGAAAACAGCCAGATTGTAGGCCCCCGCGCCACAGGCGACGAACATGTATCCCAGCTGCGAACAGGTCGAATAGGCAATCACGCGCTTGATATCGTTCTGAACAAGACCGACAGTCGCAGCGAAAAACGCCGTTGTGGCGCCAAAGATAATCACAATATTCAGTGCATCCGGCGATGTCTCGAACAGTGGCGAGAGGCGCGAGACCATGAACACGCCAGCCGTCACCATGGTTGCCGCATGGATGAGGGCGGATACCGGCGTCGGGCCTTCCATCGCGTCCGGCAGCCATGTGTGCAAAAGGAATTGCGCCGATTTACCCATCGCCCCCATGAAGAGCAACAGGCAGATCATCGTCATCGCATTCACATCCATACCAAAGACATGGACGGTTTTCTCTGCGAGACCCGGCGCAGCGGCGAAAATATGATCGAGCGAGACTGAACCCGTGAGCGCAAACAGCATGAAAATACCAAGCGCAAAGCCGAAATCGCCGACGCGGTTCACGACAAACGCCTTGATCGCAGCTGCATTCGCGGACGGCTTCTCATACCAGAAGCCGATGAGCAGATAAGACGCGAGACCGACACCTTCCCAACCGAAGAACATCTGCACGAGATTATCAGCTGTCACCAGCATCAACATGGCGAAGGTGAACAGCGACAGATAGGCGAAAAACCGCTGGCGGTGCGGATCTTCATGCATATAGCCGACCGAATAGAGATGCACGAGCGCGGACACAGTGTTGATGACAACGAGCATCACCACGGTGAGCGTGTCGATGCGCAATGCCCAGTCGATTTTCATAGTGCCAGATGTAATCCAGTTGGCGAGCACGGGCGCTGTTGCCGGCGCGGAACCAAGTCCCACTTGCGCAAATGCAACCCAGGACAACAGCGCGGAGATCATCAGGAATGTCGTCGTGATGACCTCAGCCGGGCGCGGACCCATCTGGCGGCCGAATATGCCAGCGATCAGAAATCCAGCAAGGGGGAGAAAGACGATGGCGGTATACATGCGCGGATCAGCCCTTCATCGTGTTGATGTCATCGACATCGATAGAACCGCGATTACGGAAATAGGTCACAAGGATCGCAAGACCGATGGCTGCTTCAGCTGCAGCGACGGTGAGTATCAACAGCGAAAACACCTGGCCCGTGAGATCTCCGAGATAAACCGAGAAGGCCACCATGTTGATATTCACAGCCAGCAGGATGATTTCCACGGACATCAGGATGACGATGATATTTTTGTGATTGATGATGATGCCTGCAACGCCTGTTGTAAACAGGATCGCCGCAACGATCAGATAATGTGTGAGGCCGATATCCATGATCTCTTTCCTCAGATGCCAGTGCGCGACGGAACTTTTTTCAGTTCCACCGCTTCCTTGCGGTCGCGTGCGTTTTGATCGGCGATGACTTGGCGCTTGACGCCTGGCTTATGATGAAGTGTCAACACAATAGCGCCGATCATAGCCGTCAGCAGGATCATGCCTGCCGCCTGGAAGAAATAGGCGTATTGCGTATAGAGAACGCGACCCAAAGCTTCCGTGTTTGACAGGTTTGACGCAGCTTTCGGCGCTGCGCCAGGCTTGGCGGTCCAGCCGCCGACAACCAGCGCCAGTTCAATAACCACGATCACGCCGATGATCGCGGCGACGGGTGCATATTGCAGCATGCCCTTTTTCAGCACGGCAAAATCAACGTCCAGCATCATCACGACGAACAGGAAGAGGACAGCCACCGCGCCGACATAGACGACGACGAGGATCATCGCGAGAAACTCCGCGCCAAGCAGAATGAAAAGTCCAGACGCGTTCACAAAAGCAAGAATCAGAAACAGCACGGAGTGCACAGGGTTGCGCGCGGCTATCACCATGAACGCAGAAGCGATCATGACGGCCGAGAACAGATAGAAAAAGGCTGCGGCTACTGACATCGTCTTGTCCTTTGTTACCCCTCGCACCGCAGGCGCGGCGCCGGAGAAACTCACCTGTATTTCGCATCCATCGAGATATTGCGGGCGATTTCGCGCTCCCAGCGCGCGCCATTGGCGAGCAACCGGTCTTTATCGTACAAAAGTTCTTCGCGGGTCTCGACTGCGAATTCCGCATTCGGTCCCTCGACGATGGCGTCCACCGGGCATGCTTCCTGACAGAAACCACAATAGATGCATTTCACCATATCGATATCATAGCGCGTGGTGCGGCGGGTGCCGTCGTTACCGCGCGGCGCCGCTTCGATCGTAATCGCCTGCGCCGGACAGATGGCCTCGCAAAGCTTGCAGGCGATGCAGCGTTCTTCGCCATTGGGATAACGGCGCAAGGCATGTTCGCCACGATAGCGCGGCGATTGCGGGTTGCGTTCATGCGGATAGTTCAACGTCGCCTTGGGCTTGAAGAAATAGCCCATGGACAGGAAGAACGCGCCGACAAATTCCGTAAGGAAGAGCGCTTTTGCTGCCTGATCAAGTTTCATGTGTGCAAAACCTCAGGATGCGAACATGTTGCCGACGAAATATCCAACGGCAGGATAAATCGTGACAGCAGAGATGATGAGAATGATACGCAGCAGACGCAGCGTTCCAGGCAGAATGCTAATACCCGGCAGGACCTCATTGTCTTTTTTTGCGGTCGCGATTTCGACAATGGCATAACGGCGGATCATCACCATAGCGATGAAATATTCCACGAGGCCGAGGATCAGGCCAATCAACGCGCCTGCCAATCCAGGATTGGTGGTAAGCATTTTCATATACGCCCTCCCCATCCTGTGAACTGCAGCACGGCGGCGACCAGCACAACCATGAACAGCGAGATCGGCAGAAACACCTTCCAGCCCAGACGCATCAACTGATCATAGCGATATCTTGGCACAAAGGCTTTCACCATCGCGAACATGAAGAAGACAAAGGACACTTTGAGCACGAACCAGACCACACCGGGAACCCAGGTGAACGGCGCGAAGGGTATTGGCGAGAGCCAGCCGCCGAGGAAGAGAATGGTCGTCAGCGCGCACATGGTGACGATGGCGACATATTCACCCAGCATGAACAGCATGTAGGGGCTGGAGGAATATTCCACCATGAATCCGGCAACGAGCTCGGATTCAGCTTCAACCAGATCGAAGGGCGGACGGTTGGTTTCAGCCAGCGCCGAGATAAAGAAGATGATGAACATCGGAAACAGCGGCAACCAATACCAGCCAAGCATGCCGTATTTCGTATCCTGCGCCTTCACGATGTCCTGCAGGTTCAAGGAGCCGGCGCAGAGCAGAACGGTAATGATCACAAAGCCGATAGAGACTTCGTAGGACACCATCTGCGCGGCCGAACGCAGCGCGGACAGGAAGGGATATTTCGAATTTGATGCCCATCCGCCCATTATGACGCCGTAAACGCCGAGCGATGAAATCGCGAATATGTAGAGAATACCGACATTGATATTGGCTACGGCCCAATCTTCGTTGATGGGCACCACAGCCCAGGCCGCCAGCGCCAGCAGCGCGGTGACAAACGGCGCCAGCAGAAACACACCTTTGTTGGCGCCTGCAGGTATCACCGGCTCCTTGAAGATGAATTTCAACATGTCTGCGAAAGATTGCAGCAAACCCCAGGGACCGACGACATTGGGGCCGCGGCGCATCTGCACGGCCGCCCATATTTTTCTGTCTGCGTAAATCGCATAGGCGACATAAATCAGCACGGCGACAAGCACCGCCAGCGTCTTGGCGAGGATGATGAGAAGCGGAATGACCCAGGAGAAATCCATGCCCTTACTCCGCCGCCTGCTGCATGCGTCCGTTTGCCAGCGCCGAACATTCGGCCATCACAGCCGAAGCACGGGCAATCGGGTTGGTCAGATAGAAATCCTCGATCGCATTCTTGAACGGCGCAGACGTCGGCGCACCGCCTGCCGCAGCCAGCTTTGCGATATCGGTGACATCGCCTGCCTCGATCCGATCCACACGCGCCATGTGTGGCACGGCTTCATACAGCGCCTTGCGCAATTGCATGAGAGAATCAAACGGTAAAGCCTGTCCCAATACGCCCGATAGCGCGCGCAATATGGCCCAATCCTCACGTGCATCTCCGGGCGGGAAGGCGGCGCGCGGCGACATCTGCACACGTCCTTCCATGTTCACATAGGTGCCGGATTTTTCAGTATAGGCCGCACCGGGCAGAATGACGTCAGCGCGATGCGCGCCTTTATCTCCGTGGGTGCCGAGATAGACAACAAAGGCGCCGGGCGCGATCTCGATTTCATCTGCGCCAAGATTGAACAAAATGTCCACGCCGCCTTTGGCCATAGCCGCCACGTCTAGGCCGCCTTCGCCGGGCACAAAGCCGATGTCGAGACCGCCCACACGTGATGCAGCTGTGTGCAGCACGTTGAAGCCGTTCCAGCCGTCAGCACCGCCAGCGGCTCGCGAGACTTTGGCAGCGGCAGCGAGCAGAGCCGCGCCATCTGCGCGCACAAGAGCGCCCTGGCCGATAACAAGCATCGGCTTTTTCGCGCCTTCCGGCGGCTTCGTGGCCGAAGACGTCAACGTCTCCGCACCTGCGCCCATGTATTGGTATTCATAGGTCAGATCGGATTTTTCGCCGATCACTCCAATCATGAAACTGCCCTTCAGCCAGCGCTTGCGTATGCGCGCGTTGAGAACAGGCGCTTCCTTGCGCGGATTTGAACCCACGATAAGAAGACAATCGGCTTCATCAATCCCCGCGATGGTGGAATTGAAGAGATAAGATGCACGGCCATTCCTAGGGTCAAGTTTTGTGCCATCCTGCCGGCAGTCGATATTCTTCGAGCCCAGCTTATCCATGAGCAGCTTGAGCGAAAACATCTCTTCCACGGTGGCAAGATCGCCTGCAATCGCGCCGATCTTTTCAGGCGAAGAGGCTTTCACTTTCGATGCAACAACGGCAAACGCCTCCTGCCATGAAGCAGCGCGCAGCTTGCCGCTCTCTCTGACATAGGGGCGATCGAGCCGCTGGGTCTTGAGGCCGTCGACGATTTGCCGCGTCTTGTCAGAAATCCATTCCTCATTCACCGCATCATTGACGCGGGGCAGGATGCGCATGACTTCGCGCCCGCGTGTATCGATGCGGATATTGGAGCCGAGTGCGTCCATCACATCGATGCCTTCAGTCTTCTGCATTTCCCAGGGTCGGGCGCGGAAATTCTGAGGCTTGGGCAGCAGCGCACCAACGGGGCAGAGATCAGCAATATTGCCCTGCAATTCCGATGTCATCGCTGTTTCAAGATAAGTGGTGATTTCCATATCTTCGCCGCGGCCTGTCGCGCCCATGTCGCCAGTGCCCGCCACTTCCGCCGTGAAGCGGACGCAACGCGTGCAATGAATGCAGCGGTTCATGGATGTCTTGACGAGCGGGCCAATATATTTGTCTTCCACTGCGCGCTTGTTTTCATGATAGCGCGACGTGTCGATGCCATAGCCCATGGCCTGATCCTGAAGATCGCATTCGCCACCCTGATCACAAATCGGGCAATCAAGCGGATGGTTGATCAGCAGAAATTCCATCACGCCTTCGCGAGCCTTTTTCACCATGGGCGTGTTGGTAAACACCTGAGGCGGTTCGCCATTGGGGCCGGGCCTGAGATCGCGCACAGCCATAGCGCAAGATGCGGCGGGTTTGGGCGGGCCACCCTTAACTTCGATCAGGCACATGCGGCAATTGCCAGCGATCGACAGACGCTCGTGAAAGCAGAAACGTGGAATTTCCGCCCCCGCTTCCTCGCAGGCCTGCAGCAACGTGTATTCTGCGGGGACGTCGATTTCCTTGTCGTCGACGATGATCTTGGTCATGCTCCCTACTCCGCCGCTGCGGCGAGCGGATCGCCTATGCTGTCGCTATGGGGGTTGGCGGCATATTGATCGATGCGCTTTTCGATTTCGCCACGGAAATGCGTGATGAGGCCCTGGATGGGCCAGGCCGCCGCGTCACCGAGCGCGCATATGGTGTGGCCTTCAACCTGTTTGGTGACTTCGAGCAGCATGTCGATTTCGCGCTTCTGGGCCCGGCCTTCGGCCATGCGGTCCATCACGCGCCACATCCAGCCGGTGCCTTCACGGCAGGGCGTACACTGGCCGCAGCTTTCGTGCTTGTAGAAATAGGAGAGACGCGCGATGGCGCGCACGATGTCGGTGGATTTATCCATCACGATCACGGCCGCTGTACCAAGTCCGGAACGAAGCTTGCCCAGGGAATCAAAATCCATGGGGCAATCGATGATCTGATCCGCAGGCACGCAACGCACTGATGAACCGCCGGGAATGACCGCGAGCAGATTATCCCAGCCGCCGCGAACGCCGCCGCAATGCTTGTCGATCAGCTCGCGGAAGGGAATGCTCATAGCCTCTTCTATATTGCAGGGCTTGTTGACATGACCTGAGATGCAGAAGAGTTTTGTGCCCGCATTATTTGTCGCGCCAAAGCTGGAGAACCAGCCCGCGCCCCGGCGCAGGATTGTCGGCGCAACAGCGATGGATTCCACATTGTTCACAGTGGTGGGGCAGCCATAAAGACCCATATTTGCCGGGAATGGCGGCTTCATCCGCGGCATGCCCTTCTTGCCTTCAAGGCTTTCGAGCAGCGCCGTTTCCTCACCGCAAATATAGGCGCCCGCGCCGTGATGCACGTAGAGATCGAAAGGGTAGCCGTGGATATTGTCCTTGCCGATGAGTTTTGCCTCATAGGCTTCATCAACGGCTTTCTGCAGCGCTTCACGCTCAGCGATGTATTCGCCGCGCACATAAATGTAGCAGGCGTTTGCATGCATGGCGAATGAGGCGATCATGCAGCCTTCAACCAGCAGATGCGGATCGTTGCGCATAATCTCGCGATCCTTGCAAGTGCCGGGCTCGGATTCGTCGGCATTGACGACAAGATAGGAAGGCCTTGCCGGATCGGGCTTTGGCATGAACGACCATTTGAGGCCGGTGGGGAAACCTGCGCCGCCGCGCCCGCGCAAGCCGGATGCCTTCATCTCGTTGAGGATCCAGGTGTAACCCTGATCGAGCAGCAGTTTTGTGCCATCCCATGCGCCGCGCTTCATCGCGTCTTTTAGCGAAGGCGAATGAAATCCGTAGATATTCGTGAAGATGCGATCCTTGTCAGCGAGCATAGCGCATCGTCCTCACTTCTTTTCAGCAGCTGCTGCAGCAGCTTTCTCGGCAGCGGCCTTTTCAGCCGCTTCCTTCTCCGCCGCACGGGCTTCAGCAAAACGTTGCTGCCAGCTGCCAACGACTGAACCGTCGTAGAGCGTAGCGTCGTTCAGCGCATTGGCTTTGCCGGGCTCGGGTTCTGATGACGTACGGCCAATCTGCGACCCTTTCTTCACGGGCTTGCCTTCGGCCAGATCGTCGAGCAATTTGTTGAAGTTTTCAGGTGTCAGGTCTTCGTAATAATCGTCGTTGATCTGCACCATCGGCGCATTGCAGCAAGCGCCGAGGCATTCCACTTCTAGCCATGCGAACTTGCCATCTGCAGAGACGTGACGCTGCTCGCCAATACGCTTTTCGAGCACCGCCTTGATGTCATTGGAGCCACGCAGCATGCAAGGCGTGGTGCCGCACATCTGGATAAAATGCTTACCCACAGGCTCAAGATTGAACATGGAATAAAAGGTGGCGATTTCGAGCACGCGGATATAGGGCATGCCGAGCATCTGCCCGACCTTTTCAATCGCACGCTGCGGCAGCCAATATTGATGCTGCGCCTGCGCCTTCCACAATAGCGGGATGACAGCAGAGGCTTGGCGGCCCTTGGGATATTTGGCAATCTCGCGTTCGCACCACACCTTATTCTCAGGCGTGAAGTCGAAGCTCTCGGGCTGTTTCTGGGCGAGGCGGCGGACGGTCATTTAGTCTCTTCCGATTGATATTTCTTCACGGACAGAACGAGGATGAAGATCATAAGCGGCACGAAAATCGCGCCATTCCAGGCCAGCTCCGCCAATGCTTCTTTCGACGACCAGAACGGCGGCTTGCGCGTAATAAAGCCGAACAGCATGTGGCTGCCGATCCACAGCACGATGGCTGTAGGCAACACACGAATGATCTGCCTTATGCGCTCGCTGACGGTCACCGGTCGACCTCCCCAAAAACGATATCAAGGGAGCCGAGGATGGCGCTGACGTCGGCCAGCATGTACTTGCGGCACATGAAATCCATAGCTTGCAAATGGGCAAAGCCCGGCGCGCGGATTTTGCAGCGATAGGGCTTGTTGGTGCCATCAGCGACGAGATAGACGCCGAACTCACCCTTGGGCGCTTCCACGGCGGCATAGACTTCGCCAGCGGGAACGTGAAATCCTTCGGTGAACAGTTTGAAGTGATGGATCAGGGATTCCATCGATTGTTTCATCTGCGGGCGCGAGGGCGTGACAATCTTGTTGTCGACAGCGGAGACGGGCCCCTTACCCTTTTCGCTCATCAGCAAATTGACGCATTGCTTCATGATCCGCACGGACTGTCGCATTTCTTCCATGCGGATGACTTGCCGGTCGTAATTGTCGCCATTCTTGCCGACGGGAATATCGAATTCGAGATCCTCATAGCATTCATAGGGCTGCGACTTGCGTAAATCCCAGGCTGCGCCGGAGCCGCGCACCATCACGCCGGAAAAGCCCCATTTCCAGCATTCTTCAAGGCTGACAACGCCGATATCGACATTGCGCTGTTTAAAGATGCGATTGTCGAGGAAGAGATTTGTGAGATCGTCGCACATGTTGAGGAAGGGATCGCAGAATGCGCCGATATCCTCGATCAGCTTATCCGGGCAATCGCGGGCTACACCACCGGGGCGAAAATAATTGGCATGCATACGTGCGCCCGACGCGCGCTCATAAAACACCATCAGCTTTTCGCGTTCCTCAAATCCCCACAGCGGCGGGGTGAGAGCGCCCACGTCCATCGCCTGCGTGGTGAGGTTCAGAATATGGCTGAGCAGACGGCCGATTTCGGAGAACAGCACACGGATCAGCTGGCCGCGATAGGGAACTTCAACTTTCAGCAGCTTTTCAATCGCAAGGCAAAACGCATGCTCCTGATTCATCGGCGCTACATAATCGAGCCGGTCGAAATACGGCACGTTCTGTAGATAGGTGCGCGCTTCCATCAGCTTTTCAGTGCCGCGATGGAGCAGGCCGATGTGGGGGTCAACGCGCTCGACAACTTCGCCGTCAAGTTCCAGCACGAGACGCAAAACACCGTGAGCCGCAGGGTGTTGCGGACCGAAGTTGATGGAGAAGTTGCGGACGGGGGATTGGGAGGTCATGGCTGCTTCGCCTTCTCATCACCGGGCAGCACATAATCCGGATTACCTTCCCAAGGGGAGAGGAAATCGAACTGGCGAAACTCTTGCGTGAGTTTTACGGGCTCATTCACGACCCGCTTCTGCTCGTCGTCGTAACGCACTTCCACATACCCCGTCATCGGGAAGTCCTTGCGCAGGGGATGTCCTTCAAAACCATAATCGGTGAGGATGCGGCGCATATCCGAATGTCCGGAAAAGATAACGCCGTACATGTCATAGGCTTCGCGCTCGAACCAATTAGCGGCGGGCCAGACGCCCTCCGCAGAAGCGATTTGTTCATCCTCCCCCACGGCGGCTTTCACGCGGATGCGCGTGTTATGTTTGGGCGACAACAGATGATAGACCACGTCAAAACGTTTTTCGCGCGAGGGATAGTCAACGGCGGTAATGTCGATGAAGTTGATGAACAGACAATCTGGCGCATCGCGTAAATGGGTCAGGACGTCAACAATCTTGCCAGCATCAGCGACAATGTTGAGTTCGCCAAAGGCCACAGACGCGATTTCCACGCTGCCCGGCAGCGCGGCGGCAATGCTCTCGCCCAATGTTTTCAGTTCAACTGCCATTAACCTGCTCCACCCCTGCCCTGCAGCAAGGCGCTATCTTTCAATCGTGCCTAACCGCCGGATCTTCTTCTGCAGCATCAGCACGCCATAGAGCAGCGCTTCGGCTGAGGGCGGGCAGCCTGGTACGTAAATATCTACGGGGACGATGCGGTCGCAGCCACGCACGACGCTGTAGCTGTAATGATAGTACCCGCCGCCATTGGCGCAGGACCCCATGGAGATCACATAGCGCGGCTCGGGCATCTGATCATAGACCTTGCGCAGCGCGGGGGCCATCTTGTTGGTGAGCGTACCGGCGACGATCATCACATCCGATTGTCTTGGCGAGGCGCGCGGGGCAAAACCGAAACGTTCGACATCATAGCGCGGCATGGAGAGCTGCATCATTTCAACGGCGCAACAGGCGAGCCCAAAGGTCATCCACATCAGCGAGCCCGTGCGGGCCCATTGGATGAGATCGTCGGTCGAGGTGACGATAAAGCCCTTGTCGGCGAGCTGATCGTTCATGGTGAGGAAAAACGGATCATTCGCGCCCACGGGCTTGCCGGTGGCAGGATCGAGAATGCCGCGCGGGGCGGGAGCGATGGCTGTTGTGCTCATGTTGGTCATCAATCCCACTCCAGCGCGCCTTTTTTCCACTCGTAGATGAAGCCGATGGTCAACACGCCCAGGAACAACATCATCGACCAGAAGCCGAACAGGCCCACCTGCTTGAAGGCGATGGCCCAGGGAAACAGAAACGCCACTTCCAGATCGAAAATGATGAAGAGCAGCGACACCAGATAGAATCGCACGTCGAATTTCATGCGCGCGTCATCAAAGGCATTGAAACCACATTCGTAGGCGCTCAGTTTTTCCGGATCAGGCGATTTATAGGCCAGGATGAACGGCGCGATCAGCAGTGCCCCGGCGATTCCGCCGGCAACCGCCACAAACACAACCAGCGGCAGGTAATCATTCAGAAGCTGCGGCATGATGGACCCGTAGAATTGAAGGCCAGAAAACACCGGCTTGCCGCCAGAGTCCCTGCGCGGGCGCAGACCTATCGCAGTGCACACGGGGACGCAAGACGAACCGGAGCAATTGGCGCACTTGCCGCAGGTTTTCCGCCGGAAATCAGATACAAGCTCAGGGCGGAATCGACATAATCCCCAGGCGGTGCGCCAAAAGGCCGAGCGCTGCCCCGGTCCCCAGCGCCCAAAGCGGGTTCCTGTTCGAATAATAGATGAATGCTGCCGTGCAGGCGGTGAATACGTAGCCTATCCATTCGTGGTTGGCAGCGCGGCTGGTGATCGTGCCTGAAGCCAGCATCAGCCCAATGACGACAGGTGCCAGCGCCACTTTGACGATTGAGAGCCAATGGGCGTTTTTTAACGCCTCAATCCAGCGCGCCGCAAAATAAGCTCCAACGCTGGTGGGGCCTATAATAGCCGTTGTGGTGATCAGAAGTCCCGGTAATCCCGCCACTTTCCAGCCCAGCAGGCTGACGACGAGCATGTTGGGGCCCGGCGCAATCTGCGCCAGCGCCACGACTTGGGCAAATTCGGCGGCGTTCATCCAGGCGTTATTCACGACGAAATAGCGATAAAGCTCGGGTATCAGCGTCTGCGCGCCGGCAATCGTGAAGGGCGCAATGGAAAGGAAGAATATCGCCAGCTGTATCAGGATGTTGCCACTCATTTGGCGGCTCCCGTCAGGCGAGCGCGGTAAAAGGCCCAGGCAATGGACAGCGGCACGATGATCAAAAGCGTCATTTGCAGCGGCAGGCGGAAAACGCCTATCGCGACGAAAACAGCGAGGCCAAAGACGAGAGATGTCGCGCTTTTTTCCACACCGCGAATCAGTTTGCCAGCAGTGCCGACGATCAGCCCAGCCGCAGCCGACGCCGCGCCAGCAATCGCCGCGCGAACATCGGGAATGTAGGAAAAGTGATCATAGGTAAGCGCGAGGCAGATCAACAGGACGAGCGGAGCCAGCAGCAGAGCGGTGAGTGACGCGACCGCCCCCGCCAGCCCCTGAAAGCGATTTCCGATCATGATGGACGCGTTCAGAATGTTGCCGCCGGGCAGGATCGAGCAAATGGCAAAGAGCTCGACATATTCCTTAGGGCTGTGCCATTTCTTGCGCTCGACCAGCATGTGGTGGGCGGCGGGCGCTAGGCCGCCAAAACCCATCAGACCGATCATCAGAAACACTGAAAAGACCTCCCAAAGGGACGCCTTCGGCGCCTCGGGTCCCCGGCGAGCCTCTTCACTGGCAGAAGTGGCCGATATTCCAGTTTTTTGCGGCGTCTGGCTCACGGGATTGGCGAAGCTGGGAGAAACGGAGAAATCCGGCGCGCTGCAGCAGCGCGAAAGATGCGGCACAGCCAAGGTCCTAAGAGAGCGCCGGGAAAAGTGCAAACGGAATTGGCAGGCGACAGTTTTTCGCGCTGCGCCGCTTCGTCTGCGGGATTCGCAAAAGGGTTCCAAATGCGCCGATTGCGTGTACGTTCACTTCAAGCAAGCTAAGACGCCACAAAGGAAACGCTCATGAGCGAATTGCAGAATCCATCCCGCGCGCGCATGGCCGCCGGCAAACTGGCTATGGGCGCTGCTGTGCGTATCGGGCGCACGGTCGAAATCGTTCCGGCCTTCCGCACAGCCGGGCTCGACTGGGTGTTTCTGGATCTCGAGCACGGGCCAATCTCCATCGATGTCGCCTCCCAGATTGCCGTGACGGCCCTTCAGGCGGGCCTCACCCCCATCGCGCGCGTCCCCAAGGGTGAGTACGGCATGGCGACCCGTTTGCTCGACAATGGCGCGATGGGGCTGGTGATGCCGCATGTCGATACAGCCGAAGAAGCGCGCGAAATGGTTGAGAAACTGCGCTTTCCGCCCGGCGGCAAACGCTCCGTATTCGGTGGCATGCCGCAATTCGGTTTTGCACCCCGGCCCGTGAAGGAAACGTCCGAAATTCTCAACCGGGAGACCCTGGTGATCGCCATGGTGGAAACGCCGGAAAGCGTCGAGAATGCGTTTGAAATCGCGGCGGTGCCGGGTATCGACGTGCTGTTCATCGGCACCAACGATCTGTGCGCGGAGATGGGAATCCCCGGCCAATTTGGGCGGCCTGAAGTCGCGGCAGCCTACGATAGGGTCATCGAAGCCTGCCGTCAGCATGGAAAATATTCTGGCATGGGCGGGCTTTATGATCCCGCACTGATGAAAAAATTCACCGGTGCGGGCATTCAGTTCGTGCTGATGGGGAGCGACCATTCCTTCATGCTGCAGGCAGCGCGGCAAAAGGTGCTGGAATTGCAACCGGAATCCAAAGCTTGAGCCCTAGCGATCGAGTGTGAAATGATCTGCCCAAATGAGTATCCGGGCGCCGCAACGCCGGACCTTCGCCGCAGGAGGACAAGATGAGCTTACCCGATATGAAACTTGCCCATATGGGCATCACCGTCAAAAATCTTGCCGTGATGGAAGATTTCTACAAGCGTGTGCTGGGTTTCAAGGCCAGCGACCGGGGCATTGCACGCGGCACACCGCTCGTATTCCTCACGCGCGAAGCAGCTGACCATCACCAGATTGTCCTGCAGCAATCGCGCACGACAGACGAGAGCACAATCAACCAGATCTCGTTCCAGATGTCAGCTATCGCAGATCTGCGCGTGATCCGCGATGTTCTGGTGGCGGAAAGAGTTAAGGAGCTGCGGCTCGTCGATCACGGCGTGGCATGGTCGGTCTATTGCCACGACCCCGAGGGGAACAGGCTGGAATTTTTTGTCGATTCGCCATTTTATGTGCAGCAGCCGATGATCCAGGACTTGAACCTCGACCAGTCGGAAAACGATGTGATCGAATCCACACGAAAGCGCTTTGCAGACGATCCCACATTCTGCACCCTCGCGGAATGGCGCAGCCGGTTTGACGAATTGCAAGTGTAGCACGCGGGGCGGCAGTGCTTATCTGCATAGCTTCTGTAATTGCGGAAAATGGCGAGAGTGACGGGACTCGAACCCGCGACCTTCGGCGTGACAGGCCGACGCTCTAACCAACTGAGCTACACCCCCGCAAACCAACCGGAGGGCTTTGGCAAGCCGCCGGATGGCAGAGCGCCCGATTAGGCCAGCGGTCTTTTCAAGTCAAGGCCATTCGGGCGTGGAAAACCAATTCCTTGCCGTTCACGTCAAAAAGCTGGCACGGAGAACTTCCAGCGCCGCAAATCGGCCTGCGAGGCTACCCGGATGGCCTCGGGCTGAATGGATTCTGCGCTGCGGATAATTTCGGCGCTCACACCCATCTGGCGGGCATAGCGCGACAGCCGGTCCGCAAGTTCCTTGTTGTTATAGGTCTTTTGCAGCCCGTTGGGCTGATCGCCGCTGCCGCCGAAGCGCTCAAATGCGAACATGCGATGCAGAACAATGCGGCTTTGCGGGGGAACCACGCGCTTTTTTGCACCCATCAGAGCATAAACGCAGGCAGAGGCGCAGGTCGCGGCCGAAAAGTCATTGGGGCCGCCGCCCGGGTTGACCCGGCCAACGACAGCTGCCGCACCGAGCTGACGGAACAGCAGACCTAGCCGCATGGACGACACGACGAGACCGCCAGGCGAATCAACAAAAATCACCGCACGCATGCGCTTGTTGCGCGCGCCCTGCGCCTGCACGAACTGGAGAAAATCCTCTGGCGTGCTTGAGACGATTTCGCCTCGCGCCGTGATGACCTGTACACAATTGGAGCCGCATGTTGCAGCGTTGCCCACCTGCGCCACCTCAAATTTCATCGGCGGAACCTGCGCTTGCGCCTCATGAGCAGGTATCGACAAACCAGCCGAAACCAGAGCGAAAGCCGCAAGATACGAACGAAATTTGAGGATATTAAAGTTCACACGTCCTGACATCGACTTTGTGTCCCTTCTCCCGCGCGCCGGGCAAATCGAGTCCCTTGATACAACATTTGCAAAAATGGTGCGACATTTTCCCCAGCTTAACCTTACGCAAGTTGGGGCATTTGCAATTTCGAAACACCCTCCTGCTTGAAGGAAGGAAGCGGACGTTTCGCGCGCAAGAATCGGTCTATCTCGACAAGCGAGCGCCACCGCCCTATGAAACCGCCCAGAAGAAACTTGGACCGCTGCCATGAACAAGCCCTTCCTTTACCCGCTCATCATCGAAAATGCGGTTCGCGCCGCGCTTGAGGAAGATATCGGCCGCGCGGGCGACATCACTTCCGTCGCGACGATCCCAGAATCCATGCAGGCGCGTTGCGTGATGGCGCCACGCAAGCCGGGCACGATCTGCGGACTTTCTGTGGCCGAAGCCGCGTTCAAGATGGTCGATCCCTCCTTGAACTTCGAATATCTGGCGGCAGATGGCGATGCGTTCACGAAAGTGAGAACGCCCATCGCACGAATCAGCGGCAATGCCCGTGCGATCCTGACAGCAGAGCGCACGGCGCTGAATTTCATCTCGCACATGTCCGGCATCGCGACGATGACGGCGCTTTTTGTCGAAATGACGAAACACACCAAAGCGAAGATCATCGACACGCGGAAAACGACGCCCAATCTGCGCGCATTCCAGAAATATGCGATCCGATGCGGGGGCGGGCTCAATCACCGGTTCGGACTTGATGACGCCTTTCTCATCAAGGACAATCACATTGCCGTCTGCGGCGGCATCAAACAAGCTCTGCAGGCCTGCAAGGCCCATGCGGGCCATTTGCTCAAAATCGAAATTGAGGTCGACAGCCTGGATCAATTGAAAGAAGTGCTGGAAGAAGGCGCAGATGCTGTGCTGTTCGACAACATGTCCCCTGAGCAGATGGCCGAGGGCGTGAAGATGATCGCTGGCCGTATGCGCACGGAGGCGTCCGGCGGCATCAACGCGGACAGCGTGAAAGCCGTGGCGGAAGCGGGCGTCGATGTGATTTCATCAGGCGCGCTGACGCATTCTGCGGCGATACTTGATATCGGGCTGGATATCGAGATGGCGTGAAGCGCCGCCCTCGTTACTCCGCCGCCCTTGCAGGTGACACAGCCGTTGCCGGATGCGTTGCGCCCAGACGATCTCCCTTGCCAAAAATCTTGTTGCGCAGCGAGCCCGGGGTATATTCGGTCTTGTACACGCCGCGCGACTGTAATTCCGGCACGAGCAGATCGACAACGCGCTCAAGTCCCGCAGGCTCCGGCGTGCGATAGATGTTAAAACCATCGAGCCCGGTTTCATCCACCCAGGATTGCATCTCATCAGCAATGGTTGATGGCGAACCAACGAGGAATACTCCAGCAGTGGGAGAATCCTGATGAAAAGCTGTGAGGTCGCGAACACGCCATTTCTTGCCCTGCGCCAAAACGGTCATGCGTTCAATAAAGGATTGCGTGGCGTTGGAGCGGATATATTCGATGGGATCGTCAGGATTGTATTTCGAGAAATCGATACCGGCCAGCGCCGAGAAAATCGATAGCGAACCGCCAACGTCGAGATGACCTCGTATATCTTCATAACGTTCCTGCGCCTCGGCATCCGTGCGCGCGACGATGATCGTGCAGCCAGCGATGATCGCGACATCATCGGCTGAACGGCCTGCAGATACAGCGCGCGCGCGAATATCACTCGCGTGATCGCGGATCATTTTCTTGGTGCTACCGGTGAGAAAAACGCATTCTGCGTGTTGCGCAGCAAAAGAGCGTCCGCGCGCGGACGTGCCCGCTTGATAAAGAACAGGCGTGCGCTGCGGCGAGGGTTCACACATATGCACGCCCTGCGAAGTAAAATGCGCGCCCTTGTGCGTGACAGGGTGAACTTTTGAAGGATCGGCATAGATGCGGCGAGTGCGATCACGCACGACCGCGTCATCTTCCCAGCACTGCTCCCAGTATTTATAGACGACCTGCATGTATTCTTCGGCCAGATCGTAACGCTCGTCATGATCCCTGATGGCCGCGCGGCCTGTCGCCAGCGCACCGGAATTGACGAAGCCCGCAACGATGTTCCAGCCGATGCGACCGTTGGTGAGATGATCAAGAGTCGACATGCGCCGAGCCATGATGAAGGGATGCTCGTAGGATAGGTTAGCGGTGACGCCAAAACCCAGATGCTCGGTCGCATAGGCCATCGTAGGGATGGTGAGCGTCGGGTCATTCATCGGCGCCATTGCGCCTGCTCGCAGGGCTTCAGAAGGGCCGCCGCCGTATTTATCCATGAGGCCAATACTGTCGGCAAAGAAGATTGAATCGAACAGGCCGCGCTCACAGACCTTCGCGAGATCGACGTAATATTGCAGGCTGGTGTAATTCACGCCCTTGTCTTCGGGATGAGTCCACATGCCCGCCCATGACTGGCTGGGCGTGCACATATGGAAGGCGTTGAGCATAAGCTTTTTCGCAGTTTCGCGCGCCGGCATGGCATCCTCCCGTGTTGGCTCAAGGATAATTGGCGCGATGGGGAATGCAAGTGCGCCTAACGCGCGAGAATTGCCGCCGCCTGTGCGGGCGTCAGCTTATCTGCGTCCCGGTCGACAGCATAATTGGCGGCGCGCATGGCCTCCACCTTGATAGAGCCTATCAGAGGCTTCAGTGCATCCATGAATCGCGCATCCCCTGCCCTGCGCGGAGAAACCAGAATGAGCGCGTCATAGGCTGGAATTGCGCCCTTCCTATCTTCGAGAACACGCAGGTTTTCAGCCGCTATCCGGCCATCGCTTGAGAATCCTGTGATGACATCAGCCTCACCACCTGCCAGCGCTCGATACATGAAGGTAGGTGCAAACGTGCGTGTGGACTGAAACTGCAGGCCATAGCTCTCACGCAATTCTTTCCATTCGGGGCGCTCAAGAAATTCCAGATCCGTGCCAAACGTCATCGTACGTGCTTGCGAGGCGACATCATCAATACTGGTTATATTTAAAGCTTTCGCACGCTCTTCCTTCATGACGAGCGCGTAGGCGTTTTCAAATCCAAGCTGACCCAGAACCGCAACGCCAAACCGTTCGCGCAATTGCGCAGTGAGCTCACGGTGCATGATCGCACGCGAAGGCATATCGCCGCGTTGCAGAACGTTGGTCCAGAGCGTGCCGGAATAATCGACATAGACGTCGATCTCGTTTCCTGCCAGGGCCCGGAAAGCGATGGCAGAACCAAGGCCTTGCTTTTGTTGTGTATTGAAGCCAGCCTTTTCCAGATGCGATGCCACGAGGTCGGCCAGGATAAATTGTTCGGAAAAATTTTTTGCGCCGATGACAATCCTCTGTTGCGCGCTACCGCGCACCATAAGGGGGGCAAGCGCTACGGCAATGCCTGCGCATAAAATAGCTAGAGAACCAAAGACCAAAGTGCGCCTTCGTTGCCTGATACCGGCCTCAACACAGCCAAGCAACGCATCTACGCTAAGGGC
The DNA here is from genome assembly GCA_947474545.1 of Beijerinckiaceae bacterium. Taxonomy (GTDB): domain Bacteria; phylum Pseudomonadota; class Alphaproteobacteria; order Rhizobiales; family Beijerinckiaceae; genus Terripilifer. The sequence goes on along the minus strand of CANJJI010000032.1, from coordinate 9,594 downwards.
CAGCGCCGCAGATATGGCGCAACCAAACAGGACCGAGACCCAATTCTCCGTCTGCAGACCGGAGAAAATATAGTTGCCCAGGCTCGTCTGCCCCACAGGGGTTGCGAGCGTGGCAGCGCCAATGGTCCACACTGCAGCAGTTCTTATACCGGCCATGATGACAGGCGCTGCGAGCGGCGCTTCCACCTGCCAAAGTAGCTGGCTGCGCGTCATGCCCACTGCAAGCGCAGCCTGTTTTACCGCGGGATCTATGCCTTCGATGCCAGCGACGGCGTTGCGCAGGACCGGCAACAACGCATACAGGGTGAGCGCCATCAGCGCCGGCAGAAAACCGAGCGCAGGCAGCTTCCAGCCAAGCGCAGGCTCGAGCAGCATGGAAAGCGCAAGCAGAAGCGGATAAAACAAAGCCATCAGCGCAAGACCGGGAATGGTCTGCACGAGGCTGGCAATGCCGATGATTGGACCACGCAGGGCGGGCGAACGCGCTGCAGCTATGGCCAGCGGCAGGCTTACGGCAAGCGCAAGCAACAATGCGCTGGCCGAGAGCAACACATGCTGACCCAGATAATCAGGGAGATTTGCGAGGGATGACGACAAGCGTTCGTTCATGACTTGCGCCCATCCAGCAGAGCTTGGACGCGTTCAGCCTGGCGGCGCGGCAGGCCCATGAGTTCGGCAACCGGTTTGTCTTGCTGACCCGACAATAAAGCCTGTGGTGAACCGTCGGCAATGATCCGGCCTGCCTGCATGACGATGATACGATCTGCGAGCAAGATCGCTTCCTGTACATCGTGCGTCACCATAATGGTTGTGAGCCCGAGTGTCTCATGCAGTTTGCGGCACGATGCGCCAAGGGATTCGCGCGTGAGCGGGTCGAGCGCGCCGAAGGGTTCGTCCATCAGAAGAATTCGCGGCCGCGCTGCCAGTGCGCGCGCGACGCCGACGCGCTGTTGCTGTCCGCCCGAGAGCTGCGAAGGCAGGCGTGTTGCAAAATCCTGCGGCAGTTCCACAAGGTCCAGCAGTTCTTCAACGCGCGCACGGCGATCAAGGTCCGTCCAGCCCAGCAGCTTTGGCGTAATTGCAATATTCTCTGCAATCGTCAGATGAGGAAACAGGCCAATGCCCTGAAACACATAGCCGATGCAGCGGCGCAGGATTTCGGGCTCGACTTTCGCAACTGCATCGCCCTCGATGCGCACTTCGCCGGACGTTGGATCACGCAACCGGTTGATGGTTTTTAACATGCTGGTTTTGCCGCAACCCGATGCACCCACAAGCGCCACGAATTGGCCACCTGCAATTTCAAGCGAGAGATCGAAGACAGCAAAATGCGCGCCCCCATCATAGCTGACACTGACATTGTCGAACGCGATCAAGTGATAACGCTCACTTTTGTGCGACCAGCGCCTTGGCGCGTTCGATCAAATTGGGCGCTGTAGCATAAGTCTTTTCGAGCAGGGCGTGAATGTCCTGGCCGGTTACAAGCTGAATCTCCAGACCGGACTTCTCGGCTTCTTTCAGGAATTGCGGGTCTTTCAATGTAGCCGCAAATGCATCGCGCAGGGCTTTCACGCGATCTTCGGGAACGCCTGCGGGCGCAAAAAAGGGACGCCCCATATCCTGCGGCGCGAGCATGAATTCAAGCACACGGCGGTCGTCGTCATTTGACGCGAGGTCCTGGATCAACGGAACATTTGGCAAATCCTCGTGTTTCTTCAACGCCATCTGGAAGAGAATGTTGATCTTCTTTTGCGTCAGCAATTCGGGCTTGCGCAATTTGATCAGGGTCCAACCAACGCCGCAAAATCCGCTGACTTCGCCACGCTCCATCGCCAAAAGTACATCGTTGCTCGTGTTATAGCCCGGCACAATCTTGAATTTTGATCCCATCAGTGTGTTGGCGGCTCTGGGCATGATAACGTCGATCGCGTCCGCACCGCTACCACCGACGATAAGTTCGCGCTGCTTTACATCGGCAAATGCCGCAATGCCTGTGGAGCTGTTGGCGACGCAAATGGAATTTTCGATATTCGCGCTGCCGATCCAGTTGAATTGGCGACCGTCGAATTTGGCTTGGGGATTGCCGAGCAACGGCTCAACCGCTGCCGTTCGGCTGGTGATAGCAATTTCGCTGCCGTCTTTCGCAGCGCGCGAGGCGATATGATTGGCAGCAATCAAGCCGCCGCCACCGGGCATGTATTGATTGATGAATGTGGGATTGCCCGGCAGGTAACGGCCCATATGTCTGCCAAGCGCTTCGGCATAAATTCCGGAGGAGCCGCCCGCCTGAAAGCCAACGACGATACGGACCTGTTTGCCCTGCCAGAATTCTGCTGGTGTCTGCGCGAGTGCACCACTCATCGCGACAAAGCTAAACAGCATGACCTGCAACAGACGTTTCATGCCAGCTCCCATTGATCGATGGCCTCTATTGATTAATGGCCTTGGCGCGCTCGATGATCTCTGGTGGAAGCGCAAATATCTGTTCCACGGTCTTGCGCATTGTTTCGCCACTGACAGGATCAATGTCGATACCAACCTTGTTCGCATCGGCGAGCAAGTCCTTGTCCGCCAGCATCGCCTCGAAGGATTTGCGCAATTGCGCGACGCGCTCTGGCGACATGCCCGGCGGTCCAATCATCGGCGTTGCGATTTCCGTATCGGCCATAGCCACTTGCATGACGCTACGATCTGCGTCACTTTTGGCGAAATCCAGCGCGAGCGGCACGTCTGGCAAATCGGGCGATTTGCGCAGCGCTGTTTGCAACAAAAGGACCATCCGTCCTTCTTTCAACCAGGAAATCTGGCGGCGCTTGATGGAACCCCAGGACCATCCGCACCAGCCATCCACCTCGCCTTTTTCCATGGCCTGAGTGATTTCCGCGCCGCCGGGGAAGCCCGTCACGAGACGAAATTTTGTGCCTATCAACGCGTTGAGCATGCGCGGATGATTGACGGTGCGCGTACCTACTGCAGCGCCCAGCACATATTCCTTCTGCCGCGCATCTTCGATTGATTTAGGCAGATCCGCTTTCATGATCGCGCATTGGGGAAATTCCGGCGCACGTCCGCCAATCCAGGTGATCTGACGCGGATCGTATTTCGCTGAAGGGTTGCCGAACAGAGCTTGAAACAGAATAGCGCCATCGACGATCGCGAGCATCGAGCCGTCTTTCGGGGCAATATTGTAGATGTGATTGGTCGCCTGCACACTGCCGGCGCCTGGCATGTTCTGCACGATGACGACGGGATTTCCCGGCAAAAAGCGGTTGAAATGGCGGGCATAGAGACGCCCGGTCGCATCGTAATTGCCGCCGGGGGAAAAACCGATGATGAGATTAAGGCGCGGGATATCTTGCGCATGGGCAACGCCTGCAAGCGCCGCCATGAGAAAGGCCGTGATGGAGATGACGCTGCGTGCGGGCATGAAGTCCCTCCTTTTCAGTAGCGCATTTCCCGGCTCAACTGGAATGCGGAGCCGGGATGGCAAGCCCTCGCGTATCAGAACGCTCCCGTCACGGGAACCATTTCTGCATCTTCGGCTCGACGCCGTTCTTCTTCATTTCCTCAAGCCAGATGGCGTGGATGCGCGGATCCTGATCCTCGTATTCCATCTGGTCGCCGCCTTCTTTTAGTGAGGTCGAAACCGCGCCCTTTTCGCCGGGGCTCATGCCCCAGAGCGAACGGCGCACACCGGTGATCAATGGATAACGAAGACCGCCCGTACCAGTCGCCAGATAGCGGGCAGGTTCGCGCGAGGTGTTGAAATGCTGATGGAACTGCTTGTCGGCAGGGGGAAAGACGACACCATGCCCCCAGTCAATGCGCAGGAAGTCCTTTTCTCCTTCAAACCAGAGCAGCGAATAACCCTGACCCGTCACGCACATCACGTGGAAACCGGGACCGTGGCGATGGCCTTTTTTATAGGTTCCCACGGGCATTTCAGAGATATGCGCATGCATGGTGCCATCAGCCAGCACGAACATGATGTTTGTGCCGCCCGCGCCGCGATCGCCCCACGCGCGCAATTCAATGGAGCCAAGATCGGGAACGAAATTGGTTTCCCACATATGGTTGCCGGGCCTCACCGTGATGAGATCACCTTCGCCGGAATAATAACCCTGTTTGCCCGCGCGTTCGGAGAAATCAAAGTCGATGTCGAAGATGAATTTCTCGTTGTGGAAGAGGTTCATCACCAAAGGCATGTCGGTCGTGGTCACCAGCAGCGCACGCTCACGGCCCGAACCGTTGAAGTGGCGATGTTTGGCGTTCAGCGGAATCGCGAACATCGAACGCGGCCCCCACTCGAAGCTGCGCTTGGTGCCGTCTGCCAGTTCCAGCTGCGTCGAGCCATTGCCTTCGAGGCAATAATATACGTCTTCATAAATGTGCTTGGCGGGCTCCGTGGGGCCGCCCGGAGGAATATCGAGCAGGAACATGTTGGCGAGATCGCCGCGGCCTTTCAAATGAACCGCAGCGCCTTTCACGCCATAACGCGGCCACATCTTCGTTTCGACCTTGAACAAATCGATCCCGTAATCCTCGGCCACGGGTATGCCTTCCTTGGCGACCCAGTCGAGATAGGAATCGATATTGTAGTTTTGTGCCGGGTTCATGGTTTCAATTTCTCCTTGGGAACGCTGCTTTAAGAGAACAACAGCGATTTAATGACGACGGGCACGACACCCGGTGGATCGATGAGATCGCCGACGTCGACGAAATCCAGTTCCTGCAATTGCACGCCGTCTATGGAGACGAGCTTGCCCGGCATGTCGAGTTCTTCACGCAGAATGCGACCGAACGTCTTGCCGATATCACCGTCGATCATCACGACCAGCAATTCGTCGCGTTTGCCGCCGGGCGCAAATGCGGCCTTGACAGCACGGCCCATGGCGGCGAGGCGCGCATATTCGGGATCGCCTTCCCAGGTAAAGGCCAGCGCCAGTTTCTGCGAGACTTCCATATCGAGATTGCCCACCGACGTCTGGATCGCCCGGGTAATCGCCGCTTCATCGATTTCGCCTGAAAGATCGAGCGGAGGGCGCACGACGGGAATATTGTGCACGGGCAGCGCACCCTGATCGCCGAGATAGATGGTCTTGCCTGAGACCTGCACGGTGAATTGAGACGCGCCGATCACAGTCGCGCGAATACGCTGACCGGGATCGATAAGCGCAATCTTGGTGCGGCTCGATAATTTTTCGGTCAACGCATTGGCCAGCAACCGGGCGATATCGCCATAGTCGCGCGCCTCGTAATTGAAGATATATTCGCCGACGCCGCCGGAGAAGGTGAAGCCCACGGGTTTGGGATGCTTAGGCAATGGTTCGGTCAGTTCCAGCGCCTTGCCCAGAGCATCCTTGGGCGCGCCCAGAATATAATCAGCCGCAACACCCGCGAGTTTGTCGGCATATTGCTTGCGCAGGTCTTCATTGGCGAGGTCAGCTGGTGTGATGGAATAGCCGAATTGCCTGGCTATTTCCTGCACGCTGTCATCAAAACGCGTCCATTCGCCATTGCCATCTTGTGCGATCAGGCGTCCGCCTACGGCAAAGGCCTGAAGGGCAATGACCTGCCCCTTGTCTATCAGCGCCAGCTTGGTGGTGCCGCCGCCGATATCAACATGCAAAAGGCAATTCTGCCGCGCCTTGGAGAGGGCCACAGCGCCGGACCCATGTGCCGCCAACAGACATTCGAGCTTGTGGCCAGCGGTCGCGCAGACAAACTTGCCCGCTTCCGCGGCAAAAATTTCGTCGATGGCGCGGGCATTGGTTTTCTTGATGGCTTCGCCGGTCAGGATAACCGCGCCGGAATCGATATCGCTGCGCTTGATATTGGCGGAGACATAGGCGTCTTCGATGAAATGGGCGAGCGAATGGGCATCGATCGTACCATCGGGCAGAAAGGGCGTCAGCATGATCGGCGAGCGCCAGATCACATGGCGCTCGATCACTACAAAACGGCTTGATAGACCCTGGGTCTGGCGCTGGAGAATGACCTTGGCGAACAGCAGATGCGAGGTGGAGGAGCCGATATCGATGCCAACAGTCTTGAGCTCGACATTTTCCTGCTCCCAGATCGACTGGGCGATCGCGAGCCGCGCCTCTTCGGACATCTGGGCATGCTCGTGATCGAAAAGTGCATCATGCATTGTCAGGTGATCCTCCTGTTGGCATCGGCCTTTTGGCAGGCCTGAGCCCCTCCCGCCGGGACAAACGCCCGGCGGGCTGCTGCGCATTGTGGCTGCCCACGTTCTTTAACGATGGTTCGGGATCAAATCAAATCGGGCGGGGAGCGTGCCGGGATGTTTAAAAGGCATTAGCCAAATTATTGAATGAGCCTGCAGGCGAGAGGTCTTTTAACCCCCCCGTGGCAAACTGCGGACAATTAACCCAGAGAACAGATTGAAAAGCTTTCTGAAATATTACCTCATCGCAACCGGAGCCGGCGCAGCTTTTGTCACGGCTTTTCCGTTCGTGGTCATTCTTGGCTATTTCCTGCTGCTCGCGCCCGGCATTGTGCTTAGTTTTCTGCCGACTGCGTTCCTCTACGGACTCGTCGTTGCTGCGGTGTTCTTCCCGCTGGAACGCTACATGCGCGAAGCTGTGGCTGGCGCCATCGCGATCATCGGCGCCATCCTGTTGATGGTCGCCATTCCCATGCCCGGCAATCTGGTGACGCAGGCGCGCCATGACAGGGAACTGGCCGGCGACATGCTGCCGGCGCAGAAGATCAATCTGCGCGGGGCTATCCGCATCGAAAGCACTTCGCAATACGATGCGAAAAATGTCGCGGCACGACGCGCTGCTTATGCACGCGCAGACCGGGCGCCCGCAAAGTCTGAGACCTACGGACCAGCCAGCAAGTTGTGTTCGGACCTCTGCGCTGCGCTCTTGTTCACCGAAGGCGTGCTCAGCGTGACCGTCAATCGCGATACCGAAGGTCTGGCAGCGCCCCTTGCGCTGGCCCCCGGGGCCGTGACCTTTACGAGAACAGCGCGCGGGCGATGCAGCGCAACCGTGCTGCCACAATCTGGCGGCGATTTGAGCGGCTGGACAGGACGGTTCGATAAACTGCATGAACGCTGGAAACTCAGGCTTTCCACCGGGGACTGTATCGAGGCAAGCCGGCCCGTACAAAACTTCGATCTGCGCATCGTCTCCAGCCATCTCATCACCCCTCTGCCAGCCGAATCGAGGTCTGGCGAAGACGGGCTGGGGTCACGGCCTGTGCGCATCGAACGCCTCGAAATCCTTGACGCACACGGCCACACGCTGTTGCGTCAAACCCGGGCACGGGCGGCATGGATCAGCGTGCCCCTGATGTATTTGCCCGATGGCGGGCTGGAGAATTTTCGCTTTCGCTGGGCCAGCAGATCTGTTGTCAAAGGCCGGTATGAAGACTTCAAGCCCGGCAACATTCTGGCAACGCAGACCAACCTCGATCTGACCGGCGGCAATGCGGACACCACCGGCGACACGGGCAATGGCCGCAATGCTGCCGGCACGCCCGGCTTTGACCAGCAGCTCATACGGCGGCTGACCGAGGTTATGAACGATAGTTCGACCCCAGCAAGCGATCCGGTCTTCAAACTCATCAATGCGTTTTTCGAACCCATGGCCAAGCGCAGAGCCACGCCGGAAGAAATAGCGTTGACGTTGAAACTCATCGCCGACAAACGAGTAAGTGAATTCAATGGCGTCTGGATCCTGCCCAAGGCGATGCCCGCTGAATCCACGGCGCTCAGAACCGTGATCGTCGCGCGCCTGCTGCAGGCAGATGCCGTTAAAGATCGCAGCCTTCGTGCGCTCGGAGGCATGGTGAAGTCCCTGCCATCTGGCGCTTTTACCCAGCCCGTTCCCGGCGAGGCCGAGCTGCTGCGCGATCCCGAGCGGCGCACGCTGGCGGCCGGTTTCATCGAGCGGCAAGCCGACAGGGGCGCAACCGCCGCACCGGAACTTGCAGCCATCATCGGCGAACAGTTGAAGTTGCGGGACGCCCGCCGCGCCAGCATCAAATCCTACAATGATGTTGATCACTCACAAGCCATCGACGGGGCTATTGGCGGCCTCATCCGCCTTGGGCCTGCAGCGGCCAGCGTGTTGCCGGCCATCGAAGCGCTTGAGCAAAGCGGATTGGCGAACCGGAACATGCGCGACAGCAGGGACTGGCACATGTTGCTGGCGCGCCTTGGCCGCCCCATCGAGAGCATTCCCAAGCCACAAACTCTGAGCAATTCCGAAGAGAGCTTTCGCAACAACATGCGACAGAGGCTGGCGCGGTATGAACGCACCGGTGAGCGGTTTTAATGGCCGCAGCTCTGGCTCAAATCATATCAGCAAGTTGGTGGCCGGCAGGCAATGAACCGCCCCGGCGCACCGATCTAATGTGGCACCAGTGAGGGCAGCCACAGAACGATTTGCGGGAAAATGATCATCAATGCGACAACCAGCATGGTCATGCCGATATAGGGCAATCCGGCCATCGACACCTCTTGCAGGGTGGTGCCTTTGGGGGCGACGCCCATCATCACGAAGAGCAGCAGGCCAAAGGGCGGCGTTGTAAAACCGATTTCAAGCGCCATCAACATGATTAAGCCGAACCAGATCGGGTCAAAACCCAATGTCTTGGCCAGCGGCATGAAAATAGGCAAAGTCAGCATCATCATGGACACCTGATCCATGAACATGCCGAGCACTATGAGCACGGCGAACATGATCAACAGCATGGCGATGGGCGAAACGTTGAAGCCCGTCGCCCAGCTTACCATGCCATTGCTGGCGCCGGAAAACGCCATGATTTGACTGAAGGTTGATGAGCCCGCGATGATGAAAAACGTCATGGCCGTGACGCGGAGCGAACCTTCAAGAGACTTTTTGATCGCCTCCCATGTCAAGCAGCGGAAGCAGATAGCCAGAATAAATACGCTCAACGCGCCAAAGGCGGCCGCTTCCGTTGGCGTCGCAACGCCTAGAACAATAAGGCCGATCACGCAGAAAACCACAAAACTCATGGGCACAATGTTGATGAGGATGGACATCAGCATTTCACGGCGCGAAACCTTGGGAACTTCATAGGATGGGGCCGCCTGCGGATCCAGCCAGACCATGAACCAGATCAGAAAGATATATAGCGCCGACAAAATAAGACCGGGAACGACACCACCGATCAGCAGACCTCCGATATCGATATGTGCAAGGCTGCCCAGCAGCACCGCAAGGCCAGAGGGCGGAATCACGACCGCCAGTCCGCCCGTGCCCAGAATGGGGCCCATGGCCATGTGTTTCTTATAGCCACGTTTCATCATGTCAGGGATCATCAGCGATCCCATCATGGCAGTGTTGGCCATGCTCGATCCCGACAACATTGCGAAAATGGTGCCGCCGCCGACCGCCAGATATGACAGACGCGCTCTGAGCTTGCCGAGACATTTATCGAGTGCGTCAAATACCCGGAATGCAAGTCCGGTATGAAAAAACAGCTCTCCCATAATCACAAACAAAGGAATGGGCGCAAGCGTGAAATTGCTAACCGAGGTTCCAGCATTGGCAACAAGTTGGGTCAGGCTTGCAAATCCGCCGATGAATACCAGTC